>NZ_KV809429.1:0-52221 GCF_001812555.1 Micrococcus sp. HMSC067E09 | reverse complement strand
GAAGTGGATCGGCAACGGCGCCGCCGGCGGCATCACCGTCACCTGGGCCCGCTCCACCGAGGACGGCCAGGTCAAGGGCTTCATCGTCCACCAGGACACCGAGGGCTACACGGCCGAGGTCATCCGCGGCAAGATGTCCCTGCGCGCCATCCACCAGGCCCACATCACCTACGACGACGTGTTCGTTCCGGCCGAGGACGTCATGCCGGAGGCCACCTCCTTCAAGAACACCGCCGCCGTCCTCTTCGCCACCCGCGTGGGCGTGGCCTGGGCCGCCGTCGGCCACGCGGTCGGCTGCTATGAGGCCGCCGTGCAGTATGCGCAGCAGCGTGTGCAGTTCGGCCGCCCGCTTGCCCACTCCCAGGTGGTGCAGGAGCGCCTGGCCCGCATGCTCTCCGAGCTGACCCAGGTGCAGCTGCTCGTGCTGCGGGCCTCCCGACTCGAGGACTCCGGTCGCCTCACCGGCCCGCAGGCCTCGCTGGCCAAGTACTCGGCCACCCGCGCCGCCCGGTCCATCGCCGCGAACGCCCGGGACCTGCTCGGCGGCAACGGCATCCTCGTGCAGAACGAGGTGGGCAAGCACTTCGCGGACATCGAGGCCATCCACACCTATGAGGGCACCGAGACCGTGCAGGCGCTCATCGTCGGCCGCGACATCACCGGCAAGGGGGCGTTCGCCTGAGCCTGGGGGACGGCGCCGGGCCGGTGTGAAGCCGGGGCCGGCCGCCAGTCCTGCTGAGGCCACCCCGACGACGGCACCCGCCCTGCCAGGGCGGGTGCCGTCGTCGGGGTGGGCGGCAGGCGAGGAACGTGCCGGGTCCCCACAAGGAAGCGGCCGCCTCCATGCCGGTTCCGTCCCCGACCGGGGCGTCCGCAGGCCACCATCCTGGACGTATTCTGTCCACACCGTGGACACGGCCTGTTGCGCAGGTCACCGTGTGGCCTAGGTTGGGGCCATGGAGAACACGCCCCGCGACCACACCCACCGGTGGCCGTCCCGCGTCGCCGACCACTCGTCCGCCGAGGACCGCAACGCGATCCGCCGCATCAACGAGCTGGCGTTCGAGACCTCTGCCGAGGCGGACCTCGTGGAGGAGCTCCAGAAGGACGAGGAGGCCTGGCTGCCACAGTTCTCGATGGTCACCATGACCGCCGCGATCCCCGGCACCGACCTGCACTCGGACCCCGTGGCATACGGCCTGCTGTGCCGCGCCCATATCGGGGACGCCGAGACCCTCGCGCTCGCCCCGCACGGTGTGCTGCCGGAGCACCAGAACCAAGGCGCCGGCACCGCGGTAGTGAAGGCGCTGCTCAGGGCCGCGAAGGAGGCCGGCGAGCCTCATGTGGTGGTCTACGGCTACCCCGAGTACTACCCGCGCTTCGGCTTCGAGGATGCCGCCGAGTACGGCGTCACCGCCGCCTTCGCGGACCGCCCGGGGGCCCTCCAGATCCTCGTCCTCGACCAGTCCGTCGAGGTCCCCTCGGGTGAGTTCGCCTACCCCGAGGCGTTCGGCGCGGAGACCCGCGCCCCGCTGAGCTGACGACGGCGGGCGCCCGCGGGGTGGGGTGACACCACGCGGAGCGCCGCCGGCGTCGACCCCCGTGCGCGGCCGTCCTCACCGGAGAGGGCGGCCGCGCGCAACCATGTCCGGGGCGGAACGGGCTGGGCAGGGACGCAGCTGATCCCCTGTGTGCCACGAGTCGGAAAGCCGGCCTCGACGGGCGGAGTTCCGACGCTGCGGACACAGAGAGCGAGCCTTCACGCGAAGCTGGAGCGCCTCGACATGCGGAGTTCCGACGCTGCGGACACAGAGAGCGGACCTTCCCGGCCCCCGCCTCACTTCTTGCCGGCGTAGTACCGGCCGAGGGTCTCGGTCTTGAGCTCCGCGAAGGTGCCGTCTCCGATCGACGCGCGGATGCGGTCCACCAGGGACACGGTGAAGCGCTCGTTGTGGATGGACACCAGAGTGTGGGCGACCATCTCCTTGGCCTTCATGAGGTGGCGGATGTAGGCGCGTGAGTAGTGCGCGCAGGTGTAGCAGTCGCACTCGGGGTCCAGCGGGCCCCAGTCCCGCCGGTACTTGGCGCCGGGCAGGTTGTAGCGGCCGTCGCGGGTGTAGAACGCGCCGGTGCGGGCCACGCGGGTGGGGGAGACGCAGTCGAAGGTGTCCGCGCCGTTCTCCACGGCGGTGAACAGGTCGTCCGGCTCGGAGATGCCCAGCAGGTGCCGCGGCCTGTCCTCCGGCAGAACGGAAGCGCACCAGCCGACGATCGTCCCGAGGTTCTCCTTCTCCAGGGCCCCGCCCACGCCGTAGCCGTCGAACCCGGCCTCCGTGCCGTCCGCGAACTCGGTGGTCATGGCGGACAGGTCGGCGCAGGCCTTGCGGCGCAGGTCCTCGTACTGGGCTCCCTGGATGACGCCGAACAGCGCCTGGTAGGGGCGGTCGGCGCGCTCGGCGGTGAGGCGGGCGTGCTCGTCCAGGCAGCGTTGCGCCCAGCGGCGGGTGCGCTCGAGGGCCTCCTCCTGGTAGCCGCGGGAGTTGTGCAGGGTGGTCAGCTCGTCGAAGGCGAACATGATGTCCGCGCCGAGGTTGTGCTGGATCTGCACGGAGCGCTCCGGGGTGAACCGGTGCCGGTCACCGGTGAGGTGGGACTTGAACCAGACGCCGTCGTCGTCCACGTTGGCCAGGCGCTCCTTTCCCGGGGCGACGGCGTCGTCAGCGCCCTGTCCGTCCGGGGCGGAGGGGCCCTGCATGTCGATGACCTTCTTGAAGCCCGAGCCGAGACTCATCACCTGGAAGCCGCCAGAGTCGGTGAAGGTGGGGCCGCCCCAGTTCATGAACCTGCCGAGCCCGCCGGCCTCGTCGAGCAGCTCGTCGCCGGGCTGCAGGTACAGGTGGTAGGCGTTGGCCAGCAGGGCCTGCGCGCCGAGCTCCTCCATGGACTCCGGCAGCACGGCCTTCACGGTGGCCTGGGTGGCGACCGGGATGAACGCCGGGGTCTGGATCTGCCCGTGCGGGGTGGTGATGACGCCGGTGCGGCCGTGGCCGGGGCCGTCCTCCAGCCGCCCGGTCACCTCGTATCCGAAGTGCGAAGGGTGGGCGGGGGCCGGTGCGGGGGTCTCGGCGTCGTGGTGGGGCATGGGATCCATCGTAGTGAGCCGGCCGCCTCCCGTGGCCCCCGGATCAGGCCTCCAGCGCGTCCATCACCGCGGAGGCCACCACCAGGTCCTGCCAGGGCATGCCGGTCGTCACGACGACGGCAGGCACCCCCGCCTTCCGCCTCGCCCGGCCTGTGGCCAGGTCCGCGAAGGTGACCAGCTCGCGCTCGGCGACGGCGCCGGACTCCATGCCGAGCACCACCTCGCCGGCCTCGCGCAGCGCCGAGTCGCGCGACTCCACGACCACCTGTCCGCGGGCGAGCAGGGCATCGTCCAGCTCACGGGTGTCCGGGGTGTGGGCGCCCATCGCCACCACCACGGCGTCGTCGCGCACCAGGGCGCCGTCGAACAGCGGGGACGTGGAGGCGGTGCAGGTGACCACCACGCCCGCCTCGGCAACAGCCTCCTCGTCGCCGGCCTCCGCGGAGACGCCGAGTTCGTCGGTGATGCGCGCGGCCAGCGCCTGGGCCTTCTCCGCGCTCCGGCCGACCACGGTGATCCGCTCGACCTCCAGGACGTCGCAGAACGTCACCGCGTGCTCCCACGCCTGGACCCCGGTGCCGAACAGGACGAGGTGAGCGGCCGCCGTCGTGGTTCCGGGCGTGTCCGAGGAGCCGGTGGCCGAGGAGCCGGCGGGGACGGCGCCGGCCAGGCGCGCGCCGAGTGCGGACACGGACGAGGTGCGCAGGTTCGTGAGCTCGATGCCGTCCAGGACGGCGCGCGGCGCCTGCTCGGCACCGCCGAAGAGGACGTAGACGCCCTGGATGACCGGCAGGTCCGCGTCCGCGTTCTCCGGGGTGAGCGTGAGCAGCTTCGTGCCGACCTCCTCGCCGCGGGTCGACGGCATCTGCATGAGCATGCCCGTGGCGGTCTCCACCCGGGTGCGCGGAGCGTCGGTCTCCGGGTCGAGTCCTTCGCGCAGGGCGCGTTCGAGGGCCTCGACGGCGACCGTCGGGCTGAGAGCGGAGCGCAGGGCGGGGCCGTGGACATAGGGCAGCTGAGAGGGGGCAGGGGAGGCTGTGCTCGGATCCGTCATGGACTCCACCGTACGGAATCCGCCGCGGGCGTACCGGGTCCGCGGTGGCGGATACTGTGAGGGACATCAGGAGGCCGCCCGTGCAGCGCCGCCTCCCCGCATTCCCGAGAGGACACCGATGAGCCACGAGCACCCCGACGGCGGCCGGCGTCGCCGCCACGGCGAGACGCCGTCCTGGTACCAGGGCGGCGGCGACGAGCAGCAGGAGCCCCGCCCCTGGGAGCAGGAGGGGTACGCGGACGCGGGATATCCGCAGTACGGCCGCGACGGACAGGGCCCCTACGGGCCGGGCTCCTACGGACAGGGACCCCACGGGCAGGGCACCTACGGGCCGGGCGGTCAGGTCGGGCCGTACGGCCAGGTCCCGCCGCCGGGCTACGCCGGGGCGGGGATGCAGCCCTGGGCAGGCGGGATGGCACCGCAGCAGTACACCTCGCCCAAGTCGTTCATCGCCACGTGGCTGCTGTCCCTGTTGCTCGGCATCCTGGGAGTGGACCGGTTCTACCTGGGCAAGATCGGCACCGGGCTGCTGAAGCTGTTCACCTTCGGCGGCCTGGGCATCTGGTACCTGATCGACGTGATCATGACGCTGGCCCACGGCCAGACCGACGGCGTCGGCCGCAAGGTCCGCGGCACGCGCAACGAGCAGGCGGCGGCGGTCATCATCACCGTGGTCCTCTGGGTCATCGGCGGCGCCGTCAACGGCGGAAGCTGACACCGGCCGGCATCAATACAGGCGGCTGACACCGACCGGCGGATTCGCGCGTCCGGCCAGAGGGACAGATCGCCGGCCACGGATCCGCACGCCGCACGGGGGCACGACGAAGGGCCAGGACGTCGTCACGACGTCCTGGCCCTTCGCGCTGAGTACAGGCGATCGGCGCCCGCCCTGGGGGCAGGGCGGGCGCCGACCCGTGATCACCGGCGCCGAGGCGAGGGGAGGCCTCGGCCGGGGATCACTTCACTTCGCCGGGCCCGGGCGGGGCCCGGCGAAGTGAAGGTGAGGTGCGGCTCCGGTGCCGATGCCGCAGTGTCCTGCACCCCGCGGGGCGCAGGACACTGCGGACGGTCAGTCCTGCAGTCGGTAGTCCATGCGCTGCATGATCCGAGCGACGTCACCGCGCTGGATCTCGGTGCGGCTACCGTACGTGCCGTCGGCCTGGCCCATGATGATGCCCTGCTCGTACAGCCACATCACGGCCTTGAAGTGGCTGTTGTGGGTTGGCATGTCCGGGAACACGGCATACGTCGGCGGGACGTAGTCCGGGTCGCCCACGGCACGGAACACGAACGAGGCGAACTCCTGGCGGTTCACCATCTGGTACGGGCGGAAGGTGCCGTTGACGTACCCCGAGGTCACGCCGTTCTCGGCGGCCCAGGTGATGGCGTCGAAGAAGTTGCGGTCCCTGCGCACGTCACGGAACGGAGACGTGGCAGGGGCCTCGTGCTCTGGATCCAGGTAGCGGTACAGGAACGCGACGGACTCGGCACGGCTGATGTCATGGTGCGCGCGGAACGTGTTGTCTGTGTAGCCCTGGGTGATGCCGGCACAGCGCATCCAGGTCACGGCCGAGTAGAACGGCGAGCTCGGAGCGACGTCGGTGAAGTCCTCGACCTCGCAGATGTCCGGATCGGTCGGGTCGACCGGATCCTCCGGATCGGCCGGTTCCTTCTCGCCGTTGTGGATGCGGACCGCGGTGGTGTCCACCACTCGGCCGTTGTAGAGCACGTCCACGAAGCCGTTGTAGGCGGACTCGCCGTCGGTGTTCAGGGTGCCCGTGAAGGTGTGGGTCTGACCGGCGGTCACCGTCGCGGAGGACGGGTCGAAGGCCAGCACACCGGTGTCTTCCTCAGCCGGGAAGGACACGCGCAGGGTGTACGGGATCATTGCGTCGGTGCTGCCCTTGGCGACCACGTAGATCCTGTGCTCCGGGGCGGAGGAGAAGATCGGGCCGTTGTAGACCTCGGCACCGGTGCCACGCGTGGTGGAGCGGGCCACTGGGTAGGACGACCAGGAGCTCATGACGTAGATGTCGAGGTCGGCCTCAACGTCGCCGGCGGTCTCGGCCTCGATGCGCACGTTCGGGTAGCCGCGCGGGTACGCGAAGTCGTGGGCGGTCAGGCGCTCGTCGTGGGCGTCGAACAGGGCCTGCTCAGGTGCCTCGCCGGTGCTCTCGTCCACGCGGACCAGGCCGCGCACGCGGGTCTCGAGGGTACCGTTGACGCCGGAGAGGACCGGCAGGTCCAGGGTCTCGTCGGTGGTGTGGCCCTCGATGAGGTCCGGTGCGTCGGCGACGCCCGGCTGCGCGACGACCGGCATGCGTACGGTCTGGCCGTCCGAGCTGGTCCACACGATGCGGGCGGCGGCCCACTTGCCGGGGGCGGCGGAGCCGGCGGCGACGGTGATCTGTACGTCCTGCGCTTGGGCGTTGGCCACGGTGAAGGAGGCCGGGGACACGGACACGTCCAGGCCGGAGGCGCCCTCGACGCTCGCGGTCCAGGTGCCGCCGCCGTCGACGGCGGTCAGGGTGCGCTTGACCGTCTGGGTGCCGAAGAGTTCACCGATGGCAAGGGACGGGACGTTCAGGTCCGAGGCGTCGATCGGGGTGTCGGAGACCGGGTTGCCGGTGTCTGAGTAGACGACGCCCTGGCCGGCCAGGAAGTCGTACCAGTCGCTGCGGTCTGAGTCGAAGGTCAGGCCCGGGTTCATCATGCGGGTCGGATCCACGAAGCCGGCGCCCTCGGCGAACGGCGAGGTCTCCTCAGCGTGGTCGCCCGCGGTTGTCATCATCGCGGACTTGATCTGCATGGGGCTGAAGTCTGGCCGCCCCTGCTTCACCAGCGCGGCGAGGCCGGCGATGTGCGGGGAGGACATGGAGGTGCCGGAGGAGTAGGCGAAGTCCTCGCCGCCCCGGTTCGGGGAGTACGCGGCGAGCACGTCCACGCCCGGAGCGGAGATGTCCGGCTTCAGCAGATCTGACTCGGCTGCCAGAGACGGGCCGCGCGAGGAGAAGGCGGCGACCAGCGGGGTCTGGGTGGCGGAGCCGGTGTTGGTGCCCAGGATCCTGCCGGTGGCGCCCTCGGAAGAGGCGTAGGCCACCACGGCCTCGCGATCGGAGGACGGCAGGTGAACGGTCGGGATGGCGTGGACGTCCGCATTCAGGCCCTCGGCCTCGGAGACGTTCACCAGCACCATGCCGACGCCGCCGGCGGCCTCGACCACGAAGGACTTCTCGGCGCGGCCGCTCTCGCCGCGGTCACAGACCACGAGCTTGCCCTCGGTCTTGGCGGGGTCCAGGGTGTCCGCGATGCAGAGCGCAGCCTTGGCCGGGTCGGCGCCGGCGGCGACGAGGTCCCGGGCGTACGCCATGGGGGTCTCCTCTTCCAGCGGACGCATGATCGAGGCGCCGATGTAGCGCTCGCCGTCGCCGGTGACGAGGGTCTGCTCGTAGACGGCGTGGGTGGAGGCGGCCACGGTGGTGATCCACGGCGAGGCGTGGGCGGTGGTGGACGCGGTCGGTCCGGAGTTGCCGGAGGAGGCCGCCACGAAGACACCGGCGGAGGCGGCGTTCAAGAAGGCGAGCTCGACCGGGTCCATGATCTCGGTGCGGGAGCCGGAGATGGAGTAGTTGATGACGTCCACGCCGTCGGCCACGGCCGCGTCGATGGCGGCTACGGTGTCGATGGTGGAGCAGCCGCCGGAAGTCAGGCCCTCCCAGCAGGCCTTGTAGGCGGCCACGTGGGCGCCCGGGGCCATGCCGGAGATCTCGCCGCGTTCGATGCCGTCGACCGTGGCGGTCACGCCGTGGTTGCCGGCGGCGGTGGAGGCGGTGTGGGTGCCGTGTCCGCCCGCGTCGTACGGAGAGAGCGACTCGTCGTCCGCCAGGCGGGTGGAACCGAAGCCGTTGACGAAGTACTTCGCGCCGATGAGCTTGTCGTTGCAGCTGTCCGCTGGGAACATCTCCGCGTCGGCGGTCTGGCAGGAGCCCTTCCAGTCGGCGGGCGGGGCCTGGTGGCCAGCGTCGGTGAAGGACGGGCTGTCCGGGATGATGCCGGAGTCGACGATGCCGACCACGACGCCCTTGCCGATCTCGGCCGGGTCGCCGTCAGCGCCGACGAGGCCCTCCCAGACGCCGCCCGGGCCGCGCAGGCCCAGGACGTCCGGGGAGGAGACGGTGTCCAACTGGCGGATCTCGTTCGGCACCACGGCCAGCACGTTCGGGTCGGTGGCGAGTGCGGCCGCCTCGCGGCCGGTGAAGGTGCCGGCGAAGCCGTTGAGCGCTGTGGTGTAGCGGGTGTGGACCTTGCTGGTCGGCAGGCCGGCACGCTGCATGGTGGAGTTCTGGGCCGCGGTCAGGTGCTGGGCGTACTTCTTGGCGGCTGGGCTGGCGGCGTCCAGCTTCTGGGCGGAGCCCGCGGCCGGCTTGGTGGCTGCGAGGCCCGGCAGGCCGCCGGTGTAGGAGGCGACCGGGTCCTGGGCCAGGACGACGATGTATGCGCCGTCCTCGAAGGAGGCGGGCGTGGTGCGCTCGGCGGGGGTGCCGGTCACGTGGTGGACCGCCTGCTCGGTGGCCGAGGGGGCGTTGCCGGGGGCGGCGCCTGCCGCGGTGGCGCCGGACAGGGCGAGCGCGACCGCGGTGGTCACGCCGAGCAGCCTGCGGCGACGTTGCATGGGGTGGGACATGGAATTCCTTCATCGAACGGTGCGAGGCGGCGTCCGGACACCGTGGGGTGACACGGGCGGAGGCGCCGTGACACCCACTTCAGCATGTTGTGACGATCACCACATAGGATTCACGGTGACGCGATGGCGTCATGGCATGCATGCGCCAGACAGGGCGCCGAGCACGAGAGGAACTGAAGACGTGACAGAGCCGCAGGCGCACCACCAGTTGGACGGGCCCGTCCCGGACCTGTCCGCTCTCGGGCTCGAGACGTGGGACGTGGTCGCCTACCGCCGTCTGCTCGCCGAGTCGTCCGTGCCGGTGGAGGAGCACGACGACGGCACTCTCGTCCGCCTGATCGACGCCGGCCTCGTCCGGGTCAGGGAGGGGCGGGTGCATCCGCTCTCGCCGCGCCATCCGCTGCAGGCCGAGGCCGGCCGCCGTCAGCGTGAGGTGGATCGGCTGCGTGCGGCCGCCGAGATGCTGGTCTCCGAGTACCGGGACAGGCCGGGCGCGACCGCAGAGTCCCTGCAGGTGCTCGTGGGGGCGGCCGAAGTCACCCGGGCCGCGGTGGCCCTGGTCGGGGAGGCACAACGGGTGGTGCGGGGCTTGGACCGGGGGCCGTACTTCAGCGCCGGTCCGCTTCCGGAGTCTGCCCAGCACCGTTCGGAGGGGCGCGGTGTGCTCTGGCGTGTGATCTACGAGGGCGAATCCGTGCGCCGTGACGAGACGGGGCGGCCGGACATCGGCGAATCGCCGGGGGAGGAGTCGCGCATGCTTCCGCGGCTGCCGTTCAAGATGATCGTGATCGACGACCTCGCTGCGCTGATCGCCCTGCCGCCGGACGGCATGGCACTCGGACCGGAGACGGATGTGCGGTCCGGCGGCGAGGGGCTGCTGGTGCGGGGCTCGCTGCTGGTGGGCGCGCTGATCCGGCTGTTCGAGCAGCAGTGGAACCTCGCCGTGCCGGTGGGGCAGGGTGCTGCGGAGCTCGACCAGGCCGACCGCCGCCTGCTCGCCCTGCTGTCTGTGGGGCTGACGGACGAGGCGATGGCCCGGCACATCGGGCTGTCCCGCCGCACGGTGCAGCGGCGTCTGGCGGAGCTGTCCAAGTCCGTGGGTGCGGAGAGCCGCTTCCAGCTGGGGGTGGAGGCCTCTCGCCGCGGCTGGGTGTGAGGCGTGGCGCCCCGGCCCGGCCGGGCAGTCATATGAGTGGGTCGGAGGGCGCGAGCCCGGCTCAGCCGTAGATGCGGCGGAAGTTCGCCAGGATCCGCGGGGGCAACGGGGCCTGCTGGGCGCGGATGCGCGCGAACACGTCCTCGGCCTCGTGGGGCTCCATGTAGCCGTGGTGCGCGTAGATCCTCAGGCGCTCGAGCAGCCCGTCCTGGTCCAGTTCAGGGTGGAACTGGGTGGCGTACTGGTGCCGGCCCAGGCGGAACATCTGAATGGGGCACCTCTGCCCGGTCGCCAGGACCACGGCGCCCTCCGGGGGGACGGTCAGGCCCTCCTTGTGGCCTACGTAGGCGAAGAACTGCTCCGGCAGGCCCTCGAGCAGCGGGTCGGCGGCGCCTGCCTCGGTCAGGGTGACGGTGACGGGGCCGGGCTTCTCCCCGTAGGCGGTGTCCACCGTGCCGCCGGCGTGCCTGCCGAGCGTGCCGACCCCGTAGCAGCAGCCCAGGAACGGGACCTCGTCACGGCGCAGCACCTCGAGCATCCGGACCAGCTCCGTCTCCACACGGTGCTGCAGCTCGGACTTGGACTCCTCCGGGTCCGAGGTGGTGAAGGGGCTGCCGGAGAGGATCACCCCTGCGTGCTCGGCGAGCAGGGACTCCCAGTCCACGGGCTGCTCGGGGTGCACGGTGACGTGCTCCTCGAGGCGGAACGCGGTGAGGGTGTCCTCCGTGTAGCCGCCGAGACGGCGGACGGAAGCGGCCTCGGCCGCGGAGGCGTCGTCTTCGGGCCGTGTCTGGATCAGCAGGAACGGCCGTGCCGCAGGAGGAAACACCCCCACAGACTACTGGGGGCGTGGGCGCAGCACGTGCTCGCCGCTGTCCTTCCCACTCACTGAGAAGAGGTCAGCTTCCGGTGTCCCTGTCCGAGGTGAATTCGCTGCCCGACCTGGTCCACAGCGGGCCGGCCGACTTGTGATGCCTACTGGTGAGGACACACCCTCATCGCTCCTGAAAAGCGCGAGCCAGAGGGCATGTCCTCACCACTTCGTGAATACGGGGAGCCGTCCGTCGCCCGTCGTGAGCCGTCAGCGGTCAGCCGCCACTCCGGTCAGCCGCCCTTCCCGACGACGGCCGGTCCGGTCCTCGCGCCGGGTCGCCTCCCAGCTCGTGCCCGAGCTGACGGCCCAGGTCCTCGAGCAGCTCAGCCGCCCGGGAGATGCTGTCCTCGTCCGAGGCGGCGCGCTCGCGGAGAGTGAGGACGCGGTCGATGCCGGCCGCGGTGAGGCCCTCTGAGCGAAGCTCGGCCCGCCCGGCGACGGCCAGGACGGTGCGCAAGCGGTGCTGCGTGGGCTCGGAGCCCGAGACCGACGACCCCTTCCTCTGTGGCGAGGCGCACTGTGCCCAGACCGAGCGGGCGCGAGCCGCGGCGACGGCGGGGGCCTTGCCCTGCAGGGACTGTGCGTCCAGGGACCCCTCGCCCACGATCACCACGTCCGCCTCGGCCGCGGCGGCGTCGAAGTCGGCCATGCCCAGGAGGACCTCGGCGCCGGAGCGGGTCTGAGCACCGAGCAGCATCAGGGCGAACCCCGTGCCGCCGGCGGCCCCTGCGCCGGCGGATGCGGTCGGGTCGCCGGAGACGTCGGTGGTGCCCGCCTTGCCGGTGACGGTGGGGACCGGGCTAGGGCCGGAGCGCATCGGGCCAGGGCTGGAGCGCACCGGGCCAGGGCCGGAGGGTTCGGAGCCGGCGAGGGCGTCGCGCCGGGGGCCGCGGCGTGGGTCCGTGCCGGCGTCGCGCAGGAGCACGGCGGCGGCGTGGGCGAGGTCCTCGTCGAGCCGTCCGAGAGAGTCCTCGGGCGCTCCCTTCTGGGCGGCGAAGACGTGCGCGGCGCCGTCGGGGCCGGTGAGGGGCGCGGTCACGTCGGAGGCGATGGTCAGGGTGACCCCCGCGAGCGCGGCACGGGCACCCGAGATGTCGGCGGAGACGAGCGAGTGCAGAGCCGCCGATCCCTCGGGAAGGGGGCGGCCGCCGTCGTCCCTCAGGTCTGCGCCGAGGGCGGCGAGCATCCCGAGGCCCAGGTCCGTGGAGGCGCTGCCGCCGATGCCGACCACCACCTCGCGGGCGCCGTCGGCGACTGCCGCGGCGATGGCCTCGCCGAGGCCACGGGTGCTCGCGCGGGCATGGGTCTCAGGGCCGGGCGCGTCCACGTGCACCAGGCCGCAGCACTCGGCGAGCTCGACCACGGCCACGCCGTCCCGCCGGGCGATGCGCACGGTACGGGGCTCGCCGAGCGGCCCGGCAACCTCCACCGCGAGCGGGACGAAGCCGGCGGCGAGGGCGGCGTCCACGGTGCCGTCGCCGCCGTCGGCCACGGGCACGGTGAGCACGCGCAGGCCGGTGCCGGAGGAGAACGGAGCCTCGGATGCGCCCGGGGCCTCGGCCGCCCGGGCGGCCTGCGTTCCGCGGGCTGCACTGTCGACCCCGCGGGCAGCCTCCGCCCCGCGGGCTGCACTGTCGAGCCCCCGGGCGGCACCGTTGAGCCCCCGGGCGAGCGCGGCGCAGGCGTCGGCGGCGGTGAGGGAGCCCTTGAACTTGTCCAGGGCGAGCAGCACGGTCCTCATGTGGCGCATCCTGCCAGGACCGTTCGCCAACTGGTGAGGACTCACCCACTCGGCTCGCCAACTGGTGAGGACTCACCGTCTGGGCTCGCCAACTGGTGAGGACTCACCCTCTCGTGCGGCGCTGACGGGGAGGATGACGGTGTGTCCTCACCAGTAGGCAACGGGGTCGGCCGACGAAGCCACATCCGGGGCGGCTCAGGACATCTCGGCGACCCGTGCCCGGATGACGGGGAGGACGTTCTCGAGCCCGTTCCTCAGGTCGGCCGCCGTCACCTTCACCACCCGCCACCCATGGAGCTCGCACCAGCGGTCCCGAGCGACGTCGCGCTCCTGCTGTTCCTTCGTGCGGTGGTGCTTGCCCTCGTACTGGATGACGATCTTCCACCGCCGGTAGGCCAGGTCCACGGTCGGTCCGGCGCGGCCGTGGTCGTCCTTGAGCACGACCGCCACCTCCGGCGCCGGGAGTCCCGCGTCCACCAGTGCGAGTCTGGTCCGCGTCTCCTGGGGTGAGCCGACGGCCTCACGCATCAGCTCCACCACCTCCCGGGCCCGACGGATTCCGCGGAAGCGACCGATCTGCTCCAAGACCGCGATCAGGTCACGCCTTTCGACCCGGACCTCAGCAAGGCCGAACCCCTCGACCCACTCCTGCGGCATGAGCGAGTCGGCGATCACCACCAGGTCTTCCAGGGACAGGCCCGACGTCGGAACGCAGAGGTCCCACAGCGTGCGGATGGGGGAGGTGCAGCGCAGGCCGTGCCGGATCACGAGGTGGGAGGGGTCCACCGTGCGGCGGCGGGTGACCACTCCGGGCCGATCGACCCGATGCGCCAGCGAAGTCGTGAGGTGCAGGTCCGTCGACTGCTCGGCCCACCGTGGCAGGGGCAGCCCATGCAGCTGAGCGGCGGATAGGTCCGTGACCACCACGTCGAGGCGATCTCGTTGCAGGGCCGCGGCGACATCCCGGTCCCAGGGGAGTATGGGACCGGTCGTGCGTTCTGCCGCGAGCGGGTCGTGAGCGGCGTCATCTCCGGTGAGGTCTCGGGTGTCCGAACCGTTCGGTCGGTGTCGGTACAGGGCCCGACCGAGTCGCTCGATGTCCGATGCCCGTACCCTGTGTCGGGCCCGATCACCGAAGACGTCGGCGAGCTCGTCCATGGTGAAGACGGCTCCGTCCAGGTGCGGAGGCAGTGGGCGCGGCGGTGTGGGCATGGCTCCACCCTGCCGGTCGGTCCGTCGGCGTGGAGGCGGCACGAGGAATCTGTGGACAACGCCTGCCGGCGCGCGGTGCGACAACGTCCTCCCCGCACACCCGCGTCATGCCGGTCCGTGACCTCCGACGCGCGGACAACTGGTGAGGACACGCCGTCATTCGACGTCGAAGTCGGGGGCGAGCCGGTGTGTCCTCACCAGTAAGCGAGCAGGCTGGCCCGCCCCGACCAGTAAGCGAGCAGGCCGGCCCGCCCCGACCAGTAAGCCAGCAGGCCGGCCCGCCCCGACCAGTAAGCGAGCAGGCCGGGCCGCCGAGCTCAGCCCTTCCGGCGCTCGGCGGCCCGGGCGAGCTCGCGCACGGTGCCGACCTCGCGGGCGATGCGCGACTGCAGGTCCGTCTCGGTCAGCGTCTCGGATCCGCCGCGGGCACGCAGGTAGAGCAGGGTGGTCCAGCGGGCGCGACGCCACTTCAGCTCGGCGGTCGGGTCGTTCGTCTGCAGGGCGCGGGCGATCTCACGGTCGTAGAGCTGGGGCTCGTTGAGCTGGCGCTGCCGGACCTCGAGGACCTTGGCCGCGCGGCCGGGCTCGTTGGGGACCTCGTCGGCCTCGAGCAGACGCTTGCCGAGGTTGGCGGCGGTGATGTGGTCGCCCTCCTCACGCAGGATCTGGGAGGCCAGGCCCAGGCCTGCCTGGATGGACTTCCAGCGGCCCACGGCGCCGTCCCAGGGCAGGTTGGTCAGCAGGCCGAGGGCCTGCAGGGCGCCCTCGTTGTCCTCGTGCAGCAGGTAGAGGCGCTCGGCCACGCCGAGGACGTCCTCGAGGTGCGCGCCGGAGCGCAGGTTCAGCCCGTGGGACAGCCGGGCGCAGGTGGCGGTGAGCTCCACGTCGTCCAGGTGGCGCTTGCCCACCCCGACGATCCGGGCCTCCGGCGTCCCCGCGTCCGTGGCGGAGAAGCTGGTGTCCAGCTGCGGCTGCTGGTCCGCGCGGTCGGTGCGCACGCGGATGACGGAACCGTAGGCGATCTTCACCTCGCGGCCGTCCTCGAGCGTGGCCACCACCAGGGCCGGGGTGCCGAAGTCGTCCCGCATGGTGCGCAGGGACGCCACGGGCGGCGCGGTCTGCCCGCGGCGGGTGAGGAACATGTCGCCAGGGCTGACGTCCTGGGCCTTGAGATGACGCAGATAGGCGCCGGCGGTGGTGGCCATGTCAGCGGCCCCATCCCACGTGGGCGAGCGCCTGGCGGACTAGGTTCTCGCGGCCGCCGATGAACTCGGACTGGATCTCGTCGCTGAGCGCCTCCTCCGGTGTGAGCCAGGTCAGTTCGAGCGCGTCCTGCCGGGGGTCGCACTCACCGGTCACGGGCACCACGTACACCAGGGAGACGGCGTGCTGGCGGTCGTCCGTCAGGCCGGTCTCGGACGGGGCGGGGAAGTATTCGGCCACGGCGCACGGCTGCAGGGACGGCGGCAGCTGCGGCAGTGCCATGGGGCCGAGGTCCTTCTCCAGATGGCGCATCAGGGCGCCGCGCACGGTCTCCCGGTACATGACCCGGCCGGAGACGAACGTGCGCTCGAACTGTCCGGTCTCGTCGGCCACGTACAGCAGGCCGATCTCCGTGACGTAGCCGAGGGCGTCCAGGCGCACCGGGATGGCCTCGACGTAGACCATGGGCAGGCGACGGCGGGCCTCGTACAGGTCCTCCTCGTTCAGCCAGCCCGGATTCGGGTCAGGGGTGCGCACGGTGCTCATGCCACTGTTCTACCCGAACCGCCGGACACGGTCACTTCCGCAGTATCCGAATCCGCGTCCGGCGAACCGTCCTCCACAGGCGCTTTCCGACGACGCTGCCCCACCTCCGGCGGGGACGTCGCCTCCGTCGCGGCTCACCACTTGGCGCGGAAGTACTGCCGGGCCATCGGCACCTGCTCCTCGGGGACGTCCAGCTCGAGGGCGGCGGCGGTCGGCCAGTTCGGGTTCGCCAGGGCGGCGCGCCCCACGCAGACGGCGTCGGCGCGGCCGGCGGTCACCACGTCCGCCACCTCCTGCGCGCCGGTGAGCGAGCCGACGGCGGAGACGACGATCCCCTCGGTGCCCTCCTTCACAGCCGTGGCCAGCGGCACCTGGTAGCCGGGTCCCTTGGGGCCCTTGTAGGTGTCGCCGATGCCGGCCGAGGACAGGTCGAACCAGTGGACCTGTCCCTGCAGCTCCTGGGCGAGGCGGACGGTCTCCTCGATGCTCCAGCCGTCCTCGCGCCAGTCCGATCCGGAGATGCGGATGCCGAGGATCTTGTCCGCCGGCCAGACCTCGCGCACGGCGGCCACGATCTCCTTGAGGAAGCGGGTGCGGCCCTCGTAGTCCCCGCCGTACTCGTCGGTGCGGGTGTTGGTCAGCGGGGAGAGGAACTGGTGGATCAGGTAGCCGTGGGCGGCATGCAGCTGCACGGCACCGAACCCGGCGCGGTCGGCGCGCTCGGCGGCGTCGGCGAAGGCCTGGACGGTCTCGCGGATCTCGTCCACCTGCATCGCGTGGGTGCGGATCTCCATCGAGTTCGTGGGCACACCGGAGGGGGAGAGGGTCTCCCAGGAGTCGGGGCCCTCGAGGATCGGCTGTCCGGCCGGGACGCCCGGGTGCATGGGGACGGTGGAGGCCTTCGCCCCGGCGTGGCCGAGCTGGATGGCCGGCACGGCGCCGAGCTCGGCGATCTCGTCGCAGATCGGGGCCCAGGCCTGCGCCTGCTCGTCGTTCCAGAGGCCGGTGTCCCACGGGGAGATGCGGCCCTCCGGGGTCACGGCGGTCGCCTCGGCCACCACCATGCCGAAGCCGCCGGCCGCCCGTGCGGCGAGGTGTTGGAACTGCCAGCCGTGGGGGACGCCGTCGCGGGCCTCGCAGGAGTACTGGCACATCGGCGGCAGGATCAGGCGGTTGCGCAGGCGCACCCCGTTGATCTCGATCGGCTCGAACAGGGTGGGCGGGGTGACGGTGTCCTCAGCGGTCATGGGACTCACACTACGGCGGGGCGGCTGCGTGCCGGGACGCTGTTCGCTGCCCGCCTACCCTGGTGTCATGCCCTCCTACCGCTGTCGCCTGCAGATCGGAGACCTCCTGCCCGGCCACCGGCCCGAGGAGGTCATGGACGTCGCGGAGGCGGCGCTGTCCGCCACACACCAGGTGGCGGCGAAGGACATCGAGGTGGTGTCCCGGGTGCCGCGGATCGTCCTGCGGATCACCGTGCCGGCCTCCCATCCGCGCGCCGAGGACGCCGAGGCCCGCCGGGCCGCCGTCACCATGGCGGAGGCGGTCGCAGAGGTGGCCGTCACGGGCCGGCTGGACGTGCTCCGTCGGGACGGCGGGCGCTGGATTCCGGTGGGCTGAGGGCCGCTTCATTCCGGTGGGCTGACGCCCGCTTCATTCCGGTGGGCTGACGCCCGATTCCCGACGACGGCCGCCCGTCTCGGGCGGCCGGCCGCCGTCGTCATGCGGTCGCCTCCGTGGAGGTGGCCTGCGGCGTCAGGGCGCCGAGCCGTCAGCGGCGGCGCAGTTCCTTCTCGGCCTGGGTGATGCGGTAGCGGCGGGCGCCGGCGGCCATGATCACCAGGAACGCCGCGAAGATCGCGGGCAGGCCGATCAGCTCGGTCTGCTGGGCGCCCAGCGGTGCCGGGAGCAGCCGGGGTATCGCCAGCCACCCCATGGAGGCGGCGAACAGCAGGGCCACGGACATGCGGCCACGCTCGGTCAGCGCCAGGCGCAGCGCGGCGGCCACGGCCACCAGCAGGCCCGCCAGGCCCCACACCGACGGTGGGACGCCGGGGACGAACACGCCCCAGGCGTGCAGGGACAGGGCGACCATGGTGGGGGCGTACCCCACCAGGAAGCCGGCCAAGGCTCCCACGGTGCCGTCCGTGAAGAACCGCTCCCCTGCGGTGCGGGCGGTGGCGAGGTTGCACCCGCGCAGCGCGGCGGCCACGAACACGAGGGCTCCGAACCAGGCCACCACGGAGATCCCGGCGGGCATCAGGATGGTCAGGGGGAACCAAGCGGCCAGGCACAGCAGGGCGAGACCCACGAGCCAGCCGGTGCCGCGCTGGCGTGCGGCGTAGCCCTGACGTGGGCCCCACTGGTGCAGGGCGTACAGGCCGACCAGCGCGAACAGCAGCGGCCACGTCAGCACGTGGAGGAACAGCGGGGAGAGCACGGTGGTGCGCATGCCGTACAGGCCGTCATGGGCGGTCAGGTAGCCGCCGGAGCCGGGCAGATCGATGCCGAGCCGGCCGAGCAGCCCGATGCCCCAGGCCCCGGCCAGCATGAACACGGCCGCTGCTGCGGTCACGAACAGCTGGCGAGCGCGGTCCCCGCCATGGGCGCGGCCCTTCGGCTCCCGCACCGGCAGGTTGTACGGCGCGATGTAGGGGGCACGCTCGCCGTCCTGCTCGGGGTCCGGACGTCGGGCGGAGGCGGCCTCGACGGCACGGGCCTTGTTGGCCAGCCGGTCGCGGCGGCGCCACTCGGGCAGCACGGCCATCGCGCGCTCGACGAGCTCGTCGTCCGAGACGCGCTCGCCCACGTCCGCGAGCATCGGACGCGCCTCCGGGCCGGGGACGGACAGGGAACCGTCCAGCCGGTGCGCGGCGAGATGCAGGGCGCGGGTCTCGCGCTCCTGGTGCAGGCGGAGGCGCTCGGCCTCTTCGGCCTCGAGGCGGGCCTCCTCGGCGATCAGCCGGTCCTCCCAGCCGCGGGCGCGGGCCAGGGACGCGGCGGCGTAGGCACCCGCCCAGCGGCGGGCGCGGGCCCTCTCGGCGGCCAGCGCCTCGGCGGCCGCACGGGCCGCGGCCTCGCGCTCCTTGCGGCGGCGCTCGGCCTCCTCCGCGGCGAGACGGCGGCGCTCGGCCTCCTCGGCCTCACGTCTTCTGTCCCGCTCACGCTCCCACTCCTCTTCGCGGGCGCGGCGCTCGGCCTGGATGCGGGCTCGCTCGGCGGCTGCGGCGGCCTCGCGCTCGCGGCGGGCCGCCTCCTCGTTCTTGCGGCGCTCGGCCTCCGCGGCGGCGGCCGCCTTCTGGTCCTTCTTGGCGCGCCTGCGACGCTCTGCCTCCGCCTCCCGGCGGCGCTTGAGCTCGGCCTTGCGCTGCTCGGCCACGGCGGCGGCACGGCGCCGGCGGGCGGTCTCCTCGAGCCACTCCTGGGAGGCCTGGCGGCGGCGCTCCTCCTCCTGCGCGGCGGCGAGAGCGGCTGCGGCCTCCGTCTCGGCCTGACGCCGGCGGGCGTCCTCGATCGCGGAGGCGCGGGCCTCGGCCTCGGTCTGGACCGACTGCTGCTCCGCGGCACGGCGGGCCTGCTCGGCCTCCCAACGGGCCTGGCGGCGCTGCTCGGAGGCCGTCTGGCGCTCGCGCAGGGCGGCCAGGCGGTTCGCCTCCTCCTCGTCCTCGCGGGCGCGGGCGGCGGCCTCAAGCCGGGTCCACTCCTCGGCGCGGCGGCGTGCGGTCTCTGCGGCGTCGGCACGCCGACGCGCGGCCTCCTGGTGGCGCCTCTCCTCGGCCGCACGGCGCTTCTGCTCGGCTTGGGCGAGCTTCTCCGGGTCGGTCCCCTGCGGGATCAGGCGGCTGACCGGCGCGGCCAGCGGGGCGGTGAACCGCTCGATCGGCAGAGTCGGGCTGCCCAGGGAGTCGAGCACCTCGGACAGGCCCCGACGCTCGCGGGGCTCACGCTCGGCCCGCGGCGTGCTCTCGGCAAGGGCCGCGTCGATCTCCGCCTGGCGCTGCCGCTCGAGCGCGGCCTGGCGCAGCCGCTCGATGTCCAGCGCGCGCTGGCGGGTCTGCTCCATCAGCTGGGCGCGCCGCTCGTCGTCCGCGGCGCGGCGCTCCTCCAGGCGGCGCTCCTCCGCCGCACGCAGGGCCTCCGCCTCGGTCTCGCGGCGGTGGCGCTCCTGGAGGTCCCGGCGTTCGGCCGCCTCCTCGACGGCGGCGAGCTCTTCGGCCCGGCGCGCTGCGGCGGCACGCGCCTGCTCGCGACGGGCGGCGGCCTGGGCCTCGGCCTTCTCGGCAGCAGCACGACGCCGGGCCTCGGCGGCCTTGGTCTTCTCCGGGTCCTGGACGGCCGGGAACAGGCGCGCCGCTGCGGCGTCCAGAGGCTTCGCCAGGCGGTTCAGGCGCGGGCTGCCGAGGGAGTCGAGGACGTCCGAGACGTCCCGACGGCGGCGCTCGCGGCGGGCCTTCGTCTCCGTGGTGTCCGTGGGCATCACCTCGCCGGAGAGGTACCGGCGGTGCTGCCTGAGCTCTTTCCGGGAGAGGCCTCCGGGGGCCGCCAGGGCCCGACGGGGACGGGCGCGGCGCGGCTGCTGAGGTGCCGGCGTCTCCTCGTCCGGGCTGTCCTGACCGTCCTGCGGGCGCGGGGCGTCGTCGGCGACGGACGCGGACGAGGCGACGGAGCCGTCGTCGGGAAGACGGAGCGGAGCGGACTCCGGGGAAGCCTCGGAGGGCTCCTGCGTGGCGCTCTCTGCCGCGGGGCGCGACGAGGTGCGGCGGCGGGCGCGCAGACGCTCCAGGGCGGCAGAGGACTCGGACTGGCGGTTCGGGTCCACGCTCACCCCTTCCCGGACCTGCGGCGGAGCGCCACGATCCCTGCGATCAGTGCTCCAGCAAGGGTACCCAACAGCATGCCGACCAGCGCCGACGCCCACCACGGCAGACCCGTCGCCGTCCCGGTGATCCAGCCCAGGCCCACCATGTAGACCGACCAGACCAACGCACCGAGACCCGAGAACCACAGGAACACGCGCCAGCGGATGCCGCCGATGCCGGCCGCGGCCACCGAGGCGGTGCGGCCGCCGGAGACGAAGCGGAGCACGAACAGCCCGGTCAGTGAGGTCTCCGGGCCGGCCTTCACCAGGAGTCGGCGGATGCCCTGGTGCACGGCACGTCCCCAGCGCCAGCGGTCCAGCAGGTCCGTCAGGCGGTAGCGGAACAGGGCATAGAGGCCGAGGTCGCCGGCCCAGCACCCCAGCCAGGCCGCCAGCACCGAGAGCACCGGGGACAGGGAACCGGCCGAGGCCAGGGCGCCGGAGCCGATCACGAACAGCTCTGAGGGCGTCGGAGGGAAGGGGGCGTCCACGGCGACCAGCAGGGCGGTCACCGGGTGGAACCACCAGCCGAGGGCGTCGAGCAGCTCCTGCGCGCTCACGCGGGACGCTCCTGCAGCTCGAACTCGGAGGTGAAGACACGGTCCCGGCCGGTCACCGGGTCCGTGAAGCGCAGTTCGCGGGCCAGCAGCTGCAGCGGTCGGGCGACGTCGTCCGGCGCGGCGTCCAGCAGGTCCGGGTAGAAGGGGTCGAACGCGATGCCCAGGCCCAGGGCGGCCAGGTGGATGCGCAGCTGGTGGGTGCGGCCCGTGCGCGGATGCAGACGGAAGTGCGCCACCTCGGCGCCGGCCAGCGTCCCGGCAGAGCGGCCCGTGGCCAGCAGCTCCACGTGGGTCTCCGCGTTGGCGCCGGCATGGGAGAGGTTCGACTTCTTCGTCCTCACCTCGGCACCGGCAGCCCGGCCGGAGGCAGAGACGGGGACGTCCTCCACCACGGAGCGCAGGATGCCCTTGTCTTTGCGGATGCGGGAGCGGACGGTCAGGGGGAACCGGTCAAGCACGGGGGCGCCGACGCCGTCCTGCCGCGGTGCGGCCCCGCCGGAGGCGAGGGTCGAGGCCGAGGGGAGGGGGCCGTCGTCGGGAAGGCGGTCCAGGGTGCCGGGCGGCAGTGCGGAGACGGCCTCGTAGACCTTGCGGGCGCGGCGGCGTTCGAAGAGCAGGTGGTAGGCGCCGCGGGTGGCGGGGTTCGCGGAGAACATGACCACGCCGGCGGTGGCGCGGTCCAGGCGGTGCAGGGGGACCAGGTCGTCCAGGCCGAGCTCGTTGCGCAGGCGCACCAGGGCGGTCTCCTGGATGAACCGGCCGCCGGGGGTGGTGGGCAGAAAGTGCGGCTTGTCGATCACCACGAGGTGCTCGTCCCGGTGCAGGAGACGGTGCCGCACCGGCAGCGGCTCCTCCTGCGGCAAGTCCCGGTAGTACCAGATGAACTCGTGGACGCCGAGGGGCGTGGCGGCGGTCAGCGCTGTGCCGTCCGCGGCCACCACCTCGCCGCGGGCGAAGCGGCCGCGGATGCCGTCCGGGTCCACGTGGCCGAAGCGGGAGACCAGATGCTCCTGCACGGTGCCGGCGGCCTCAGGGCCCGTCATGGGCAGGCGCAGGCGCGTGGCGTTGACGCCCTGGCGGACGGGCAGCGGAGAGGGAAGGGGCACGGTGTCCATCCTCCCAGACGGGCTCAGTGGCCGGTGGTCTCGTCGTCCGAGTCGGCGCAGCGGGTGCTCGGGGTGAGCACGGTGATGTTGCCCGGGCCCGGCTTGCTCTCGCCGGTGCGGCCGGCGGGGATGTGGGCGGCCACGTCGGCGATCACCGCATCCAGGTGGGCGCCCGCGGGCACCACGGCGTCCCCGAGCAGGATGGAGCGGTGCACGGTGGCGCCGGGCTCCACCACCACGCCCGGGCCGAGGACCGACTCGGTGACCGTCCCGTGGACCACGGCGCCGGAGCACACCAGGGATCCGGAGACCTCGGCACCGGGGTGGATGCGCGCCGGCGGCACGGGGCGGTGGTTGGTCAGCAACGGCCAGCCGGGGCGGTCCAGGTCTAAGCCGTTGCCAGCGAGGATCTCCATGTGTGCCTTGTAGTAGGCGTCCAGGGTGCCGATGTCCCGCCAGTAGCCCTCGTGGCGGTATTCGTGGGTCCTGCCGCGGGCCACCAGGGCCGGGACGATCGACTCGCCGTAGTCGCCGAGTGCGCTGCCCTCCGGAGCGTCCTCGTTCTCGGGCCCCTCGCCGGCGGCCGCCTGCTCCCGGGCCTCGGCGATGAGCGAGTCCAGGACCTCATCCAGGGCGTGGACGTCCATGATGAACGCCTCGGTGGCCACCAGCTTCCCCTTCGGGTGGCGGGGCTTGTAGTCGTAGTCGGTGACGCGGTGGTCGGCGTCGACCTGGACCACGCCGAAGCGCGAGGGGTCCTCGTCCGTCTCGGTGGTGATGACGGTCAGCTCGGAGCCGCGCTCATGGTGGGCCGCCAGGGCCGGGCGCAGGTCGATCTGGAAGAGGTGGTCGGCGGAGAGCACCATGACGGTGTCTGCGCCGAAGGCCTTCACCGCGGCGAGTTGCTGGTGCAGGGCGTGGCCGTTGCCCGCGGCGAAGCCTTCCTCGTCCCGGCCCTCGGCCGGAGGCATCAGGCGCAGGCCGTGGCGGGTGCCGTCCAGGTCCCAGGGGCGGCCCATGGCCAGGTGCTGGTTCAGGGTGAACGGGCGGTACTGCTCCACCACCCACACGTCCCGGATCCCGGAGTGGGCCAGGTTGGACATCACCACGTCGATCAGCCGGTACTGGCCGGCCACGGGCACGGCGGGCTTGGCGCGCGCGTCCGTCAGCGGGGCCAGGCGGCTGCCCTTGCCTCCGGCCAACACGAGGGCCACCGTGGCGGTCAACGGGTCCTGCGGGAACGGGTCTGCCATGGTGGCCTCCGTGGGTTCTTCCGGTCATGGGCCTTTCCCATGCGCGAGGTGAACACTAGGAGCCCGCGGATGACACGTAAATGAGAGGGGTCTCCCGCCTGTCCGACACACAGCCCCGGCATATCAAACGCGGGGCAGAAGGTCCGTGGGCGGGGACGGCGGGGCCCGGCCGGACCGGCGTCCGTGGACCTCTCACCGCTGGCAGGTGCGGCACCAGAACAGGCGGCGGGAGTCGTCCTCCGGGGAGCCGAACTCCTCCCGGGCGACCGGTCCGCGGCAGCGCAGGCACCCCTGCCGCTGCCGCCCGTACACCCAGTAGTCGGGGGTGCGCGGCGCTGGCGGGGAGCCCAGGAGCACCTCCACTCCGAAGGGGGCGGCCGGGTTCGGCCTGACCCCGGTGGTCCGCCGAGGGCGTGACGACGACGGCGCGTACGGCGGGCAGTTCGCCTGCAGCAGTCTGCGGTTCAGTTCGATCAGCCCCGCCACGTCCTGGACCTCGCCGATCGGGCGGTGCGGGTCGATCCCGGCCAGCAGCAGCGACTCGCACCGGTAGATGTTGCCGATGCCGGAGACCAGGCGCTGGTCCAGCAGCGCCAGCCCCACGGGCCGGGCGGGGTCCGCGGTGAGGCGGGCGACGGACTCGGCGAGCAGACGGTCGGCGGGGCGCAGGCCGTCTGGGCCGGGTGGGGCGTCCCAGGCCGGATCCAGCACGTCCGGGCCGAGGAAGCCGAGGCGCTGCTGCTCGTCTGCGGTGCGGATCAGCTCCAGCAGGCCCAGCTGGGCCCCGACGAACCGGTGCTCGGCCGTCTCCAGGAGTGCGCGGATCTGCCAGCCGGGAGCGGGCCAGCGGTCGGTCAGGGCGGTGGCGATCCAGCGTCCCTCCATCTTCAGGTGGCTCAGGAGGGTGAGCGGCTCGGCGGCCTCGGCGGCGCGGTCGGCCGGCGGGGTGAGGCGGATCAGCAGGTACTTCGCGCGGGGCTCCACGGCGGCGACCGTCCACCCGGTCAGGTCCGCGGTGGCGTGGGCGGGCACGCGCAGCTCGGCGCGGGTGAGCGCGCGGCCGGCCAGCAGCGGCCGCAGCCGGTGCGCCAGGCGGAAGAGGGAATCGCCTTCGGGCATGGGTCCGAGGCTACCGCTGCGATGAACCCCTCGTTCCGATCCAGAGGCTGCCGGATGTACCCCTCGTTCCGATCCAGAGCCTGCCGGGAGCGCTCTGTTTCGGATCGAGGGTGTCCGGGAGTGGGGCGCTCCGGCGCCTACGCCTTCGTTCCGATCCAGAGCCTGCCAGGAGCGCTCTGTTTCGGATCGAGGGTGTCCGGGAGTGGGGCGCTCCGGCGCCTACGCCTTCGTTCCGATCCAGAGCCTGCCAGGAGCGCTCTGCTTCGGATCGAAGGCTTCCGCATGGGGCAGGCTCACCCCCGGTACCGCAGCCCCGACGGGCTCGAGTAGAACCCGGCGGCCAGCATCGCCTCGGCCAGCGGGGTGCCCAGCAGCGGCCCGCCGTTGAGCTTCTCCAGCGCCAGCTTCTCGGTCTTTGCCTGCCGCAGCGCGTGCACGAGCGCCCCCGCGGCCGCCTGCAACGCCGCCCGATCATCCGAGAAAGCCAGCAGCGTCCGTCCGCCGCGCTCCACGTAGAGCGCCAGCGCGCCCTCGACGAGCACCACGATCGCCCCCGCCTTGCGTCCCGGCCGCTGTCCGGTGGGCGGCACCCCGTCCGGCCCGGCGGGCACGGCCGGCCAGTCCAGGGCCGCACCGTAGGGGTTGGCCGGGTCGGTCGCCGCCAGCGCCCACGCGGCCGGGCCACGCTCCTGCGTCCTGCGCCCGCTTCCCGACGACGGCCCCGCACCCGCCGCGGCCCGCGACGGTCCCAGCGGGCTCACCTCGCCCGCACCCCAGGAGCCTGCCCAGGTATCGGCACCGGCGTCACCGAGCTGCGACACCTCGCCTGAGGCGACGTCGTCCGACGCGGGGGAGGGGCCGTCGCCGTCCTTCTGGAACTGACGGAGCCGGTCCACCACCGCGCCGGTGGAGAACTGGGCGCCGCCGAGGCGGTCCACGAAGTGGCCACGCCGCACCTGCGCGGCCTCCTCCATGCGGGTGAGCAGCCGGTACTGACCGGCGAAGCCGCCGGGGACCTCCTCGGCCACCACGGAACCGCGGGTGATCACGCCGTAGCGGTCCAGCAGCAGCTCGGCGGTGGCGTGGGCGCGCAGGGTCGGGTCCGGCTCCGGGGCCATGAGCAGGGACCAGCGGCCGGCCGCCCGCGCGGTCTGGGCCGCGGACATCCCCGCCAGCCCGGGGGAGAGGTCCTCAAACTGCCCGCGGACGCCGGCGAGACCGGCGTAGCGGCCCCGGCCGCGCACCCCGGCCAGGCGTCCGGACAGCCCGCGGCCGCCCGTGCCGGTGGGACCGAGGCCCCCGCCGAGGCGGGCGGTGCGGGCCCGGGGCGTCTGCCGACCGGTGCGGTGCGCCGTCTTGCCCGCCGACAGCAGGCCGCGGACGGGCGCAAAGGTGTCGTTGCCGACCTTCCCGGACCAGACGAGCTGCCAGAGGGCGTCGAGGACGTCGGGGCCGTTCGCGGCCGGGCGGGCGGCCCGCACGCGCTCGACGAGCGGGCCGAAGAACCAGGCGCCCCCGCCGACGAGGACCTCGAGGACGGCGGCCTGCAGGGCGGTGTGCTCGGGCGCTGCCGCAGGCGTCTCTCCGGTGGACCGGACACCGCCGTCGGAGCCGTCCGCGGGCCTGCCTGCGCCCACGGCCCCGTCCTCCGGCTCGGGCAGACGCAGGGTCAGGTCCGCGGCGTCGGCGGGGTGCAGGGCGACCCAGCCGTCGTTGCCGGTGCCGGGGGCCACCCCGGACCACACGTATTCGCCGGTGGAGAGCAGCTCGTCCAGCATGCTCGGCGTGTAGTCGCGGACGCGGGCCGGCAGCACGTGGGACTCCCAGGCGCTCGCCGGCAGGGGCATGCCGGCCAGCTGGTCCAGCACCACGGCCACCCCGTCCACGCCCTCGAGGGTGGCGGTGCCGGCCCGGCCGGGCCTGGCCCGCAGGTGCTGCCAGTCCGCGAGGAACCGGGCGTATGCGGCCTGGTCCACCGGCTCGACCTCGGCGCGCAGCGCGGCGAGGGAACGCCTGCGGATCCGCCGCAGCACCTCGGCGTCGCACCACTCGGCGTCCGGGCCGGCGGCCCCGGGGGTGCCCTCCGGCCGGAAGGCGCCCTGGGCCACACGGCGCTCGGAGGCCAGCCGCTGCAGCACCGGCACCACCACGGCCGCCCCGAGGCCGAGGGCGAACGCCGCCTCCTCCGCCGTGAACGGGCCGTGCGTGCGGGCGTACCGGGAGACGAGGTCCCCGAGCGGGTCCTCCACCGGGTCCAGGAACGCCACCGGCACGCCCATCGGCAGGGGCACGCCCAGGGCGTCGCGCAGGCGGGCGGCGTCCTCCACCGCGGCGAAGCGCTCCACCCCGCCGTGCCGGAACCGGAACGCGCGCCCGGTGCGGGTCAGCTCGTCCAGGTGGGCCAGAGCGGTCTCCGGGGAGGCCGCTCCACGGCCGTCCTCCGACCTGGCCCCCGCCTCCGGCGAGGCGGGGGGCTCGGGTGGGCGCCCGTCGTCGTGGCCCTCCTCCGGCGCCAAGGCGGCGCCCTCACCCTCCGATGAGACGGCCTCCTCACCCTCCGATGCGACGGCCTCCTCTTCCTCCGGCCGCAGCCGCGCCGCGGCCTCGGCCGGGCTCAGCGGGCCGACCAGCCGCAGCAGGTCCGCCACGCCCTCGAGTCCGCGCACGCGCCTGTCCGGGGAGAGCCGCTGCAGGTCCTGCTCCACGGCGTCGATGACGTCCGCGTCCAGCAGCTCGCGCAGCTGGGCGGTGCCGAGCAGCTCGTTGAGCAGGGCCGGGTCCAGGGACAGGGCGGCGGCCCGCCGCTCGGCCAGGGGCGAGTCGCCCTCGTAGATGAACTGCGCCACGTACCCGAACAGCAGGGACTGCGCGAACGGAGACGGGCTCGGCGTGGTCACCTCCACCATGCGCACCGAGCGGTCGGCGATCCGACCGGCCACGTCCTTCAGCGCCGGCAGGTCGTAGACGTCCTGCAGCACCTCGCGAACGGTCTCCAGGATCACCGGGAAGTCCGGGTGCTTGCGGGCCACGTCCAGCAGCTGCGCCGACCGCTGCCGCTGCTGCCACAGCGGGGTCCGTTTGCCGGGGTTCTGACGCGGCAGCAGCAGGGCGCGGGCGGCGTTCTCCCGGAACCGCGCGGCGAACAGCGCCGAGCCGCCGACCTCTGCGGTGACGATCTCCTCCAGCTCCTCGGCGGTGAACTCGAACAGCTCCGCGCCGGGCGGGTCCCCGTCCATGAGCGGCAGGCGCAGCACGATCCCGTCGTCGGCGGCCATGGCGGCGCCGGAGCTCGTCTCGATCCCGAACCGCTGGTGCAGGCGTGCGCCCACCGCCAGTGCCCAGGGGGCGTGCACGGCCATGCCGAAGGGGGAGTGGAGCACGATCCGCCAGTCGCCCAGCTCGTCCGTGAACCGCTCCACCACCAGCGTCTTCTCGGTGGGCAGCTGTCCGGTGGCCTCGCGCTGCTCACGCAGGTAGGTCAGCAGGTTCTCCTGCGCCCAGTCGTCCAGACCGGCCTCGGCCAGGCGCGTCCCGGCGGTCTCCGGGTCCGCGTCCACGGCACGGCGGAAGGCGCCCACCGCCTCGCCGAGCTCGGCCGGACGCCCGGCGGCGTCGCCGCGCCAGAACGGCAGCCGCCCGGGCTCGCCGTAGGCCGGCAGCACGAGCACCCGGTCCGCGGTGATGTCCACGATCCGCCAGCTGGTCGCCCCCAGCAGGATCACGTCCCCCACACGGGACTCGTAGACCATCTCCTCGTCGAGCTCGCCCACGCGACGCCCGCCGGAGCGGGCGGAACCGGCGTCACCGCGGCCGGAAGCGGACTCGCCGGTGTCCCCGTCGGCCGCACCGGGGGCCCCGGACTCGGCCCCGCCGTCCGAGGCCAGGAACACCCCGAACAGGCCGCGGTCCGGGATGGTGCCGCCGGAGGTCACGGCCAGCCGCTGCGCCCCCGGGCGGGCGGTCAGCGTGCCGGCCTCCCGGTCCCACAGGATGCGCGGGCGCAGCTCGGCGAACTCGTCCGAGGGGTACTTGCCGGCCAGCAGGTCCAGCACGGAGGCGAACGCCGCGTGCGGCAGTGTGGCGAACGGTGCGGCCCGGCGCACCAGGTCGAACCACTCCTCGGCCTCCAGGTCCTGCACCGCCACGGCGGACACGGTGTGCTGGGTCAGGATGTCCAGCGGGTTCGCCGGGATCCGCAGCGCCTCGATCCGCCCGGCCCGCATCCGCTCCGTCACCACCGCGGTGTCCACCAGGTCCCCGCGGTGCTTGGGGAAGAACACGCCGCGGGAGACCTCGCCCACCTGGTGTCCGGCACGGCCCACGCGCTGCAGCCCAGAGGCCACGGACGGCGGCGACTCCACCTGGATCACCTGGTCCACCGCGCCCATGTCGATGCCCAGCTCCAGCGAGCTGGTGGCCACCACGCACCGGATCCGTCCGGTCTTCAGCGCCTCCTCCACGATCGCCCGCTGCTCCTTGGACACCGAGCCGTGGTGCGCACGGGCGAAGTCCGAGACCGTCCCGGAGTCCGCGCCGGCGCCGCCCATCAGCTGCGCGGGTGCGGGCCTCGTGGTCGCCGGGCCCAGCCCGGTCGCCTCGGTCAGGACGTCCCCGAGGCGGACGGGTGCCCGGTCGGCGGACCCGGGCGGGGGGCCGTCGTCGTCCCCCTCATCCCCGACGACGGCACCCGCCTCCGCCTGGGTCCTCGCCGCCTCCTGGCGTGCCTCCCAGATCTCGTTGAGCCGTCCGGTGAGGCGCTCGGCCAGGCGGCGGGAGTTCGCGAAGACCAGGGTGGAGCGTCGCCGGGACACCAGATCCACGATCCGCTCCTCCACATGCGGCCAGATCGAGCCGCCGAGAGGCTCGGAGGCAGCCGCTCCGGCGGTGCCGGCCTGCCCACCCAGCGCATCCGGGGCGCCCGCCGCCCCTCCCTGGGCGGTGCCCGGCTGCGGCGGCAGGGACAGGTCCGTCATGTCCGGCACCGGCACGGTCACGGTGAGGTCCCAGCGCTTCTCGGAGACCGGACGCACCACGTCCACCGGCTGGACGCCGCCGAGGAACCGGGCGACCTCGGAGGCCGGTTCCACCGTGGCGGACAGGCCGATGCGCTGGACGGGCTTGTCCAGCATCGCGTCCAGGCGCTCGAGGGACAGGGCCAGGTGGGCGCCGCGCTTGGTGCCGGCCACCGCGTGGACCTCGTCCACGATCACCGTGCGCACCCCCGCCAGCGCCGAGCGGGCACGCGAGGTGAGCATCAGATACAACGACTCCGGGGTGGTGATGAGGATCTCCGGCGGGTCCTGCACCAGGCGTCGCCGCTCGGCGGCCGGGGTGTCCCCGGAGCGCACGCCCACCCGGATGTCCGGAACCTCCTGACCGGCGTTGCGGGCGGTCTGCGTGATGCCGATCAGCGGGGCGCGCAGATTCCGCTCCACGTCCACGCCGAGCGCCTTCAGCGGAGAGATGTAGAGGACCTTGGTGGGCGCCGCGTCCCCCTCCGCCACGGGCTCGCGGAGGAAGCCGTCCAGGGCCCAGAGGAAGGCGGAGAGGGTCTTGCCGGAGCCGGTCGGGGCGATCACCAGGGCGTTGCGGCCGGAGGACACCGCCTCCCAGGCGCCGAGCTGCGCGGCGGTGGGGGCGGCGAAGGCGCCGGTGAACCAGGTGCGGGTGTGGGCGGTGAACCGGCCGAGGACGGCCTCGGCCTGGGGCTCAGACATGGTGGTACGGCCGTCCTGCGGAGATCTCCTGGGCCCGGTAGACCTGCTCGGCGAGGATCAGACGGACCAGCTGGTGGGGAAAGACCAGTCCGGACAGGGACCACACGCGGTTCGCGCGGGCGTGGACCGTCTCGTCCACCCCGTAGGCGCCCCCGATGACCACAGTGACCGGCCTGCCGGCGTCGAACTGCTGCTGCAGGTGCGCGGCCAGGCCGGGGGAGTCGAAGCCCTTGCCGCGCTCGTCCAGCAGCACCACGTGCTCGGCCGGGGTGATCTTCGCCAGGATGCGCTCGGACTCCTCGGTGCGGGCGGACTCGTCCTGCCGGGAGGAGTGGGGCAGCAGCTGCCACGTGAGGTCGTAGGGCTTCTTCAGACGCCTCTCATACCGGGTGATCCCCTCGGACACCCAGGACTCGTGCTTCTTGCCGACGGCCAACACCTTTACGGACATGCGTCCCATCATGGCACCCGCCCCGGACGGGGTGGCAGGTCCCCGTGGGGCTGCGTCGACACGGACGCCCGGCACCTGGTGGAATCGGGGCCATGGAGAGCATCGTCCGCACCGAGCAGCACGGCCCGGCCGCCGTGGTGACCATCGACCTTGCCGAGGCGCACAACGCCCTGGACCGCCACGCCATGGCGGAGCTGGCGGAGGCGGTCCGGTCCGCGGCCCGTTCGCCGCAGGTCCGGGCCGTGATCCTCACCGGCGCCGGCGGCCGTGCCTTCTGCGCCGGGTTCCGTCTCGGCACGATGGACGAGGAGGCGGAACGGGACCCGGAAGGCACCGTCATGGCGGCGGTCGCCGGGATGATCCGCGCGGTCCTCGAAGCCCCGGTCCCCGTCATCGCCGCGGTGGAGGGCGCCGCCGCCGGTGTGGGTGCTTCGCTGGCCGTGGCCGCCGACCTGGTGGTGGCGGGCGAGTCCGCGTACCTGCTGCTGCCCTTCGGGAAGGTCGGCCTGGTGCCGGACGGAGGCATCGTGCAGACGCTCGCCGAGAGCCTGGGCCGTCACCGGGCCATGGACCTGATGCTGCGGCAGCGTCGACTGCCTGCCGGCGAGGCCGCACAGGCCGGGCTGGTGTCGGAGGTCGTCCCGGACGGGTCCGCCGTGGCCACGGCAATGACCTGGGCCGAGGCCCTCGCGCAGACCCCGCGGCAGGCGCTCGTCGAGACGAAGGCGGCCGTCAATCGCCGCACCGTGGATCTGGTGGAGGAGACCCTTGCGGCGGAGAGCCGCGTCCAGGCGGAGCTGCTGAGGACGCAGGAGCACCGTGCCCGGGTCGCCGCGTTCCTCGGACGCGGTCGCTGAGGGGAGCCGCCATGGAGGACAGGGGCAGGACGCCTGCGCAGGAAGAGGACACGGCCATGGGTCCCTCGGGGGCTCACGGCCGTGCCGTGGGTTCCCGACGACGGCGGCGCGCCGCCGGCGGGGACGTCGCCCGCCGCCGTGTGCTGGGGTGGGGGATCGGCGCCGTGGTGACCGCCGTCCTCGCCTGGGTGGGTGTGCTCGTGCACCGCTGGTTCCAGCGGGAGGTGGTGGGCGTCGGCCCACGCGCGATCGCCTCCCGTGAGGACATGACGATCTTCAGCGGTTTCCGCTATGCCCAGCAGGCCGGCCAGGGCGGCGTGATGGACGTGTACGTCCCGCGCGGCGAGGGGCCCTTCCCCGTGCTGATGTGGACCTACGGCTCCGGCTGGACCTCGGACCGCGGCAACGTCGGCGGCGAACGCATCGCCGAGGCACTGATCCCGCACGGCTACGCGGTGGCGGCGTTCTCCGTCCGCAACTCCGGGCAGGGCCGCTTCCCCTCCCACGTGCATGACGCCAAGGCCGCCGTCCGCTGGCTGCGGGCCTATGCCGCGGACCTGAAGCTGGACCGCGAGCGCATCGCCATGGGCGGCAACTCCTCCGGCGGCTGGATCGCCATGATGACCGGCGTGACGGCGGGCCTGCCGCGCTTCGAGGGCCAGGTCGGCGGGGTCTGGGACCGCCCGTCCGACGTGCAGGCGGTGGTCAACTTCTTCGCACCCATCGACTTCCTCACCATGGACGGCCAGATGCTGCCCGGTGCCTGCAAGTCCTTCAACAAGGGGCTCGGCATCACCGAGTGCCACTCGGACGCCGAGGGCTTCGAGTCCCGCATGCTCGGCGTCCCCGTGAAGGAGAACCCGCAGCTCGTCCACGAGGCCAGCCCGCGCACCTACATCGGCTCCCGCACCCCGCCGACGCTGATCGTGCACGGCACCCGTGACACCGTGGTGCCGCACCAGCAGAGCCGAGACCTCTACGACGACCTCGTGCGCGCGGACGTGCCCAGCGTCTTCTATGAGGTCCACGGCGCCGGTCACGTGGTGGACCTGGCCAGGGACACCGCCGTCACCACCTCGACGGTGCACCAGCACCGCGTGCCGCTGGCCGGGCGGCGGGAGCACTTCTCCTGGGACGCGGTCGCCGCCTTCCTGGACGTCCAGATGCCGGTCGCGGCAGCGCCAGGGCAGACGGGCCCGCAGCGGGTGGGGCCGTCGTCGCCAAGCAGCTGAGGCGAAGGCCCGGGCATGACGAAGGCCCCGCCTCCCAGAGGAGGCGGGGCCTTCGTTCGGCGCGGTGACGGTGGGATTTGAACCCACGGTACGGGGTTACCGTACACAGCATTTCGAGTGCTGCACCTTCGGCCGCTCGGACACGTCACCAGACTGGTGCAGACTACCCGAGACCCTCTGCCGACCCCAAACCGGGCGTCGGGGGGGGGCTGGCGCGGCGTTCAGCCCCTGCGGGCGGCGAAGAAGTCGCGGAGCAGGCGGGTGCACTCGTCCTCCCGGACGCCGGCGCGCACCTCGGCCTGGTGGTTGAACCGGGGGTCCCGCAGCACGTCCACCACGGATCCGCAGGCGCCGGCCTTCGCGTCCCAGGCGCCGAACACCACGCGGGGGATCCTGGCGAGCAGCACGGCGCCGGCGCACATGGGGCAGGGCTCGAGGGTGACCACCAGAGTGCAGTCCTCTAGTCGCCAGCCGCCCGCACTCCCGTCGGCCTGCCGGGCGGCCACGGCACGGCGCAGGGCGAGCACCTCGGCGTGGGCGGTGGGGTCGTGGACCTGCTCGCGCTCGTTGCCGGCGGAGGCGATCACCTCGCCGTCCGGCCCCACGACGACGGCCCCGATCGGCACGTCTCCGGCCTCACCGGCCGCGCGGGCCGCCTCGAGGGCGACGCCCATCCAGGCGTGTTCGGCCGGGCGCTCGTCGAGGGAGAGAGGGGAGTCGGTCACCGCTCCAGCCTACGGTCCGGTCGGGCGGTCCGGAGCCCGCCGCCGAGACGGGGCCCCGGTAGATTGGAGGCATGCGCGTACATGTCGTCGACCACCCGCTGGTGGCCCACAAGCTCACGATCCTCCGGGACAAGAACACCCCGTCGATGATCTTCCGTCAGCTCACCGAGGAGCTCGTCATGCTGCTTGGCTACGAGGCCACCCGTGGCGTGGCTGTGGAGCCGCGGGAGATCGAGACCCCGGTGTCGAGGATGACCGGCACCCAGCTGAAGCGGCCGCGTCCGCTGATCGTCCCGATCCTCCGTGCCGGTCTCGGCATGCTCGAGGGCATGGTCAAGATGGCCCCCTCCGCCGAGGTGGGCTTCCTGGGCATGGCCCGCAACGAGGAGACGCTGGACATCGTCACCTACGCCGAGCGCCTGCCGAACGACCTGACGGGCCGTCACGTGATCGTGCTGGATCCGATGCTCGCCACCGGCGGCACCCTGGTCGAGGCCATCCGCTTCCTGTACGAGCGGGGCGCCGAGCGCGTCACCTGCGTGTGCCTGCTGGCCGCACCGGAGGGCATCGAGCGCCTGGAGAAGGGCATCGAGGGCCTCGAGGTGGACCTCTACCTGGCTGCGATCGATGAGCGGCTGAACGAGAAGTCCTACATCGTCCCGGGCCTCGGCGACGCCGGCGACAGGCTCTACGGCCTCGCGGAGTGAGAGCAGTGTGAGGTGGTCCGCTCTGTAACACTCCGGGCGAATGTTTCATCCATCAGGCGGACCGGAGCGGCTTCCGGAAGGGCCCGGCACCCATTGGGTGCCGGGCCCTTCTGCATGTGCGTGCATAGTTCTTCGGTGCCGCAGAGTGGCAACGGGTGCCGTTCTTCGGAAAACGCCCGGTCAGCGAGTTCTCGGCCGGAAAGTCGCCTGGAAGGTTATGCAGGCGCCTCAATAGTGAGCTTGGCCACGATCAGCCGCCAAGCGTCTCGCCAGGTGAGACGAGCGGCCTTGTGTTACTTGCCGGATCCTTGTGTGACGACACATTCTTGTCATGTGACACGGCGCCGGACTCCACGCCGGCGACCGCACCACCACCCGTCTCGTCAGGAAGAGCAGTCCCATGGGCGACACCGCAGGCTACGTTCACATCTCGGTCCGGAATGCGCAGCGTCGAGCTGCCATGCACTCCCACGCGCCGAACCTGCGGCTGGCGTCCGCCCATGAGGACCATCCGACGACCCATCCGGCGGCGGTGTTGGCCCCCCGCGGCGGCGGCCCCCAGCCGGTCTCCCGGGAGAACGAGGCCCGGGGCTTCGTCCTCTACGTGGGCATGGACGAGCTGTCCGCCTCCGCAGCCGGAACCTCTCTGACCCGCCTGGCCAACGAGCTGCGCCACTATGTGGAGTCGCTCGTCCCCGGCGCCGAGTCCCACGCCGCCGTGGCCATCGCCCCGGCCGGCGCGGAGGGGTCGGACCTCGAGGTCGTCCGCCAGGTGCTCGGCGATCCGACCATCCAGTCGGCCGTCCGTCCCGAGCTCGCCCAGGCCCCGGCGCCCGTCTCCACCCGTCAGCCGGGCATCCTCATCGACATGTCCCGCCGCGAGGTGCAGCTGGACGGTGAGGCGCTGAACCTCACCTTCAAGGAGTTCGAACTCCTCAACTACCTCGTGGAGAACGACCAGCGCACGGTCGGCCGCGAGGAGCTGCTCGAGGCTCTCTGGAAGAACTCGGACGAGACCCCGAACGAGCGCACCATCGACGTCCACATCCGCCGGCTGCGCGCCAAGCTCGGCCGCCTCTCCAGCACCGTCCGCACGGTGCGCGGCCAGGGCTACCGCTTCTACCGCCATCCCGAGGTCGTCGTCTGGGCTGCCCCGGAGTACAGCATCTGACCTGCCCGCCGCCACGTGGCGGCCCTTGGCGACGACGGCCCCTCGCCCTGCGCTGAACTGGTCCCCGTTTCTTGGACTGGATATCCAGTTCCACGAGACAGGGAGCAGTTCACGCGAAGGTGAGGGGCCGTCTCGTTCATCGTTACCGTTCTCGGGACTGCCTCTCACGCTTCCGAGCGCGACGATCCGTGACCTTGTAGACCACAAGGGTTCCGATGACAGAGATCAAGGCGACGAGCGTCAGCGTGAACGCTCCCGCGCGAGGACTGTTCCAGAACCCGAAGGACTCGACGATGGCAGGCACCGTGAGTGCCAGAGCGACCACTGCGAGCGCGAGGGTCACCCGCTCATTCTGCTTTTGCTGAACTTGGGCGGACTCCTCCCGTGCGCGTTCCTCTGCCTCTCGGAGTCTGGTTCGCCTTCTGTTCCGCTCCAGGTCCGCGGCTGTGAACTGTGTGCGGTAGACGTCCTGCCGTGAAGTCAGCTCCTCCGAGAAGTCATCGTAGATGCGCTGAACACCGCTTCGATCCCGCAGTGTCAGGAGAACGAGGGTGTCGATCTCGTGCTGTGGGATGTTACTGAACCAGTGACGTTCCCGGAAGCCCACCATTCGACGCTGGACCTCTTCAAGCTGTGTGAGCCTTTCATAGAGGGTGTCGACGCGATCGGCCGACGTGGCGCCGTCCTCGGGTGGGGTGCTGCCGATGGCGGCGAGGTCGCCCGTGAGGTCGCCGAGGATCATGAACTGGCGCATTGTCAGGAGGGCGATGTCGACGTATCGGGTCTGGGGCAGCTGCAGCAGTGTCGTCTGGCCGATGCGCAGTCGATTGTCGTCGGCGTCCTGGAGATCTCGGTCCAGAACCAGATCGTGGCGGACGACGGCAAGCCCGAACGCCTCGGCCCAGACGGTCCAGCGTCGGAAGTGCCCACAAGAGGCTCGAGCGGCATAGTCCTCAGTCTCGAGCGGAAGAGTCTCGATGTACTTGTCGGCTCCCGTCGCGAGCAGCCATGCCCATCGCTCTGCCGGCAACCAGGTCGACTGGGCATCGTTGCGAGTACCGGACAACAGCGCCGGGGAGGTCGTCACTGCGGTCCCCGGCAGAGCCATAACTACTCGGGTCGGACGTGCCATGAGGCTCGACTTCGACCGTCCCGGTGCTTTGAGGAAGCCGCCTGCGGCGACAGTGATTCCCAGGTCGTGCGTCAGCGCTTCAGACAATGCCCGCACAGCGGCCGTGGCGAAGACCGTGAGAGGTGAGACCTCTCCCTGCGGAGTTCTGACGTGGTTTCGCGGACGGTTCAAGCTCTGCGACACCATTTCGAGCGTCCGGGAAGTGCAGTCGGTGGCCATCACGTGCAGGACGAGGAAGTCGTGGATGTGGCTCCGGCGGTGGCCTGAGTCTTCGAAGCGTAGAAACTCAGCGGCACGGAGGAAGATACGAGCCGTTCCCGCCCCGTCGGGTTCGAGAAGCGAGAAGGCGGTCCCTGCGCTTTCCGGGTCGAAGAGGAGGTGGTGCGCAGTGTCGTGTTCCCAGGGCTTGTCTTTCGACGACGTCGACGCGCCCATCGCGGCGGCCACAGTCTCACCGAAACGCCGGGAGGCGCTCGGGTAGATCGAGTACATGAAGGGCGTCTGTCCTGCCTCCGACGCCTCGTGGCCGGGGAAGTCCACCTGGCTCACGCCCGTGTAGCGTCCGGGCGTCCAACGCTGTCCAAGAAGATCGATCGTGCTGACGGCCCCTTCGGGGACGGGAAGGACCAGGCTGAACGTCGCCAGGCGCCATTCAGGCGGCGTATGGGAGGCCGTCGCAGGATCGACGGCGAGCCAGTCACCCTTGTCGTAGTGCTGGCAGTTCTCGTTCTCCTCGAACGGACGGATTCCCATGAGCATGATCTTAGGGAGTGGCACGCTACGGTCTCGTACTGTGGGGCCATGGCCCGCCATGACGTGAAGACCCTGCTCGTGATGCGCCATGCGACCGCCGCCTGGGCGGCCGACGGCGTCGACCACCACCGGCCGCTGACCGGCCACGGCCACGAGGAGGCCGAGGCGATGGGTCGCTGGATGGCGGAGCGCGGCCGGATCCCGGATCAGATCGTCTGCTCGGACGCGCTGCGGACGCGGCAGACCTGCGTGTGGGTCGGCGAGGCGCTGGGGGAGAAGGCGCCCACCCCGTACCTGGATCCCCGCCTCTACGGGGCCGACGCGACCGGCGCGCTGTCGATCGTCAACGAGACCGAGGAGACCGCCCGGAGTCTGCTCGTCATCGGCCACATGCCGTGGGTGCAGGCGCTCGGGATGCGGCTGATGTCCGCCGACTCGGACGAGGAGGCCGCCCTCGACATGGCGCAGGAGTACCCGCCGGCAGGGCTGCAGGTCTTCGAGGTCGAGAAGCCGTGGGCCGAGCTCGACGGCCGAGACGCCCGACTGGTGTCGTTCATCACACCCTGAGTCGAGGCGGAGGCGGGGCTGCTGCACGGGCGAGTGCCGTCGTCGGGAAGCCGCCGGCAGTCCTCGGGATACGGGCAAAGCGAAAGGCCCCGCACCGTGGTGCAGGGCCTTTTCTCTGGCGCGCCCTAAGGGATTCGAACCCCTGACCTTCTGTTCCGTAGACAGACGCTCTATCCAGCTGAGCTAAGGGCGCTCGTTCTCAGCTCCTCGCTGCGAACTTGTAGAACACTACACGACGATCTCGGGCGATGCAAAGTCGGCGTCCTGGTGTCGTGACGTGACCTGCCCCACGCTTCGCCTCGCGCGCGCTCGGGTAGGATGGGGCCACTCGGAGAGCCACAAGGATGTGGTGCCGCGCTATGGGCGTGTGCCGTGTTCGTGGTGACTCTGACCGGCCCCGGATCGTCTATGGGAGGAAATCCCCATCATGGCTGACAACGCCACCACCGAGTTCGCCCAGCGCGCCACCGAGAACGCGCCCACCTCGTACGCCCAGCTGCTCCAGTGGGTCGGCGAGATCGCCGAGCTGACCCAGCCGAATGAGGTGCACTGGGTGGACGGCTCCCAGGAGGAGTACGACCGCCTCGCCGCCGAGCTCGTGGAGGCCGGCACCCTCACCAAGCTGGCCGAGGACAAGTTCCCCAACTCCTATGCGGCCTTCTCCGACCCGGCCGACGTCGCCCGCGTCGAGGACCGCACCTTCATCTGCTCTGAGAAGGAGGAGGACGCCGGCTTCACCAACAACTGGATGGAGCCCGCGAAGATGCGCGGCATCCTGGAGGACGCCTTCCGCGGCGCCATGAAGGGCCGCACCATGTACGTGATCCCGTTCGTCATGGGCCACCTGGACGCCGAGGACCCGAAGTACGGCGTGGAGATCACCGACTCCGCCTACGTCGTCATGTCCATGCGCATCATGGCTCGCATCGGCACCGACGTGCTGAAGAGGATGGAGGAGACCGAGGCGTTCTACGTCCCGGCCGTCCACTCCGTGGGCGCCCCGCTCGAGCCGGGCCAGGAGGACGTGGCCTGGCCGTGCAACGAGACCAAGTGGATCGTGCACTTCCCGGAGGAGCGCTCCATCTGGTCCTTCGGCTCCGGCTACGGCGGCAACGCCCTGCTGGGCAAGAAGTGCTACGCGCTGCGCATCGCCTCCGTGATGGCCCGCGACGAGGGCTGGCTGGCCGAGCACATGCTGATCCTCAAGCTGACCAACCCGGAGGGCCGGTCCTACCACATCACCGGCGCCTTCCCGTCCGCCTGCGGCAAGACCAACCTCGCTCTGATCGACCCGACCGTCGAGGGCTGGAAGGCCGAGACCCTGGGCGACGACATCACCTGGATCCGCCCGGGCAAGGACGGCGAGTTCCGCGTCATCAACCCGGAGGCCGGCTACTTCGGCGTCGCCCCGGGCACCGGCTGGTCCACCAACCCGAACGCCATGCGCGCGATCGCCAAGGGCAACTCCCTGTTCACCAACGTCGCCCTCACCGACGACGGCGGCGTGTGGTGGGAGGGCATGACCGACGAGACCCCGGCCCACCTGACCGACTGGCGCGGCAACGACTGGACCCCGGACTCCGACACCCCGGCGGCCCACCCGAACTCGCGCTTCTGCACCCCGATCGACCAGACCGACATGCTGGCGGACGAGTACCACGAGCCGAACGGCGTGAAGCTGGACGCCATCCTCTTCGGCGGCCGCCGCAAGACCACCGTCCCGCTGGTGACCGAGTCCTTCGACTGGGAGGACGGCGTGCTCAAGGGCGCCACCCTCTCCTCGGAGACCACCGCCGCCGCCGTGGGCGCCGTGGGCGTGGTGCGTCGCGACCCGATGGCCATGCTGCCGTTCATCGGCTACGACGCGGGCGACTACCTGAACCACTGGGACAAGGTCTCCGGCGAGGCGGACGCGGACAAGCTGCCGCGCATTTACCTGGTGAACTGGTTCCGCCGCAACCGCGACGGCGGCTTCGCCTGGCCGGGCTTCGGCGAGAACTCCCGCGTCCTGAAGTGGGTCGTGGAGCGCCTCGAGGGCAATGCCGACGCCACCGAGACCCCCATCGGCTTCGTCCCGACCCCCGAGTCCCTGGACCTCACCGGCCTGGACGTCAAGCCCGAGGACCTCGAGGACGCCCTCAAGGTCGACGCCGAGGAGTGGGCCAAGGAGAACGAGCTGATCGAGGAGTGGCTCGGCAAGTTCGGCGAGTCCCTGCCGGCGGCCGTGCGTGAGAAGTTCGAGGCCCAGAAGGCTCGCTTCAACGGCTGACCTGGTCCCGGCCCGGCGGCCGGTGACACCACGACGACGGCCCCCTCGCCTTCACGGTGAGGGGGCCGCCGCGTGTCCGGGGCCGGAGGCGGCGCGGGCCGGTGGGGGCGTGGGGCCGCCGAGGCCTGGAGTCGCCGGCCGGGCAGGCTCGGCTCAGGCGGCGAGCCAGAGGTCCGGGCCGAAGACCTCGTAGTGGATCTGCGTGGCAGGGACGCCGGCCTCGATCAGGGCCGAGCGGACGGCCTGCATGAACGGCAGCGGACCGCAGAGGACCACGTCCGCGTCCTGCGGGACCCGGGCCTGCGCGATGTCCATGCGTCCCTCGCGGGCGCCGAGGCCCTCCGGGGCGTCCGCGGTGGAGCCCAGCCACAGGTGCAGCTCGCCCCGCGGCAGCGCGTCCACGGCGGCGCGGACCTCGTCCGCGAGGGTCAGGGCCGCGGCGGAGCGGTCGGCGTGCAGGGCGATCACGCGGCGCTGCGAGCCGCGGGCGGCCAGGTCCTGCAGGATCGCGGCGGCCGGGGTGATGCCGATGCCGGCGGTGGCCAGCACGAGCGGGCGCTCCTCGTCCGCGGACACGGTGGACAGGGTGAGGTCGCCGTAGGGGTTGGAGACGTCGAGGACGTTCCCGACCTGCACGGAGTCGTGCAGGACCGGAGAGACCTCGCCGCCGTCGTCCCGCTTGACCGTGATGACGCGGACGTCCGCGGAGGCGGCGTCCGAGGAGAGCGAGTACTGGCGGGCCTGCAGCAGGCCGTCGGCCACGGGCAGGCGCACGGACACGTACTGGCCGGGCTCGCCGACGGTGGCCGGGGTGTCGTCGGCCGGGACCAGGCGGAACGTGAACGCGGAGGCGCCGGCGGGCTCCTTGGACTCCACGCGCCACGGGGTCCACATCTTCGTGTTGGCCTGCTTGGCGTAGAGGCCCTTCTCCAGCTTGATCAGGGCGTCCGCCATGAGCCAGTAGACCTCGGTCCAGGCCTCGGCGACCTCGTCGGTGACGGCCTCGCCGAGGGTGTCCGCGATGGCCCAGAACAGGTTCTCGTAGACGATCTGGTACTGGTCCTCGGTGATGCCGAGCGAAGTGTGCTTGTGGGCGATGCGGGAGAGTACGGCCTCCGGCAGGGAGTTCGGGTGCTCGAGCAGGTGCACCGCGAAGCGGACGATCGAGCCGGACAGGGCCTTCGGCTGCTCGCCGTTGCGCTGGTTGGCGCGCGAGAACACGCCATTGAGAAGCTCCGGGTGGGCCTCGAACATGTGGGCGTAGAACTTCGGGGTGATCTCGTCCATGTGGGCGGCGACGACGTCGGCGGTGGCCTCGATGACGGGGCGGGACTTCTCGGAGAGCACGGCTTCCTCCTGGGCGGTGTAAATATTGCCTGGCGGAGACAAGATTACTCCCGTGGGCGGGGAGTGCAAGGCGAGGGGAGCCGAAGGTGACCGAGGTCTCGGAAGGCGAGGGGCCGTCGTCGGGAAGGTTGGGGCGGCAGGCGGTGGGGCCGGGGCGCTCAGCTGGGCGGCAGGGCCGGCAGGCCGAGGGCGACAGGGATGCCGGTGGCCACCAGGGAGCGGACGGTGACCGGCTCGAGCTCAGCGAGGAACGCCTCGCGGGCGCGGTGCAGGGCGGTGCGCAGGCGGCAGGCCCCGGCCAGGGGGCACGGGGTGCCGGACTCGTGGCCGGCGCAGTCGATGACCTCGTCCCGGGGGGCCAGCTCCCGCACCAGGGAGCCGACGCTGAGGTCCAGGCCGGCCGGCGTGATCTGCGCCCCGCCGTAGCGGCCGCGGGCCACGTCCACCGCGCCGCGGCGGCGCAGCTCCACGATCGCCTTGCTCACGTGGTTGTAGGGGACCGCGATCTCCTCGGCGATCCTCTGGCCGGTGGCGCGCTCGTCCGGACGGCGGGCGAGGTCCATGAGGACCCGCAGGCAGACGTCCGTGAACGCGTTGAGCTTCATGGGGCGATTATCCCGCCTCCGGGAGGCGGACTTCCAGTGGGGAAGGTCCTGTCCTCCACAGTCGGGCGTGAGCCCGTCACGGTGTCCGGCCCGGCTGGCAGACTGGCCGCATGAGCACTGCAGAGCAGACCACGCCGCCGGCCGACGACGCCCTCCACGCCGAGGCGCTGCAGGTGCTGCGCAGCCTCGTGGGGAACGAGCAGGCGCAGTTCAAGGACGGCCAGTACGAGGCCGTCGAGGCGCTCGTGCGGCACCGCCGGCGCGCGCTGGTGGTCCAGCGGACCGGCTGGGGCAAGTCCGCCGTGTACTTCGTCTCCTCACTGCTGCCGCGGGCGCGGGGGGCGGGGCCCACGCTGATCGTCTCCCCGCTGCTGGCGCTGATGAGAGATCAGGTGGAGGCCGCCTCCCGTGCCGGAGTGCGCGCGGTGACCATGAGCTCGGCGAACGCCACCGAGTGGGACGAGGTCCGGGCACGTCTGGCGGAGGACTCCGTGGACGTGCTGCTGATCTCCCCCGAGCGCCTGAACAACCCCCGCTTCCGTGAGGAGCAGCTTCCGGATCTCGTCGCGCGCATGGGCCTGCTGGTGGTGGACGAGGCCCACTGCATCTCGGACTGGGGCCACGACTTCCGTCCGGACTACCGGCGCATCCGGGACCTCATCGGACGCCTGCCGGCCGTGGGGGAACGGGCGGTGCCGGTGCTCGCCACCACCGCGACCGCGAACGAGCGCGTGGTGCAGGACGTGGTGGAGCAGCTCGGCGTGCAGTCCGCGCAGGAGGTCTTCGTGCTCCGCGGCCCGCTGGCCCGCGCCTCCCTGCAGCTGGGCGTGCTGCGCATGCCGAACCCGGCCTCCCGGCTGGCCTGGTTGATCTCCCACCTGAAGGATCTGCCGGGCTCGGGCATCGTCTACGCGCTCACGGTCTCCTCCGCCGAGGACACGGCGCGGGCCCTCGCCGAGGCCGGGTACCCGGTGGTGGCCTACACCGGACGGACGGACCCGGAGCAGCGGGCGCAGATCGAGCAGGACCTCAAGGCCAACCGGGTGAAGGCCGTGGTGGCCACCTCCGCGCTCGGCATGGGCTTCGACAAGCCGGACCTCGGGTTCGTGGTGCACCTGGGGGCTCCGAGCTCCCCGGTGGCGTACTACCAGCAGGTCGGCCGAGCCGGCCGCGGCACCGACCACGCCGAGGTGCTCCTGCTGCCCGGCCCCGAGGACCGGGACATCTGGCGCTACTTCGCCACCGCGTCCATGCCGGACGAGCGCGAGGCACTGGCAGTCCTCGAGGCTCTCGAGGCCAACGGCACCATGTCCGTGCCGCAGCTGGAGACCGCCGTGTCCATGAAGCGCACGGCCCTCGAACTGCTGCTCAAGGTCCTGGCCGTGGACGGGGCAGTGGTCCGCGTGGGCGGCGGCTGGCAGCGCACCGGGCAGCCCTGGAGCTACGACTCCGAGCGGTATCAGCGGGTGGCCGAGGCCCGGCTGGCGGAGGAGCGGCTCATGCTGGACTACGAGAACACCGACGGCTGCCGCATGGAGTTCCTCGCCCGCACCCTGGACGACCCCACCGCGGCCCCCTGCGGCCGTTGCGACACCTGCGCCGGCCCCTGGTACCCGACCGGCTCGGACACCGAGGCCCGCGCCGCCGCCGAGCGTTCCCTGGGGCGGGTGGGCGTGCCCCTGGAGCCGCGGAAGTCCTGGCCGTCCGGCATGGATCGGCTCGGCGTGCCCGTGAAGGGCCGCATCCCCGTGGAGCTGCAGGCCGACGAAGGCCGTGCTCTGGCCCGTCTCTCCGACGTCGGCTGGGGCACCCGCTTGCGCGAGCTCCTGCACGGCGAGGACGCTCCGGTGCCGCAGCAGGTCCTGGACGGGGCCGTGAAGGTCCTCTCCGCCTGGAACTGGGAGCAGCGGCCGATCGCCGTCGTGGCCATGCCCTCCCGTGGCCGCCCGCAGCTGGTCGGCTCCTTCGCCGAGGGGATCGCACGGATCGGGCAGCTGCCGTACCTCGGCACCCTCGAATCGGTGCACGGCGGCCCCACCGCCGGGCCCGGCGGCAACAGCGCCTACCGTCTCGGCTCGGTCTACGGGCGCTTCGGCGTCCCGGTGCAGCTGGCCGAGATGCTCGCCTCCGCCCCGGACGCCGGTCGCCACGGCCCCGTGCTGCTCGTGGACGACCTCGCCGACTCCCGCTGGTCCATCACCGAGGGTGCGCGCGTGCTCCGGGAGAACGGCGCCCAGGGCGTGCTCCCGTTCGTGCTGGCGCTGTCCGCCTGACGCGACGAGGCGGCCCCCTGCTCAGATGGGCAGGAGGGCCGCCTCGTCTGCGCCGTGCGTCCCCGGCGGACTCTGCGCCGTGCGTCAGCGCTCGGCGCGGACCACGGCGAGCACGCGGTCGCGGACGGCGGCCATGGTGGGCTCGTCCTTCGCCTCGCCGTTGTAGCGCAGGAAGGGCTCGGTGTTGGACGGGCGGAGGTTGAACCACCAGGAGCCGTCCTTTGCGGAGACCGTGGTGCCGTCCATGCGGGAGACGTCGATGTCCTCGCCCTCGTGGTCGGCCAGCACGGCGGCGATGGCGGCGTCCTTGTCCTCCACCTCGGAGTTGATCTCACCGGAGGCCACGTAGGGCTCGTACTCGTCCGCCAGCTCGGACAGCGGGGCCTCCTGGCCGCCCAGCGCCGCCAGCACATGCATGGCGGCCAGCATGCCGGTGTCCGCGTTGAAGAAGTCGCGGAAGTAGTAGTGCGCGGAGTGCTCGCCGCCGAACACGGCGCCTTCGGAGGCCATCACGGCCTTGATGAAGGAGTGGCCCACGCGGGTCACCACGGCGCGGCCGCCGTCGGCGGCCACCAGCTCCGGCACCGCCTTCGAGGTGATCAGGTTGTGGATGATCACCGGGGTGTCCTCGCCGGCGGCCTTGGCGCGGGCGATCTCGCGGCGGGCCACCAGGGCGGTGATCGCGGACGGGGACACCGGGGCGCCCTTCTCGTCGATCACGAAGCAGCGGTCCGCGTCGCCGTCGAAGGCCAGGCCGATGTCCGCGCCGTGCTCCACCACGGCCTTCTGCAGGTCCACCAGGTTCTCCGGCTCCAGCGGGTTCGCCGGATGGTTCGGGAAGGTGCCGTCCAGCTCGAAGTACAGGTCCACGATCTCCAGCGGCAGCGCCTCGAGCACGTCTCCGCCCAGGACCGCGGGGGTGGTCTTGCCGGCCATGCCGTTGCCGGCGTCCACCACGACCTTCAGCGGGCGGATGCCCCTGAGGTCCACGAGGGAGCGCAGGTACTCGGCGTAGCCGGCCAGGATGTCGCGTTCCTCCACGGTGCCGACCGTCTCGGCCGTCGGGACCTGTCCGGCGTCCAGGTAGCCCTGGGCCACGTCGCGGATCTCGAAGAGGCCGGTGTCCGAGGACACCGGGACGGCGCTGGCCTTGGCCATCTTCATGCCGTTGTAGGCGGCCGGGTTGTGGGAGGCGGTGAACATCACGCCGGCCGCGTCCAGCACGCCTGCGGCGTAGTAGAGCATGTCCGTGGAGATGGTGCCGATCATCAGCACGTTGCCGCCGCGGGCGGTGGCGCCGGCGGCGAAGGCGTCCTTGAACTCGGGGGAGGAGGGGCGCATGTCCCCGCCCACCAGCACGGTCTTGCCGGCCAGGTCCAGCACGTCCACGAACGCGGCACCCACGGCGCGCACGGACTCGGCCGTGATGGTCTCGCCCACGATCCCGCGGACGTCGTAGGCCTTGAACGAGTCGGTCAGTTTGATGTCACCCTGTGTAGTCACGTGGTCGATGGTAGTGGACCCTTCGTGCTAGAAGTGGTCGCATGGACCCCTCCCGTGACGGCTCTCACCAGGACGCCGAGGGCACGGGGCGGTGGGCCCCCGGGCAGGCCGGCTACCGCCGACTGCTCTTCGGTCTCTTCCTCGCGGGCGTCGCCACCTTCGCCCAGCTCTACTCCCCGCAGGGTCTGCTGCCGCTGGTGGCGGCAGACCTGCAGGTGACCTCCCACGAGGCTGCGCTCCTGGTCTCTGCGGCCACCGCAGGCCTGGCACTGTCCGTGATCCCGTGGGCCTTCGCCTCGGACCGCTGGGGCCGTCGGCGGGCGATCGCCGTGTCCATGGTCTCCGCCTGCGTCTTCGCCGTGGCCGGAGGCCTGGCGACCTCCTTCCCGCTGCTGCTGGCCCTGCGCTTCGCCGAGGGGCTGGCCCACGGCGGCGTCGCCGCGCTCGCGGTGGCGCTGATCGTGGAGGAGGTCGAGTCCTTCGCCGTGACCCTCGCGGCCGGCACCTACATCGCGGGCACCACGCTCGGCGGACTGTCCGGACGTCTGATCGCCGCACCGATCGGCGAGGCGGCGGGCTGGCATGCCGGCATGCTGACCGTGACGGGCGTGGGCGTGCTCTGCGTCCTCGGCTTCCTGCTGGTCACCCCGCAGGCGAGGCACTTCGTCCGGCGCCCCACCCCGCTGTCCGGTGTGGTCTCTGCCGCCGTGGAGAACCTGCGATCGCCGGTGCTCTGTGCCGTCTACCTGCAGGGTGCCCTGCTCATGGGCGGCTTCGTGGCGCTCTACAACTACGTCGGGTTCGCCGTGACCGCCGAGCCGCTGTCCTGGCCGCTGTCTGTGGTGGCCCTGCTGTTCCTGGCCTATCTCGCGGGCACCTGGACCTCACCGTGGGCGGGCTCCCTCGCGCTGCGCTTCGGCCGCTACCGGGTCCTGGCGGGGGCGTCGCTGGTGATGGCGGCCGGGGCGCTGCTCACCATCGTGCAGAGCCCGTTCACCCTGATCCCAGGCCTGCTGCTGTTCACCGGTGCCTTCTTCGCCGCACACTCGGTGGCGTCCAGCTGGGCGGGCCTGGCCGCACGCGGCGGCCGCGCCCAGTCCACCTCGCTGTACAACCTCGGCTACTACGGGGGATCGTCCCTGTTCGGGTGGCTCGCCGGCGTGGTCTTCGAGGCCGCCGGCTGGGCGGCCACCGTCCTCGGCATCGTCGGCCTGGTCCTGTGTGCCATCGCCGTGGCGGCCCTGGTGCTGCGCCGGGCCGCCCACGCGGATTGAGCTCAGCCGCGGACCTCGGCCAGGTCGTCGCCGACGGCCGAGTAGCCCTGCTCGCGCCAGGCCTCGAGCACGTCCGGGTCCTGCAGCTCCAGCCAGTCGATCATCGTCTGGTAGGTGACGCAGTAGGTGCCCTCCTGCGGGCAGAACTCCTTCATGGTCTCGGCCAGCGCCGGGTTGTAGGCGTCTCCGCCATAGGTGTTGAAGTGGTTCCCGAACACGATCGGCGCACGGTTGGAGCTGGAGACCGAGTCGTACACGTACCGGTAGGTGTCCAGGTAGATCTCTGACAGCTTCTCGGTGTCGTTCTCTCCGACGCCCAGGCGCTGCGAGGAGACCCAGAAGTTGTAGTCCATGGTCATGATGTACGGGTTCTCTGCGCCCATGGACGCGGCCATCGGCGAGTAGAACAGCGGCATCTCGAACTCCCAGATCCCGTCCTCCTGGTAGGGCCAGGCCACACCGCGCTGCTGGGAGCCGCGCGAGGTGTCATAGGTGTGGCCGAACTCCTTCCACACCGGGACGAGCTGGTCCCACCGGCCGTCCAGGCAGGGCAGGCGGTGGCCCTGGATCGCCTCGGCGGGCACCTCGAGCTCCGGGAAGTCCGGATCGTCGTACCCGTTGATGCCGGCCGGGTCCGCGAGGATCTCGTAGAACTGCCGGTGCTCCTCGCGCCAGTCGTCGGTGTCCCACTTGTCACCGCCGTACTTCTCCACGAAGCACAGGTGGCCCATGTAGTGGGTGCCGATCTCGTGGCCGGCGGCGTATGCGGCGTTGACGGCCCGGATGCGCTCGGCGATCTCCTCCTTGGGGCCGCCGAGGTCCTTCGCCACGTGGCCGGGCTCATTGCCCGGGGCCTGGTACCAGGTGCGGTTCTCCGGCTGGAGCAGGTGGATGCCGGACAGGTAGACGGTGAACTTCGCGTCCACGTCCTCGGCGACGTCCATGAAGTACTCGTAGCGGTCGGACTCCAGGCCGCCGTCGAAGGAGTAGAGCAGGAACTGCGGCGGGGTCTCCTCCGCGGAGAAGGCGCGCATCGGCACTCCCTGGTCGTTCGTCTCGCCGTCCGGCGTCCCGGCGCCCTCAGAGTCCCCGGAGCCCTCAGAATCCCCGGCGCCTTCAGAGTCCTGGGAGGCGCCGGCGGTCTCGGACCCGTCGGCGGCGTCGCCCGGCCCGCCGTCGTCCTCGGACGCCTCCGAGGAGCCCTCGGACGTCTTCCCCGCGTCGGTGGTGGCGGTCGACGAGGGCCGCGCGTCCGAGCGGTCCCCGTGTTCCGCCGGATCGGCCTGGCACCCGGCGAGGGTGAGGGCGAGGGCGGCGGTGAGGGCGGCGGCGGACCGACGGGCGGTGAGGACTGCAGGCATGCGGGGCCCCTTCTATCACTGCAGGGAAAGATCGAGCGGCCTTACAGTCTCATGGCTGTTTCACAGCTGACAACCGGCACAGCGGGAGTTCCATGGAAGTTCACCTGTGTCCTTGGTCTCACCTGTGTCCACAAGGGGCCATCCACCACGACGGCGGCGCCTCACCCTGCCAGGGTGAGGCGCCGCCGTCGGGGTCGCCGGGGCCGTCAGACCGCGCGCGGAGGGAAGGTCACCAGGTGATGTCCTCCAGGTCGTCGCCCTTGGCGGAGGCCTCCGCGGACTGCCACTGCTTCACACGCTCCGGGTCCTGCAGCGAGAGCCACTGGATCACGTCGCGGTGGGTGGTGCAGTAGGTGTCCGGCTCGCCGCAGACCTCGGACATGAACTGCTCCACGGCCGGGTTGAACGCGTTGTCGTTCCAGCCGTTGAAGTGGTTGCCGAGCACCAGCGGGGCGCGGTTGCCCGCATAGGCGGAGGCGTACATGTACCGGTAGGTCTCCAGGGCGGCGTCGTGCATGACATCGCGCTTCTCCGGCTCGTTCTTGGCGCCGTTGATCTTGGCCCAGAAGTTGTAGTCCATCGCGGTCACGATCGGGGAGTCGTCGCCCTCCTTGGCCGGGCTCTCCGGGCCGTCGAAGGCCGGCGAGTACACGACCGGCACCTCGAACTGCCAGAGGCCGTCCTGCGAGTACGGCCAGTGCACGCCCGTGCCGAGCGTGGAGGAGCGGGAGGTGTCATAGGTGATCCCGTGCTCCTTCCACGCCGGGACCAGGTCGCTCCACGTGCCGTCCAGGCAGGGCAGGCGGCCGCCGCGGATCGAGTCGGGCTGCACCTCGAGGGTCGGGAAGTCGGCGCCGTAGCCGTTGTTCTCCCGGTAGTTCGTGATGAAGTCGAAGAACTGGTCCAGCTCGGACTGCCAGTCCTCCGTGCTCCAGGTGTCCGCGCCGTTCTTCGAGCTGGCGCAGAAGTGGCCGTTGTAGTGGGTGCCGATCTCGTGGCCGCGGGAGTTCGCCTGGTTCAGGTCGTCGACCAGCTGGGCGATCGACTCTTCGTCAGGGTAGAAGGACACCGCCGCGGCTCCCGGCTCCTGCTTCGGGCCCTGGTAGATCTCGCTGTTGGCCTTCTCCACCAGGTAGATGCCGGTCAGGAACACCGTGAAGCGCGCATCGTGCTCCTGGGCCGTCTCCATGAAGGTCTGCCAGCGGTCGTGCCAGCCGCCGCCGTCGAAGGAGACGAGCACGAACTGCGGGGGCTTCTCGCCCTCCTCGAGCTTCTTCATCGGCACGTTCGAGGGGACGGTGCGCCAGGACTCCTCGTTGGGGACCTCGGGGTTCTCCGGCATGGGCTCGCGCGGGATCGGGGCGACGCCCTTCTCGGACGCCTCCTTCCACTTCTCCTCGTTCGTGCTCTCGTCCGCGCCGCCCTCGGAGTCCTCGGAGCCTTCGGCGTCCTCCGACCCGTCGGACTCGTCGGACCCGTCGGAGCCCTCGGCGTCCTCCGAGTCGCCCGAACCCTCGGCGTCCTCCGCGTCGGTGTCCCCCTCCTGGCCGCCCTCGGCCGGTGCGGAGGCGGACTGCTCCTGGGACGCGCCCTCCGCGGCCTGGTCTTCCTCAGGGGCCTGGCATCCGGTCACGGTCAGGGCAAGGGCCGCCGCCAGCGCCCACCAGCGGTGACGAGACGGCGTGGGTCGTGCTGCCGCGGACAGTGACATGGATGCTCCTTCTGTTCAGGTCCACTGTGGAGGGGGCGCCGTCAGGCAGTCCTCTCACGGTCCAGTGTGCCTCCTGTGAGCATCTAGCGTCAGGTGTTGCAGGACTGCGACGTCGGCCCCGCCCGTGCCTGGACGCGCCCCCGGCGCCCTGCGCAGTGGCACCGGGGGCGCCCTGCCCAGTGACACCTAGACTGGGGACATGGAGTATCTGGTGCCGGTTCTGGCGGTGGTGGTGATCGGCGCGCTCGCCACGGGCGTGACCGTGTGGCTCGGGAAGCGCCCCAAGCCCGAACGCCACGCAGCGTCCGACGCAGGTCCCACGGGCGGAGTGTCCGCGGAGCGGGCCCGGCATGCATCCTCCCTGCTGTCCGAGGACGCCCACCGTGCCGTGTACGGCCGCATCGCCACCAACCGTCCGATGGAGGCGATCACCGAGTACCGCCGCGTGACGGGCCGCTCCCTGCGTGACTCCATGGTGGACGTGCAGTCCCTCGCCGCCTACCCGCAGGTCTACACGCTTCCGCAGGATCAGGACCCGGCCCAGGACGACGCTCCGAATGCCGCCCCCGTCGACACCCATGAGGCAGGTCCGGCCGGCAACGTGGAGGCTCCGGGGAAGACCTCCCCCGAGGCAGGGACGGACCGGCTGGACGGCACCGCACCGAGCGGGGCGGACGCGGCACGGCAGGAGGCGGAGGACACCCAGGGCGAGAGAGCGGAGCAGGACGAGCGGCCGTCGTCGCGAAGCACGGAGGACGCCCAGGCCGGCCCCGCACACGGGGACGGTCTGCCCGGACTGCCTGACGACCTCATGGTCCCGGCCGAGTGGTCCGCCGAGCCCGCCCCGGAGGACCGGCCCTTCGAGGTCGAGGTGATGCGCGGCGACGCCACCGTCCACCTCTCCTCCCGCGACCTGCCGCCGTGGCTGCGCGACCAGCTGTCCGCCATGATGCGCGATGGCAACCTCGAGACCGCCGCCGTGCAGCTGTCCACCCACACCGAGCTCTCCGTGCCCGAGGCGTTCGAGCTGCTCCGACGTATCCAGGAGTCGCGGGGGCAGTGAGGCGGCCCCGCTGCGGCTGTGTGTCCCCAGATGTGAGACCGCCGGTCTGACGCATCGGCGGGCCGGACAGGAGAAGGGCCCCGGAACCATGACGATTCCGGGGCCCTTCCCGTTGCGCGGACACGGGGGGATTTGAACCCCCGGCCCGATTTTCACCGGGCCCTTCATTAGCAGTGAAGTCCATTCGGCCGCTCTGGCACGTGTCCACGTCTGCCCTGATGAGGGACGAATCCCTCGGACGGACCCCACCAGCCTACCGCGTCCGGGCCGTCACGATCAAAGGTGGCCGCCACAGCCGACACCGGACAGGGGACGGCCCCCGCACTGTGGGTGCGGGGGCCGTCCGGGCAGGACGGGCGACGACGGCCCGCTCGCCGCCGTCTGCCCGGCCCGGTCAGCGGCGGGGGCCGTCGGCGGTGCCGAAGTCGTCCCGGGCGTCGCCCTCGACCTCGACGTCCTCGTGCTGCAGCTCCTCGGACACGGTCTCGGTGTCGCGATGGGTGCGCTTGCCCAGGGACACCTTTTCGGCGTCCACGGTCTTCTCAGCGACGGGCACGTCCTCGTAGGTGGTCACCTCGACGGCGTCGTCGCCACGGCCGGCGGTGCGGGCCTCGGTGGAGTCCGGGTCGACCTTCTCGCGCTCGACGACGACCTCCTCGCGCTGCACCGGGACCTCGACCTGCTCGGTGGTGGTGTAGGTCTGCTTGCGCAGCCGCACACGGCCGGAGGCGCGGCGCTCGGTGCCGACGTTCAGGTGCTCGTCGCGCACGACCATCGAGTCGCCGTCCCCGACGGCACCGCGGTCGGCCTCGGTGCGGTCGGCGTCGAGGCGGTCGCGGTCGGCGTCGACGCGCCCAGCGGCATCGCGCGGCTCGTCGCCGCGGACGTCCGCGGCGCGGTCATCACGGCCGTCGCCCGCCACGGGGGCGGTGCCGGCGGCACCCGCGGCGCCGGCGGCTCCCGCGGCACCCGCGGCGCCTGCGGCACCCGCG
>NZ_KV809428.1:0-41229 GCF_001812555.1 Micrococcus sp. HMSC067E09 | reverse complement strand
CTCCTGGGCAGCCTGACGCTCAGCGGCCTCGGCAGCCTCCTGCGCGGCCTGACGCTCGGCAGCCCCCTGGGCAGCCTCACGCTCAGCGGCCTCGGCAGCCTCCTGGGCAGCCTGACGCTCGGCGGCCTCCTGGGCGGCCTCACGCTCAGCGGCCTCACGCTCAGCGGCCTGGCGCTCGGCGGCCTCCTGAGCAGCCTCGCGCTGGGCGGCCTGCTCAGCACGCTGGGCAGCGGCGCGCTCGGCGGCGGCCTTCTTCGCGGCCTCCTGGGCGGCAACCTTCTCGCGCCAGCGCTGCTCGGCGGCAGCCTGCTTCTCCGCCTCCGCCTTCTCGGCAGCGGCCTTCTCCTGCGCAGCCTTCTCAGCTGCGACCTTCTTCGCGGCAGCCTTCTTGGCGGCAACCTTCTTGGCGGCTGCCCTTTCCTGAGAGGCCTTGTCAGCTGCGGCCTTCTCCTGCGCAGCCTTCTCAGCTGCAGCCTTCTCAGCGGCGGCCTCCTGGGCCGCCTCCTCCTGGGCCGCCTTGTCCTGCGCAGCCTTCTTCGCAGCGGCCTTCTTCTTCGCGGCTGCCTTCTTGGCGGCCTCCGCCTTCTTCTTCTGGAGCTCGGCCTTCTTCTGGGCGGCGGCCTTCTCCGCGGCCTCGGCGTCCACGGAGGACTGACGCTCCACCTGCGCGCTGCGCTCGACCTCGACCTTGGCCTCCTCGGCCATGACGTTGTCCTCGCCCTTGCCGATCTGTCCCTGAGCGACGCCGCCGGCCACCACCAGGCCGCCGGCGAGGACGGCCACGGTCGCCTTGGTTGCAGTGCGGCCGGAACGCTTTGCATTGCGCGAGTGCAGGTTGTCAGTCACGGTGATCCTCTTCCGAGCATGTCCGTGTGCGATCCCTGCGCTCCCTGCAGAGCCTCCGACCATGGCGGTTGCCGTCGAAACGAGTGACTCCCCGCTGTCCACTCGGAGGACGCACACGGTGTGGACACGGGGCGCCCGGACCGACTCCTGCATCCGGGCACCGGCTCAGGCTACACACAAGGTCACAGGAATGTCACGCGTTCATCACGAAACGTCGCATCCCCTTCCGTCGATCAGACATGATCGCCCCTTGTCAGGAGCAATCATGAGAAATACCGACCGATCGGTCCCCCGCGACGCAGACCGTGACCGATCATCACGATCGAGACCGAGTCGCAGCTGGAGCACCCCCGTCCGCGACTCCGGAGTCTCAGGCCCTGCACCGGTGAGCTGCCGCCCTTCAGGCTCCGGTGGCGATCCGCACGTGGGCGGCGGTCTCGCGGCCCAACTCCAAGGCCGGGGCACCCTCCACATCCACGGCCTGCACACGCAGGTACTCCGGATCTGAGGTCTCACTGACCTCCAGCACCACGCCCGGTCGGATGTGGGCCCGGAACAGCTCCTCGAGCAGCTCCGCATCCGCCTGCACCGCCTCGGCAAGACTGGCAACGGTCGCCCGACCCCCCGCGGCGTCCACAAGAGACTTGGAGGACAGCCCCATGCTCGAGCTCCATTCGGCGGCGGACTGACGGTCCGGCCGCGGCGGGATCGGGGTGCCGTACGGGGTGGTGTCGGGGTCGTCGAGGATCTCGAGCAGACGCTGCTCGACCTGGTCGCTCATGACGTGCTCCCAGCGGCAGGCCTCGTCATGGACATAGGCCCAGTCCAAGCCGATGACGTCGGCCAGCAGGCGCTCGGCGAGCCGATGCTTGCGCAACACCGCCACGGCCCGTTCACGACCCTGCTCGGACAGCTGCAGACGCCGGTCCTCGCCGACATGCACGAGCCCGTCGCGCTCCATGCGGCCGACCGTCTGGGACACGGTGGGTCCGGAGTGTTCGAGGCGTTCGACGATGCGGGCGCGCAGCGGCGGGATGCCCTCCTCCTCGAGCTCGAGGATGGTGCGCAGGTACATCTCCGTGGTGTCGATCAGATCGGTCATCCGCCGTCGCCCTTCTCAACTCGTTGCCACCGCGTCCGGACTGCGTCTCGGCGCCGCCCCAGTCTAGCGAGCGCTGCCCGCCTGCGCGTCGTCACGTTCACCACGCCCCCGGCGGGCCGGAGCACAATGGCCTGATGCACGTGCCCCGCGCACCGTGCACTCTCCCCTCCCGGCTCCCCAGGCAAGAGAAGACGAGGTGTCCCGCCGTGGCCATGGATCCGTCCGCCATCACCCTGCCCGCCCACCTGCTCCCCGCCGACGGCCGCTTCGGCGCCGGCCCGTCCAAGGTCCGCGCCGAACAGGTCGAGGCGCTCGTCGCCGCAGGCCCGAAGCTGCTCGGCACCTCGCACCGTCAGGCCCCGGTGAAGAACCTGGTCCGCAGCGTCCGCGAGGGCGTCTCCACCCTGTTCTCCGCGCCGGAGGGCTATGAGGTCGTGCTGGGTGTCGGCGGCTCCACCGCCTTCTGGGACGCGGCGAGCTTCGGCCTGGTCCGGGCGAAGGCCCAGCACCTGAGCTTCGGCGAGTTCGGATCCAAGTTCGCCCGGGCGACGGACAACGCCCCGTTTCTGGAATCCTCAGACATCCGCACCGCGGAGCCGGGCACCCGTCCCGCCCCGGAAGCGGTGGCCGGTGTGGACGTGTACGCGTGGCCGCACAACGAGACCTCCACCGGTGTCTTCGCTCCGGTCGTCCGACCGGAAGGAGCCGACGCGGACTCCCTCGTGGTCGTGGACGCCACCTCCGCCGCGGGCGGACTGACCGTGGACATGGCCGAGGCCGACGTCTACTACTTCGCTCCGCAGAAGAACTTCGCTTCAGACGGCGGCCTGTGGCTGGCTCTGTTCTCTCCGAAGGCCCTGGACCGGGTGCAGGAGATCAAGGGCTCGGGCCGGTGGATCCCGGAGTTCCTGGACCTGTCCATCGCCGTGGACAACTCGGTCAAGGACCAGACCTACAACACCCCGGCACTGGCCACCCTCGTCATGCTGGACGAGCAGCTGAAGTGGATGAACGGCAACGGTGGACTGGAGTTCACCACGTCCCGCACCGCGGAGTCGGCCTCCCGGGTCTACGCGTGGGCCGAAGCCTCGGGCGTCGCAACCCCGTTCGTGCAGAACCCGGACGAGCGCTCGAACGTCATCTGCACCGTGGACTTCGACGACGCCGTGGACGCCGCCGCGATCGCCAAGGTGCTGCGCGCCAACGGCGTGGTGGATGTGGAACCGTACCGCAAGCTCGGCCGCAACCAGCTGCGCATCGCAACCTTCGCCGCCATCGAGCCGGACGACGTGTCGGCCCTGCTCGGCTGCATCGACCACGTGGCCGGTCAGCTCACCTGAGTCGGTTCCTCCGCAGCGTCCTCGGCCTCCGATGCCTCGGCGTCGGAGGCCGAATCCGTCTCCGGGGCCGCTTCAGTGCCGGCAGGGGCCTTCCCATCGGCGGGCTTCTCGGCACCGTCGTCCTTCGCGGCCGTCTCCTCGTCGTCGCTCTCGGCTGCGCGGTTCGGGTCGCGCCCCTCGGCGACCGCCTTCATGCGCTCGCGCTCCTCCTCGGAGACGCGGTCTGCGTAGGGCACCCAGGCCGGGGCGACGATCGAGTCCTCGCCGGCTGCCAGGCCGACCTCGCACACGGTGACGAGCTTCGAACGCGGCGCGCGGGCGACGGTGGCATACCACTGCCAGCCACGGTAGCCGGGCAGCTTCGCGTCCCAGCGGTGGGTCATGAGGCGGTCGTCGTCCACGGTGGCGCCGCGATGCTCGCCGATCTGCTCGTCCTCGGCCAGACCGGCCAGGCCGGCCCGTGCGGTGTGGATGGCCTCGGCGAGGACCTCGTCGCGGCGCGGGGCCCTGCGACGGGCCGGCTTCTTCACCGGATTGTCCGCCGCCTTCTGGTGTGCGGCACTCTTCCCGGCGGCCTTCTCCTCGGCCACCTGCCCGTTCTGCGGCACCTCATCTGCCACGGTCTGCTCGGTCACGGCTCAGGCCTCCAGGTCGTCGGCGACGCGGCGCAAGACCTGCGCCATCTTCTCGGCCTGGGCGCGCTGCGGGTACCTGCCGCGGCGCAGACCGTTGGACGTCTGGTCGAGCCACCTGATGAGGTCCTCCATGAGCATCGCCATCTCGTCCGGCTTCGGACGGTGATTGCGCACGGAGGAGGGCCCGGACTCCAGCACGCGCAGCGAGAGCGCCTGCAGGCCGCGGCGGCCCTCGGCGATGCCGAACTCGACGCGGGTGCCCGCGCGCAGCTCCTTCACCCCGGCCGGCAGCGCGGAGGAGGGCACGTGCACCTCCTCGCCGCTGTCCGCCTGTGCGAAGCCGAATCCCTTGGCGGCGTCGTAGAACTTGATGCGTCCGGTGGGCATCGGATCACTTCCCTGCTTCAGTCGTCGTGGCGTCCCACTGCGGCTCCGGCACCGCCGAGTCCTCCGGCGTGCACGGTGGCCGTCGTGCCGGGAGCGGGCGGGGTCCAACACACCGGCGCGGCGAGGCCGCGGCATCGGTGGGACCGTTCCTGCCGGGAAGGCTCCCGTTGACGAGGGGACGTGTCTTCTCTGACGGCTCAGGATACCCGCTCGGCCTACCATGGGCGGCATGTCCTCCACCCCTGCGCAGCACGACTCCACCGCCCGCCCGACCGGCCGCTCCGGCTCGACGCTGCTGACCGGCGTCCTGGTCGTCGGCGTGCTGCTCACCGCGGTCTCCCTGATCGCCCTCGTGTGGCTGCTGGTCGGCTATTTCGCCGGCGCTGTGAGCCATGCCGCCCTGTACGGGCTCTCACTGTTCGGCATGCCTGCCGGCTTCGCCCTGCTTCTGCTCTACGTCATCCTCGCGGCGATCCGCCGCTCCCGCCTCTGACCGGCGATGCCCGACGCCGCCCGGCCCGGCGACCGGGGCGAGCCGCCCCGGGAGCGCAGGCGACCGTCGTCGCAGGCCTCCCACAAATCCCGTGGCAGACCCGCAGGCGACGTGCAGACAACCCCCAGGTTCCGGGGCCACACTGGACGCATGCAGAACAAGAACCCCGAAGCCCGCCTCCTCGTCGTGGACGATGAGTCGAACATCCGCGAGCTGCTCTCAACCTCCCTGCGGTTCGCCGGCTTCGACGTCGTCGCCGCTGAGAACGGGCACGACGCCCTCGCGGCCGCCGAGGAATTCCAGCCGGACCTGGCCGTGCTGGACGTGATGCTCCCGGACATGGACGGCTTCACCGTCACCCGCCGCCTGCGCGCAGCCGGCCGCCACTTCCCGGTCGTCTTCCTCACCGCCCGCGACGGCACCGAGGACAAGGTCACCGGCCTGACCGTCGGCGGCGACGACTACGTCACCAAGCCCTTCTCCCTCGACGAGGTGGTGGCCCGCATCCGCGCCGTGCTGCGCCGCACCGCTCCCGCCGAGGACGACGCCGCCGTGCTGCGTGTGGACGACCTCGAACTGGATGACGACGCGCACGAGGTCCGCCGCGGCGGCGACGTGGTGGACCTGTCCCCCACCGAGTTCAAGCTGCTGCGCTACCTGATGATGAACCCCAACCGCGTGCTCTCGAAGGCCCAGATCCTCGACCACGTCTGGGAGTACGACTTCAACGGCGATGCCTCGATCGTCGAGTCCTACATCTCCTACCTGCGCCGCAAGATCGACGTCGGCGACCGCGAGCGCATGATCCACACCAAGCGCGGTGTGGGCTACATGCTGCGCACCGCGGACAAGCGCTGAGGCGCATGACCGGCCTCAGCGCCGCGAGAGGCCCCGGGATCCGCCCGTGGGCCTCGTTGCGCTACACGTGGAAGAACTCCTCGCTGCGCAGCAAGCTCATCGTGCTCATCACCGCACTGATGCTGCTCACGGTGGCCCTCACCGCGCTGTTCACGGCCACGCTCTTCCGCAACGAGCTCGTCCGCCAGCTGGACGAGGACCTGCAGTCCAACCGTGACAACGTCTCCATCTACCTGACGTCGGTGGGCCAGTCCGGCGGCTACTACACGCCGCCGCACTCGATCCTGCGCTTCTACGGCGAGCTCTGGGACAACGAGGGCAACCAGCTGGTCAGCACCCCGGTGGCCGCGGACATGGACGGCCCCCGCCTGGACGCCCTCACCGAGCAGCAGGTCACCCAGCGCGGCTCGGAGGCGTTCGAGGTCCCCGGCAGCACCGAGAACTCCGACGGCTGGCGCGTCCGCCTGTACCGCCTCCGCAGCGGTGAGGGCACCGTGGCGGTCGCCCTGCCCCTGCGCACCGTGACCTCCTCCGTGGAGCGCGTGACCACGCTCGTGGTGACGATCGGCCTGATCTCCACCGCCGGCGCGGTGATCCTCGCGAACATGGGGGTGCGCCGCGCCTTCCGTCCGCTCAACCGCGTGGAGCGGACTGCCTCCATGATCGCCGCAGGCGACCTCTCACAGCGTGTGGAGAACGCGCCCCCGGACACCGAGGTCGGCCGCCTCTCCCGTTCGCTCAACGCGATGCTCGCGCACATCGAGTCCGCGTTCCGGGACAAGGAGCAGTCCGAGTCCACCATGCGCCGGTTCGTGCAGGACGCCTCCCACGAGCTGCGCACCCCGCTGGTCACCATCCGTGGCTTCTCCGAGCTCTACCGGCACGGCGGCATCACGAAGGAGGAGGACGTGGCCGCGGCCATGGGCCGCATCGAGTCCGAGGCCACCCGCATGCACCAGCTGGTGGAGGACCTGCTGACACTGGCCCGGCTGGACGAGCAGCGCGCCCTGGAGTCGCAGCCGCTGGACCTGCAGATGCTCGCCATGGATGCCGTGCTGGATGCGAAGGTCAACGCCCCGGACCGCGAGGTCACCATGGTGGGCCTGGACGGGGGCCGCGCCACCTCCGCCACCGTGTACGGCGACGAGGGCCGCATCCGCCAGGTCGTCGTGAACCTGATGACCAACGCGCTGCGCTACACGCCGGCCGGCACGCCGATCGAGATCGCCGTGGGCACCGTGGACGTGCTGCCCGGCTCCACCGACGCCTCGGGACACCAGGTCAAGGGTGCCCGCGACTCGGTCATCGAGATCCGGGACCACGGCCACGGCATCTCCGAGGAGGAGGCGAACCGCATCTTCGAGCGCTTCTACCGTGCGGACAGCTCCCGCCACCGCGAGACCGGCGGCACGGGCCTGGGACTGGCGATCGTCGCCGCGATCGTCGCGCAGCACGACGGCTCTGTGCGACTGCGTGAGACCGAGGGCGGCGGCGCCACCTTCTCGGTACACCTTCCCTGGTCCTACGTGGAGGACGCCTTCGACGACGAGGACGACGACTTCGAGCCGGACGAGGAGCTCGAGCAGGACGACCCCTCCTCCACAGGCGACCGAAACGCCTGATCCGTCCACAGCAGCAGGACCCGGCCGCGCGCCCGGGTCCCTCCTTCTGTCAGCGTGGTGGTCACGGCGGCACCCCGCCGCCGGAGACGAGACGCAAGGAGACTGTCATGACCGTCGTCCAGATCGACATCGAGGACCTGTTCGCCAAGAGCGCCGCCGTGGAAGGCTCGATCGGCCGGCTGCAGGCCGAGGTCAACGCCATGGAGGCCAACCTCCGCCAGCTGCAGGACACCTGGCGCGGCCAGGCGTCCACGAACTTCCAGACCGTGCTCACCGAGTGGCGCGGCACCCAGGCCCGCGTGGAGGAGGCCCTGGCCGGCATCCGCCGTGCCATGGACCAGGCCGGTGCCCAGTACTCCGAGGCAGAGCAGGCGAACGCCGCGATGTTCCGCTTCTGAGCAGACGGCCGACGGGCGGGTCTAAGGTGGCCTCCATGGCCGTCTACATCGACCCGCCCGTCTGGCCCGCGCATGGGACGGTGTTCTCCCACCTGGTCTCGGACGCCAGCCTCGAGGAGCTGCACGCCTTCGCCGAGGCCACAGGGATCACCCGACGGGCGTTCGACCTGGACCACTACGACGTGCCTGCCCACCGCTACGACGAGCTGATCGCCGCGGGGGCCGTGCCGGTCAGCGGACGGGATCTGACCCGGCGGCTGACCCGCTCCGGCCTGCGGGTGCCCTCGCGGCGCCGGCCGAAGCGCCGGGATCCCATGCTCCTGCGGCGCTGGGAGAACCTCTTCGCCGCCGGGCCGGCCGCCGACCCCGCCGCGGTCGAGGAGCTCGGCCGAGACCTGCTGGCCCGGTGGAGCCAGCCGCACCGCCACTACCACGCTCCGGACCACCTGTTGGCGGTCCTCGAGGCCGTGGACCGGCTGCGCACGGACGGCGAGGAGCTCGGTCCGCACCCCCGTGCCGTGCCGCTGGCGGCGTGGTTCCATGACGCCGTCTACGACGCCGACCCGTCCCGCCCCGCCGGTCAGGACGAGGAGGATTCCGCCCGTCTGGCCGAGGACCTGCTCTCCGCACCGCCGCTGGCCGTGCCGGACGCGGAGATCGCCGAGACCGCCCGCCTGGTGCGGCTCACAGCCCGCCACCGGCCGGACGAAGAGGACTCCGCAGGCGCCGCACTCTCGGACGCGGACCTCGAGGTCCTGGGCCGCGACCCGGAGGCCTACGAGGCCTACGTGGCCCTCGTCCGAAAGGACTTCGCCCACGTGGCCGAGCCCGACTGGCGCCGCGGACGCTCCGCCGTTCTGGACGACCTGCTGGCGACGGAACGGCTGTACACGACGGCGAGCGGCCGTCGTCGTTGGGAGCAGGCGGCACGGGCCAACCTGACCCGGGAGCGCGACCTGCTGCGCTGAGGCCCCGCTCCTGCCGCTTCGCCGCCCCAGCTGGGAAGCCGCCCACCTGGCTGAGCGGCAATGTCTCCAGACATGCGGCGAGGCCCGGCCCCCTGTGAGGGGACCGGGCCTCGCCTGCGTCGGTCGACCCGGCTGCGGGCCGGGTCAGGCGTCAGCAGGCGGTCACATCATGCCGCCCATGCCGCCCATCGGGTCCATGCCGGCGTCGGCGCCCGGGGCGGCCTTCTCCGGCTTGTCGGCCACGACGGCCTCGGTGGTGAGGAACAGGCCGGCGATGGAGGCGGCGTTCTGCAGGGCAGAGCGGGTCACCTTCACCGGGTCGTTGATGCCTGCGGCCAGCAGGTCCTCGTACTCGCCGGTGGCGGCGTTGAGGCCGTTGCCCTCCGGGAGGTCCTTGACCTTGTCCGCCACAACGCCCGGCTCCAGGCCGGCGTTGAGGGCGATCTGCTTCAGCGGGGCCTCGATGGCGACCTTCACGATGTTCGCGCCGGTGGCCTCGTCGTCCTCGAGCTGCAGGCCGTCGAAGGCCTTGGCGCCGGCCTGGATCAGGGCCACGCCGCCGCCGGCGACGATGCCCTCATCCACGGCCGCCTTGGCGTTGCGGACGGCGTCCTCGATGCGGTGCTTGCGCTCCTTGAGCTCCACCTCGGTGGCGGCACCGGCCTTGATGACGGCCACGCCGCCGGCCAGCTTCGCGAGGCGCTCCTGCAGCTTCTCACGGTCGTAGTCCGAGTCGGTGTTCTCGATCTCGGAGCGGATCTGGGAGACGCGGCCGGCGATCTGGTCGGCGTCGCCGGCACCCTCGACGATGGTGGTCTCGTCCTTGGTGACGACGACCTTGCGGGCCTGGCCCAGCATGTCCAGGGTCGCGGTCTCCAGGGACAGGCCGACCTCGGAGGAGATGACCTGGCCGCCGGTGAGGATCGCGATGTCGGCCAGCATGGCCTTGCGGCGGTCGCCGAAGCCCGGGGCCTTCACGGCGACGGACTTGAAGGTGCCGCGGATCTTGTTGACCACGAGGGTGGCCAGGGCCTCGCCCTCGACGTCCTCGGCGATGATCAGCAGCGGCTTGCCGGACTGCATGACCTTCTCCAGGACGGACACCATGTCCTTCACGGTGGAGATCTTGGAGTTGACGATCAGGATGTACGGGTCCTCGAGGACGGTCTCCTGGCGGTCCGCGTCGGTGACGAAGTAGCCGGAGATGTAGCCCTTGTCGAAGCGCATGCCCTCGGTGAGTTCGAGCTCGAGGCCGAAGGTGTTGGACTCCTCGACGGTGATGACGCCCTCCTTGCCGACCTTGTCCAGGGCCTCGGCGATGAGGGAGCCGATCTGCTCGTCGGCGGCGGAGATCGACGCGGTGGCGGCGATCTGCTCCTTGGTCTCGATCTCGCGGGCGGCGCCCAGGAGCTCGGAGGTGACGGCCTCGACGGCCTTCTCGATGCCCCGCTTCAGGGCCATAGGGTCGGCACCGGCGGCCACGTTGCGCAGGCCCTCACGGACCAGGGCCTGGGCCAGCACGGTGGCGGTGGTGGTGCCGTCGCCGGCCACGTCGTCGGTCTTCTTGGCGACCTCCTTGACGAGCTCGGCACCGATCTTCTCGTATGCGTCCTCGAGCTCGATCTCCTTGGCGATGGAGACGCCGTCGTTGGTGATGGTGGGCGCGCCCCACTTCTTCTCCAGCACGACGTTGCGGCCGCGGGGGCCCAGGGTCACCTTCACGGCGTCGGCCAGGGTGTTCAGCCCCTTCTCCAGGCCGCGGCGTGCCTCTTCGTCAAATGCGATGGTCTTGGCCATGTCTGCATGTCCTTTCTGGACGGCTGCGTTCTCAGCGGTCGGTGACCTGTGCAGTGCCCGCGACGGACGGCGTCCCACCGGGAGCGCCTCACCGCTGTCAGGTCCTGCTCCGCATGCGCCCTGGTCTGCCGCGGGACGCGGCTGGCAGTCGGCACACCGGAGTGCTAAAGCCATTATGAGCACTCTCGCTCGGTGAGTGCAAAAGGTCCGCTGACGGCGCAACAGCGCCCCGCCTGCCCGCCGGAGAGCGGGTGGACGGGGCGCCGGAGGCGATCCGCGCCGGCCGGGCCGGCACAGGGATCAGGCGTCGGTCACTTGAACATGACTGCCGCGACGCCGTTCAGCTTCAGGTTGGGGGTCTGGTACGCCGGGATGCCCAGCTCCTTGGCGACCGCCTCGGCGGTGCCCTTGAACGAGGACTGGTTGTACAGCACCGCGGAGCTGCTCAGGCCGTAGCCGTTCCAGTTCTCCGCCGTCACGTTGGTGAAGCCGGCCTTCTCCAGCCGGTCGGCGTAGCCGGCGGCGAGCTTGTTGACGCGGGTGGCGTTGTAGACGACCACGCGATTCTTCTTGACCGACGCCTCCGCCTTCTTGGATGCCTCAGCCTTCTTCGACGCCTCAGCCTTCTTCGACGCCTCGGCCTTCTTCGATGCCTCGGCCTCGCGGGCCTCCGCGACCTTGCGGGACTCCTCTGCGGCACGCGAGGCGGCGGCGCGGGACTCGTCGGCCTGCTTCGACGCCTCCGCCTTACGGGACTCCTCAGCCTTCTTCGACTCTTCGGCGGCGCGGGACTCCTCAGCCTTCTTCGACTCCTCCGCCTTACGGGACTCCTCAGCGGCAGCGGCGGCAGCCTCGCGGGACTCCTCGGCCTTCTTCGACTCCTCCGCCTTGCGGGACTCCTCCGCCTGCTTCGATTCCTCGGCCTTCTTCGATTCCTCAGCCTGCTTGGATTCTTCGGCGGCCTTGCGGGACTCCTCGGCCTGCTTCGACTCCTCGGCCCGCTTCGACGCCTCCGCCTTGCGGGACTCCTCTGCCTTCGTGGACGCCTCCGCCTTCTTCGACTCTTCAGCGTCCTCGGACTTCTTCGCCTCCTCCGTCTCGGAGGCGGCCGTGCCCTCGCGCTCGTCGTCACCAGAGGCGGAGGCGGCATCGTCGGACGCAGTGGCGGTCACGGACGCGGTGGCGTCGGCGGTGGTGGAGTCGTCCCCGCGCTGGAGGAACGGAAGGGCAACGCCCACGAACAGGCCCACCAAGATGGCGGCCACGGCGATGAGCAGAAACGGACGGACGCCGGCACCGGCGGCCGCCGCCCCCTCGAAGTGGTCGCGGTGAGCGCCGCGCTGGTCCGTGTACTCGGGGACGTCGTCGAAGCGATCAGGCGTGTAGGCCATCGTGAATCAGGTCTCCTGGGCGACAGTGGGGGAAGTAGAGGCGGCCGGTCGGGCAGGTCGTCCGGCACGTCGACGGGTCCCTCGCCTGCGGCGAAGCCGCTGAACGAGGAGGGGCCTGCAGGCGAGCGCGGCCTCCCGATCAAGCAGGCCGTTCAACATCTGATAGTAGGCGGTGGGGGTCAGTCCCAATCGTTCGCGGATGGCCTGGTCCTTGGCCCCCGGGTACCGCCAGCGCAGGTCCTCGAGTTCGAGCACCTCCCGCTCCAGCGGGGTGAGCTCGTCTCGTGGGGTCGTCGGCATGTCCCACATGGTACGTTCCCCCGCCCCCACCTCGGCGGACGTGTCACCGTGGCGCGGCACACGTACCGGAAGCCCGTCGCGCCCGCGGACTGCCGGACGGCCTGCCGCAGGCGAGCGCAGACCGTGTCCGGATAGCCTGGCGGGATGGACCTCATCGCGCCGCTGGAGCCGGGCTGGGCCCGGGTGTTCGCCGACCACGACGCCGCCTTCGCCGCCGTCGCCGAACAGCTGCGCGCCCGCCGCGCCGCCGGCGAGCAGATCCTGCCGGCCCCGGAGAACGTGCTGCGGGCCTTCCGTCAGCGGTTCGACGACGTCCGCGTGCTCGTGCTCGGCCAGGACCCCTACCCCACGCCGGGGCATCCGATCGGCATGAGCTTCGCCGTCGCCCCGGATGTCCGGCCGCTCCCCCGCTCCCTGGTCAACATCTACCGCGAGCTCGCCGACGACCTCGGCGTCACCCCACCCGAGCACGGCGACCTCACCGCGTGGACCGAGCGCGGAGTGCTCATGCTGAACCGCTGCCTCACCGTGGCTGCCGGCTCCCCGGGTTCGCACCGCGGCATCGGCTGGGAGCAGATCACGCAGACCGCGGTGAAGTCCCTCGCCGAGCGTGACGCTCCGCTGGTCGCCCTGCTCTGGGGCGCCGACGCCCGCCGGCTCGCCGCGCCGCTGCGTGCACACGGGGTGGGCGTCGTCGAGTCCCCGCACCCGTCTCCCCTGAGCGCCCACCGCGGGTTCTTCGGCTCGCGGCCGTTCAGCCGGGCCAATGCGTGGCTGACGGAGCACGGTGCGCAGCCGGTGGACTGGAGCCTGCCCGCCTGAGGCGGGCGTCCGTCGTCGTCCCCTGTCCGCCCCGACGACGGCACGCGCCGCCGCCTGCAGGCGCACCCGACCCGACGGCCGGGTCCGGGCGGCGGCCTCCGGTCAGCGGACGTGGCCGGCGCCGGTGGCCGGCCGCGACCCCACGAAGATCCGGTCTGTCAGCGGCCGGGCGAGGATGTCGCCGAAGACCACGCCGCCGGCAATCGCGGCCACCACGACGGTCGCATTGAAGATGCCGGCCACGCCGAGCAGGGTGGAGCCGGACTCCACCGTGAATTCGTAGAGAGCACGGAAGATCGCCAGACCGGGCAGCAGGAAGAGCATGCTGGGCAGCACCACCACGATCTGCGGGAAGCCCAGACGCAGGGCCGCGATGCGGCCCAGAAAGCCCACCGCCATGGCGGCGATCGCCGGGGTCAGGCGCGGGCCCGTGCCGATGCCGTCGAACAGCAGCCAGACGCCGTAGGCGGCGGAGGCCACCAGCCCGGAGGCGATCAGTGCCTTCCATGTGGCCTGCTCGACGATCGAGTCGGACATCGCAGCGCAGGCCACGAGCAGCATCAGGACGATGGCCGGCAGCTCCGATCCCGTCGGCGCCTCGGCCAGGTCCAACGTCGGCAGGCCTGCGATCTCCGAGCCGATGACGCCGATCATGATGCCGCCCATCAGGCCCATGTAGCCCAGCAGCGCGGAGGTCAGGCGGCCTGCCGCGGTGAGGGGGAAGCCGTTGATGGCGTCCTGCACGGCGGCCACGAAGCGGGAGGACGGCAGCAGGATCATGATGCCGCCGGCGATCACCAGGGACGGGTCGATGCCCACATTCACCGCGTGCAGCGTCAGCGCGATCGTGGTGGCGAGGAAGCTGCCGAGCATGGTGCTGAAGATCTCCGGGAGCCCGCGCTTCTCCACCTTGATCTTCAGCCAGAACACGATCCATGTGGACACCATGCCCACCAGTGCCCCTCGCCACGTGCCGCCGATGAACGGCACGAACAGGCCGCAGAAGACGCCGGCCATGATGACCTCGGACCAGGCCGGGAACGGTTTGGGCGTGCGCCGGATCTCCACGAGGCGGCGCTGCGCCTCGGCACGGGTCGTCTCCCCGTCGGCGATCTCCTCCACGAGTCGGTGGAGCAGGCCGAGGCCGGCGAAGTTCGTGGACCAGGAGCGCACCACACGCTGCAGCGTGTACGGCACCTCTCCCCGTGAGGAGTCCGGGGCGTAGTTCAGGGAGATCGCCTGGTTCGTCAGGTCGATCTCGATCTCGTGGATGCCGAACGCCTGGGTGACCACGATGATCGAGGACTCCACGTCCATGGAGCTCGCCCCGAAGCTGAACATCGTCTCACCGAGCTTGAGGGCGAAGTCCAGGGTGGTGCGGGCGTCCACGGCCGCGTCCTGATCGGCCTTGCGGGCGCTGAGCCGGGAGCGCATACGGCGGCCGTAGGCGGAGCTGCCGAGGCGCTCCACAAGGGCGATCGCCTGGGTGGGCATGTGCTCGCCGTAGACGACCCGGTCTGGATTTGGGTCCGCCGCGGGCTTGGGAGAACGGCGCAGCCGCGGACGGGGCAGGCGGCGGCCCCGCGACCGCTCTCCCGGAACCGCGAACGGGGCGTCGGCGAAGCCGGACTCCTCGAGCTGGGGTTCGTGCAGGGCCGCGTCGGCGAACGCTTCGAGGGCGTTGGCGTCCGGGTCGGGGACGGCCTGCGGGGCAGGGACGCGGCCGTTGCCGTCGGCAGGGGCCAGCACGGAGGTGGTCACCGGCTCGGACAGCGGCGGCTGGGTGAGGGGCGAGTCCGCCACCGGCTCGGTGGACATCTCCACCATGCCGGTGGCCGCATCCGTCTCCACGGGGTCGAGGGCGGCGTCCGGGACGGCCGGGGCCGGGGACGTGACGGGGTCGGAATCGGCGTGGGCGGGCCGGATGACGGGGATGGCCGAGACCTCGACGGGCGCCTCCGGGATGCGCGGGTCGAAGGACTCCTGCTGGGGATCCTGTGACACCGTGACCTCCTGCCTCTGCTGGGCTCCGCTGACGCGGTCCAGTACACCATGTGCGCCGGGCACGTGGCGCGGGCCGGGCCCGGTGCGGCCGTCGCCCTGGGCGCCTCCACGGAAGGCACCTCCACGAAAAAAGCGAGACCCTCCGTGGCGGAGGGCCTCGCGGCGGTGGATCTTACTGGACTCGAACCAGCGACCTCTCGCGTGTGAAGCGAACGCTCTAACCAACTGAGCTAAAGATCCTTGGTCTGACTCCTCCACAGCGGGCGGAGCAACTTGCTGAAATATACACGATGTCCCGGCGGTCGTCCAAACCGTCGACCGGGCCCTGCCCCGGGCACGGAGCGGGGCGGAGACCGCCAGGTCCCCGCCCCGCCCCTCACGCCGAGGGGAATCGGTGTGTCAGGTCAGCGGATCACTCAGGGCGGCCGCCGACGTCCGAGCCGCCCAGTGCCGCGGCAGCGTCCACGAGGCCGGCACCGCAGCCCTCGGCGCAGGTGCCGGGCATGGTGCGGGCGGTGTCCTTCAGCTGCTGCTCGACGGCGGCCGGGTCGGCAGTGCCGTTGGCGACCAGCAGGGCGGCCACACCGGCCACGTGCGGGGCGGCCATCGAGGTGCCCTGGTAGGCGGCGTAGTCCGCGCCGGCCGGGGTGGTGGTGCCGGAGTCCACGGTGGAGATGATCTCCGCGCCCGGGGCGGTCACGTCCACGGCGTCGCCGTAGTTCGAGAAGGAGGCCTTGGAGCCCTGCTCGTCGGAGGCGGCCACGGTGACCACGTTGTCACAGTTGGCCGGGCGGGAGTTGGCGGCCGGCTGGGACTCGTTGCCTGCGGCGACCACGACGGTGGTGCCGTTGGCCACGGCCTGGTCGATGGCGCTCTGGTAGGCGGTGCCGCACATGCCGGAGCCTCCCAGGGACATGTTGATCACATCGGCCGGCTCGGGGTTGTCCGGGACGCCCGGCACGGACCCGCCCGAGGCCCAGACGATCGCGTCGGCGATGTCAGACAGGGAGCCGCCGCACTTGCCGAGCACACGGACCGGCTGGATGGTGGTGTCCGGGGCCACGCCCACCACGCCTTCGGTGTCCGCGACCGCACCGATGGTGCCGGCCACGTGGGTGCCGTGCCAGGAGGAGCCGGACTCCATCATGGCGTTGCACTCGCCGTACTCGATCCAGTCACCCTCATCGCTCGGGTCCGCGTCACGGCCGTCGCCGTCACGGGCGGAGTCCGCGTCCGAGATGAAGTCATAGCCGCCGGAGACGTTGGCGTTCAGGTCCGGGTGGTCCACGATGCCGGTGTCCAGCACGGCGACGGTGGAGCCCTCGCCGGTGCCGGCGTCCCAGGCGCCCTCGACGTTCATGCCGTTCTCCCCGTGGAAGCCCCACTGCTCCGAGTACAGGGCATCGGACGGGGTGGATGCGGCGACGGTCATGATGGCGTCCGGCTCGACGGACTCGACCGACGGATCCGCGGCCAGCTGGAGCATGAAGGCCTTCGAGGCGGCCTGGTCCAGCTTCTTGTCCGCCTGCACGACGTGGGAGCCGGAGGCGGTGGCGCGCAGCTCCTTGACGGAGACTCCGGCGGCCTTGGCGGCCTTGCCCCAGGCGTTCGCGCGGCCCTGGGAGGTGGTCGCGGCCTGCGCACCCTCCTTGTAGGTCACGATGAACTTGTCGTAACCGTCCGCGTTCGGGTCCTTGGCCGCCATGCCCTGGGCCACGAGGTCGGCAACCGGGGTGGCGATGGTCGGGGCCTTCTCGGCCGGGGCCGCGATCTGGTCGGCGAGGGCCGGGGCGGCGGCGAACGCGCTGCCTCCCAGCGCTGCGGCGGCGAGCAGGGCGCCGGCGCGGCGGGCGGTCTTGCGGGTGTTGTCTCGGTGGGCAGCCATCGGGCTTCTCCTCTGACAGGTGATCGGTGATCTGGTTGCTTCCGTCCGTCGCGGCCTGAACTCCCCTGGGGGAGCTCCCCTCGCCGCGACGTCCGGCGATGCCCTCACGCTAGGCAGGTGAGCCAGGTCACTTTCAATCCTCGGGCGCACATCCGGCACCTTGGTGCCGGATCCCGGCACGGTCGTCGACGTCCGGCGGCACCGACGGTCAGCACCCTGGTCCCGTCGGCCGGGACGGTCCGCCTGCACGCCGGTACACCGTGACCGGCACCGTGGTGCCGGAGGGGCACCCACGACGACGGCCGCGCACCCCCGCGGGGTGGGCGGCCGTCGTCGGGCACTAGGGGTACTTGACATCAGGCGCCGGCACAGACGACCCCGGCCCGGGGAGCGGGCGCTCCCCGGGCCGGGCCGTCGGGTCAGTGCAGGCCGGCGGGACCTGCGGCGTCACCGACGCGTCAGCAGACTCAGCGGGCGGTCAGCGAGACGTCGTCCAGACGGAAGACGGTCGCGGAGTACGCATCCTCCTCGCCACGGAAGAACACGGTCACGTCCTTGCCCGCGAAGCGGGACAGGTCCGCGGTGTGGGTCGCGTACCCGCGGCCCTGCTCCATGTTGGAGTGCGTCTTCAGCGTGTAGGAGGCGATGCCGTCGTTGACCATCACGCTCATGCGGTCATAGGCGGCGGAGGTGCCCTCGTTCGAGTCCACGCGCAGGGCGTAGGACAGGGTCGAGGTCGTGCCGGCCGGCAGGGACACCCGCTGCTCGATGGTGGCGGTGTTGCGGTAGCCCAGTCCGTTCATGGCGGCGTGGTAGTTGCCGGAGTGGGAGCCCGCCGCGGAGTACACCGGGGTGGAGTTGCCGGTGCCGAGCCACCCGGTGGCACCCTGCTCGAAGCCGCCGTTGGTCAGCAGTTCCCCGCCGATCGGGTCCGGGTCCGGCTCCGGCTCCGGTTCCGGCTCCGGCTCCGGAGCAGGGTCCGAGCCGCCGCCCAGAGAGGCGAGGGTCGTGGCGGCATCCACCAGGCCTGCGCCGCAGCCGCCGGAGCAGGATCCCGGCATGGAACGGGCGTTGTCCTTCAGCGCCGACTCGACGGCGGCCGGGGTGAGGGAGCCGTCCTTGGCCAGCATCAGCGCTACCGCGCCGGCCACGTGCGGGGTGGCCATGGAGGTGCCGTTGTAGGCGGCGTAGGTCGAGGAGCTCGGGGTGGTCTTGCCGGCGTTCACGGTGGAGATGATGTCCGTGCCGGGGGCCGTCACGTCCACAGGGGATCCGTAGTTGGAGAACGAGGAACGGTTGCCGCTGGAGTCCGAGGCGGCCACGGTGATGACGTTGTCGCAGTTGGCCGGGGTGGCCCCGGAGGCGTCCCTGTTGTCGTTGCCGGCGGCGACCACGACCGGGACGCCGCGGGACACGGCCGAGTCGATCGCGTTCTGATAGGTCGCGCTGCAGGCACCGGAGCCGCCGAGGGACATGTTGATGACGTCCACCGGGGTCTGGTTGTCCGGGACTCCGGGCACGGATCCGCCCGAAGCCCAGACGATCGCATCGGCGATGTCGGACAGCGAGCCGCCGCACTTGCCGAGCACGCGGGCGTGCTGCAGCTTCACATCCGGAGCCACACCCACGACTCCCTCGGTGTTCGCCACGGCGCCGACGGTGCCGGCCACGTGACTGCCGTGCCAGGAAGAGTCGGACGCGTAGGGCGAGTTGCACTCGCCGGCGACGGACCAGTCGCCCTCGTCGGTCGGGTCCGCGTCACGGCCGTCGCCGTCACGGGCGTTCCCCGGGTCGGAGATGAAGTCGTAGCCCGGGACGGTGTTCGCGTCCAGGTCGGGGTGGCTGGTCTGGCCGGTGTCGATGATGCCGACCGTGACGCCGGAGCCGGTGGAGTGGTCCCAGGCGCCGGGGACGCGCATGCCGTTGGCGCCGTGGAACCCCCACTGCTGGTTGTAGAGGGCGTCCTTCGGGTCAAGGGCCGCGGTGAAGATGACGTCCGGCTCGACCGACTCGACGGCCGGATCGGCCTTGAGCGTCTCCATGAACTCCGCGGACTCGGCCTGGGACAGCTTCTTGTCCGCCTTGATCACACGGGAGCCCACGGCGGTGGCGCGCAGCTCCTTCACGGAGACGCCGGCCTGCTTCGCGGCCTTGCCCCAGGCATGGGCACGGCCCTGTGCGGTGGCGGCCGCAGAGGCGGTCTCCTTGTAGGTGACGATGAACTTGTCATAGCCGTCCGCGTTCGGATCCGGGACCTCCATGCCCCGGGCCGCCAGGTCAGCGACGGGGGTCGCCAGGATCGGGGCCTTCTCGGCGGGGGCCGGGACCTCGGTGGCGGTGGCGGCCGGAGTGGCCGCGAGGGCGGAGCCGGCGACGACGGCGGCTGCCAGAGCGGCGCCGAGACGGCGGGTCGGGCGGTCTTCGGCGGTGGTCATGGTCGTCTTCACCATGATGGTTCTCCTGATGGAAGAGGTGATGATGGCACACCGCCGCAACCCTTGCGTCCCCCCGGTCCGGTGGTGATGTGGATAACAGTAGGCGCCGCTGACCAGGCCGGAAAGCAGGGCAGGGCGTTCCTGGACGATCGTCGAGAAACGTCGTCCCATGGTGCCTGTCGATGGCACGATCGGACAGGCGGCGGCACCTTCGGACAGATCGCTGCACCTACGTCCATATCAGCCCGGCGGTTCCGAAAGTCGGACATAAAAGTGTCCTGGACGCCTCGAGGGCGTATGGTCGTCCTGAGACGTGGCCCACACCCCGCCTCCGCAGTGTTTGCGGACAGGGCCGGCCGCCTCAGATCTTCCGGAATCGAACGCTCATGGACGAGCAGAACGGACGGCGCACCATGACCACCCTGATCCCCCACTTCATCGACGGCCAGCGTGTCGAGGGCACCGGCGAGCCGACGCAGGACGTCTTCACCCCCGCCACCGGCGAGGTGTCCGCCCAGGTGTCGCTGGGCGGCGCCGAGCGCGTGGCCGAGGCCGTGGAGTCCGCCCAGAGGGCCTTCCAGACCTGGTCCACCATCAACCCGCAGCGCCGCGGCCGCATCCTGCTCGAGTGGGTCCGCCTGATCAACGAGAACGCGGACGAGCTGGCCCGCTCCATCGCCCGGGAGCACGGCAAGACCGTGCCGGACGCCCACGGTGACATCCAGCGCGGCGTCGAGGTGGTCGAGTTCGCCGCCGGCGCCCCGCACCTGCTCAAGGGTGAGTTCTCCTCCGAGGTGGGCCGCGGCGTGGACGTGCACTCCATCCGTCAGCCGCTCGGTGTGGTCGCCGGCATCACCCCGTTCAACTTCCCGGCCATGATCCCGCTGTGGAAGGCCGGCTGCGCCCTGGCCGCAGGCAACACCATCGTCCTCAAGCCGTCCGAGCGTGACCCCTCCGTGCCGGTCCGCCTGGCCGAGCTGGCGGTCGAGGCCGGCATGCCCGCCGGCGCCGTGAACGTGGTCAACGGCGGCAAGGACGCCGTGGACGCCCTGATCGAGCACGAGGCCGTGCAGGCCGTCGCGTTCGTCGGCTCCACCCCGATCGCCCAGTCGATCTACGCGCACGCCACCTCCCTGGGCAAGCGCGCCCAGTGCTTCGGCGGCGCGAAGAACCACCTCGTGATCATGCCGGACGCGGACCTGGACCAGGCCGCGGACGGCCTCATCGGCGCCGCCTTCGGATCCGCCGGCGAGCGCTGCATGGCCATCTCCGTGGCCGTCCCGGTGGGCGAGGAGACCGCGGACAAGCTGGTCGCCAAGCTCCAGGAGCGCATGAAGGACCTGACGATGGGCGCCTCCGACCAGGAGGGCGCCGACTTCGGCCCCGTGGTCACCGCGCAGGCCAAGGAGCGCATCGAGGGACTCATCCAGGCCGGCGTCGACGAGGGCGCGGACCTGCTGGTGGACGGCCGCGGCGCAACCGTCGAGGGCCACGAGAACGGCTTCTACGTGGGCGCGACCCTGTTCGACCGTGTCACCGCGGACATGCGCATCTACAAGGAGGAGATCTTCGGCCCGGTGCTGTGCGTGCTGCGCGCGAAGGACTACGAGGAGGCCCTGCGCCTGCCGTCCGAGCACGAGTTCGGCAACGGCGTGTCGATCTTCACCCGCGACGGCGACACGGCCCGAGACTTCTCCACCCGCGTGAACGTCGGCATGGTCGGCGTGAACGTGCCGATCCCGGTGCCGATCGCCTACTACTCCTTCGGCGGCTGGAAGGCCTCCGGCTTCGGCGACCTGAACCAGTACGGCACCGACGGCCTGAAGTTCTACACCAAGACCAAGACCGTCACCACGCGCTGGCCCTCCGGCATCCGCTCCGGCGCCTCGTTCGTGATGCCCGAGGGCTCCTGATCCGCAGACCGCTGAGGAGGACTCCGAGATGAGCGAGAACACCGAGAACGTCGTCGTCCCCGAGGATGCCCGCCGTGTGGCCTTCCTGGGCCTGGGCAACATGGGCGGCCCGATGGCCGCGAACCTGGTGAAGGCGGGCGTGCAGGTCACCGGCTTCGACCCGGTGCCGGAGGCCGTGGAGGCCGCCCGTGCCGCCGGCGTCGAGATCGCCGCGACCGGCGCGGACGCCGCGCGGGACGTGGACGTGGTCATCACCATGCTGCCGAACGGCAGCCTGGTGAAGGCCACCTACGCCGGCGGTGAGGGCTCCGAGGGCCTGCTGGCCGTCGCGAAGCCGAACACCCTGTTCGTGGACTGTTCCACCATCGACATCGCCGAGGCCCAGGAGGCCGCACAGATGGCGAAGGACGCGGGCTTCGACTCCGTGGACGCCCCGGTGTCCGGCGGCGTGGTGGGCGCCCAGAACGGCACCCTGGCCTTCATGGTCGGCGCGGGGGACGCCGCGTTCGCCCGCGTCGAGCCACTGCTGCAGATCATGGGCGCGAAGATCGTCCACTGCGGCGACCACGGCATGGGCCAGGCCGCGAAGATATGCAACAACATGATGCTGGCGATCACCCAGATCGGCGCCGCCGAGGCGTTCGTGCTGGGCGAGCGCCTGGGCCTGGACCCGCAGGTCCAGTACGACGTCATGAGCACGTCCACCGGCCAGTGCTGGTCCGTGAACGTGAACTGCCCGGTCCCGGGCCCGGTGCCGACCTCCCCGGCCAACCGGGACTTCGCCGGCGGGTTCATGGGTGCGCTGATGGCGAAGGACCTGGGCCTGGCCCTGTCCGCCCTCGACCGCGAGAACGTGGACGCCGTGCTGGGCCGCACCAGCCAGCGCCTGTACCAGGCGTACGCCGACGGCGATGGCGCCCGCAAGGACTTCTCCGGCATCATCGAGACCGTCCGTGCCGACCAGGCGTCGGCCTCCCTCGAGTCCAAGGAGGACACCGCGTGACCGAGAAGACCACCGCTGACGAGCCCGTGATCCTGACGGAGACCGACGGCCGCGTCGGCGTCATCACCCTGAACCGTCCGAAGGCGCTGAACGCCCTCAACGAGGCCACCATGAACGCCGTCGTCGAGGCCGCCGAAGCCTTCGACATGGACCCGGAGGTCGGCGCGATCCTGCTGCTGGGCTCCCCCAAGGCGTTCGCCGCCGGCGCGGACATCAAGGAGATGAAGGACCGGACCTTCACCCAGATGTATGCCTCGGACTGGTTCCAGGCGTGGGAGCGTCTGGGCCGTGTGCGCACCCCGGTCGTGGCGGCCGTGACCGGCTACGCCCTCGGCGGCGGCTGCGAGCTCGCCATGATGGCGGACGTGCTGATCGCCGGCCCGGGCACCCGCTTCGGCCAGCCGGAGATCCAGCTCGGCGTCATCCCGGGCATGGGCGGCTCCCAGCGACTGACCCGCTCCGTGGGCAAGGCCAAGGCCATGGACATGGTGCTGACCGGCCGCCAGGTGGACGGCGAGGAGGCCGAGCGCATCGGCCTCGTCTCCCGCCTGGTGGAGGACGAGAAGGTCCAGGACGAGGCGCGCGAGGTGGCGCAGAAGATCGCGTCCTTCTCCAAGCCGTCCGCGCAGATGGCCAAGGAGGCCGTGGCCGCCGCGTTCGAGACGACCCTGCAGCAGGGCATCGTCCACGAACGCCGCATCTTCCACTCCCTGTTCGCCACCGCGGACCAGAAGGAGGGCATGGGCGCCTTCGCCGAGAAGCGCAAGCCCGAGTGGAAGCAGGCCTGACGGCCCGCCCGTTCCTTCCCGACGACGGCCTCGCACCTGACAGCGTCAGGTGCGAGGCCGTCGTCGTCCCGCCGGCGTTCTGCCCCACCGCCTGCCCCGGGGTGCGCGTGCCTGCCGCTGTCCCGTCACCGCCCTTCGCCAACTGGTGAGGACACGCCGTCTCGAGCCCCCTCAGGCCCCGTCATGACGGTGTGTCCTCACCAGTTCGTGAGGCAGGTGTCCCCTCGTGAGGCAGGTGTCCCCGCGCGAGGCAGATGTCCCCGCGCGGAGACCTGCCTCAGCGCTTCGGACGCTGGATGCCCAGGTCCTCCTCGCGGTACTCGACGCCGCCGACCTCCTCGCCGCCGTGGCGCTTGACCTCCTCGGAGCGCAGCTCCACGCGGCGCACCTTGCCGGAGATGGTCTTGGGCAGCTCACGGAACTCGATGCGGCGGATGCGCTTGTACGGCGGCAGCTTGGTGACCGTGTACTGCAGGATCTCGCGCGCAGTCTCCTCGTTCGGCTCATAGCCGGCGGCGAGGGTCACGAAGGCCTTCGGCACGGCCAGGCGCATCTCGTCCGGGGTCGGGACGATCGCGCCCTCCATGACGGCAGGGTGCTCCACCAGCACGGACTCGAGCTCGAACGGGGACACCTTGTAGTCCGAGGACTTGAAGACGTCGTCCGCACGGCCGACATAGGTGTAGACGCCCTGCTCGTCCTTCGAGGCGATGTCGCCGGTGTGGTAGAGGCCGTCGCGGAAGACCTCATCCGTCTTCTCCTTGTTGCCGAAGTAGGACTTCAGCACGCCCACCGGGCGCGGGTCGAGCTTCACGCAGATCTCGCCCTCGTCGGCCTCCTGACCCGTGAGCGGGTCGATGAGGACGATCTCGTAGCCCGGCAGCGGGCGGCCCATGCCGCCGATCTTCATGCGGGCGCCGGGGGTGTTGGCGATCTGCAGGGTGGTCTCGGTCTGGCCGAAGCCGTCGCGGATGGTGACGTCCCAGGCGCGCTGCACCTGGTCGATGACCTCGGCGTTGAGGGGCTCGCCCGCGGAGATGGCCTTCTTCGGCGGGGTCTTCAGCTGGGTCAGGTCGGCCTTGATCAGCATGCGCCACACGGTCGGCGGGGCACAGAAGCTGGTCACGCCGCCGTCCTGCATGGCCTTCATCAGCGCGCCGGCCTCGAACTTGCCGAAGTTCAGCACGAAGATCGTGGCCTCGGCCAGCCAGGGGGCGAAGACGTTGGACCACGCGTGCTTGGCCCAGCCCGGGGAGGCCACGTTCAGGTGCACGTCTCCGGGCTGCAGGCCGATCCAGTAGATGGTGGAGAGGTGGCCCACCGGGTACGACGTGTGGGTGTGCTCCACGAGCTTCGGCTTCGAGGTGGTGCCGGAGGTGAAGTAGAGCAGCAGGGTCTCGTCCGCGGCGGTGGGCGTGTCCAGGACGGGCTCGGCGTCCACCGTGTAGGCGTCCTCGTAAAAGAGGACCTTCCGATCCCCGACCTGGGGGACCTCCTTCTCGGCGTCGGAGGCATAGACGCCCGGGACGTGGATGAGCGTGCAGTCGCCCTCGACGTCGGTGAACTTGGCGAGGTTCTTGGCGTTGGCCACGGCCCAGCGGGCCTCGGCGCGGTCCACCCGGTCCTGCAGGTCCACCGCGGTCATCTGGGTGGTGGTGGGGACCATGACGGCGCCGATGCGGATGCAGGCGAGCATGGTCTCCCAGAGCTCGACCTGGTTGTCCAGCATGAGGATCAGGCGGTGGCCACGCTGCACACCGGTCTGCTGCAGCCAGGCGGCGACCTTCTTCGAGGAGGCGGAGAGGTCCGCGTAGGTGCGACGCAGCACGCGACCGTCCTCCTCGACGATCACGAGGGCGTCGGCGGTGCCGCGCTGCGGGTCTGCGGCCAGCTGGTCGAACCAGTCGGTGGCGAAGTTGAACTCGGTGAAGCGGGGCCACACGAACTCGCGGCGGGCCGCGTCATAGTCCTGCTGGTGCTTCACGAGCAGGTCGCGCGCAGCGCGGAGCTCTTCGGTCACAGTCATCGTGCTACCTCCTGTGGACGTACAATGATCGGAACATCGGGTTTCTATGACTCCCACCATAGGCGTGGCCCAGGTCACACGGAAGACTGTTTCACCCAGTGAACGGCACGTCACCGACCCGGGCGCCCAGAGCACGTCACGCCGTGAGACACAGCACCCTGCGACCAGACACGCACCGCACCGGCGCGGTGCCTTCACCCCTTCGAAGGAGACGACGATGCCCCAGTCCGACGCCCTCCCCTCGCCCGACCTCCTCGACCTCTGCGCCGAGCTCCCGGCCGAGGAGCGCACCCGTCTGGAGCGGATCGAAGAGCACCTGCAGACCGTGGTGCGCCCGGCCGTGATCGAGCCGTGGACCCGGGACGAGTTCGTGCCGGATCTGCTCCCGGGCCTCGGCGCCCTGGGCCTCGGCACGATCTTCACCGACGGCTCCTCCGCCCTGTTCCAGGGTCTGGTGCACGCCGCGATCGCCCGCGTGGACCTGTCCCTGTCCGCCCTGGTCGGCATCCACAACGAGCTGATCGTGGGCACCATCGCCCACCTCGGCTCGGAGGAGCAGAAGGCCGCGTGGCTGCCGAAGCTTCAGGCCCTCGAGGCCATCGGCGCGTTCTGCCTCACCGAGCCGGAGCACGGCTCGGACATCGCCGGCGGCCTGGCCACCACCGCCGAGCGCACCGAGCAGGGCTGGACCATTCGCGGCTCCAAGCGCTGGATCGGCGCCGGCACCCTGGCCCAGATCGCCCTGGTCTGGGCCCGCGACACCGCAGACGACCAGATCAAGTGCTTCCTTGTGCCCACGGACACCCCGGGCTACAAGGCCACGAAGATCGAGCACAAGACCGGCCTGAAGATCATGCAGAACGCGGACATCGTGTTCGAGGACGTCGAGGTCGGCCAGGACGCCCTGCTGCCGGGCGCCACCTCCTTCGCCCAGGCCAACGACCTGCTCCTGGCTTCCCGCGCCTGGGTCGGCTGGCAGGGCGTCGGTGCCCAGCAGGCCGTGTTCGACATCCTGCGCTCCTACGCCCTTCAGCGCGAGCAGTTCGGCAAGAAGCTGGCCGGCTTCCAGATCATCCAGCAGCACATCGCCGAGATCGCCGGCAACCTCATGGCGTCGGCCGGCATGATGCGTCAGATCGCCCGCCTGGCCGAGGCCGGAGACCTGGTGATGATGCATGCCGCCTCCGCGAAGGCCACCTCCACCCGCCTGGCCCGTTCCTCCGCGTCGCTCGGCCGTGACGCCCTGGGCGGCAACGGCATCGTGGCGGACTACGAGATGACCAAGGTCATGAACGACATCGAGGCCATCTACTCCTATGAGGGCACCTACGCGATCAACTCGCTGATCGTGGCCCGCGCCCTCACCGGCGTCTCCGCCTTCCGCTGAGCCGCCGGTGAGGCTGCGGCCCCGCCCGCGGCGACGACGGCCCCTCGCCCCCGCCCCTCCCCGCACCGGGTCGGCGGGGCCGGGGAACGGCGAAGGACCCCCGGAACCGTGGTTCCGGGGGTCCTTCGCGTCTGCGAGCCCCCTACCGGATTCGAACCGGTGACCCTCTGTTTACAAGACAGATGCTCTGGCCAGCTGAGCTAAGGAGGCGAAGCGGACCCGCCGAGTGCATCGGCGGGTCCCCTCAGCCTACCGGGTGCGGCCTGCGCGGCCGCGGCGGCGGGACGGGGTGTCCCGGCCGCCGCCGCTCAGCGCACTCCGGCGCGGCTCACTCGTCGCCCATCTGGGCGTCGGCGAACTCCTGGAAGGACTGGTCCTTGCCGTCCACAGCCCAGTTCTTGCCGTTCACGAAAACACCCGGGGTGCCCGGGATCTTGGCCTCCTGGGCCTTGGCGGTGGTGTACTTCACCATCGGGCGGTAGGTGCCGTCCTTGACGCAGGAGGAGATATCCGCCCCGGCGGAGTTGGCGATGGCAATCAGCTCGTCGTCCGAGAGGCCGGCGCCCGATTTCTGCGAGTAGGTGGCGAACACGTCGGACACGAAGGCGTCGTAGGACTCCGGCGCCTCCTCTGCCACGCAGTAGGACGCGGCGGCGGCACGGGAGGAGTAGTTGCCGGTGCCCGGGCGGTCCAGGAACCCGACCATGCGGTACTCGACGGTCGCCTTGCCCTCGGCCATCAGGTCCTGCAGGTAGCCGTTGTTCCTCTCCTCGAACTCGGCGCAGTGCGAGCAGTTGAAGTCCGCGTAGATGACGATCTGGGCCGGGTCTCCGTCCGCCGGCTCCTCGGCGCCCGGGATGGACTCCGGCTGCTCCTCGGAGGGCTCCTCCGGCACGTTGACGGCAGCGGCGTCCACCTCTGCACCCAGCTTGTCCTTCGGTTCGGCGAGGGTCTTCTTGCCGGTCATGGTCACGCCGCCCTGCTGGTTGGCAATGGAGGCGGCCTCGCCCTGGTCGGGAATGCTCTGCGAACCACGGGTGAGCACGAAGGCGATCACCAGGGCCACCACCAGCACGATCGCGCCGACGGTGCCCCAGATCGCGATGGTGCGGTTGCGGCGCTCCCTGCGCCGCTGCTGCTCCTGCATCTGACGGGCGCGGGCGCGCGAGTCGGCCACGCGCTCGGCCTTCGTCTTCCGGGAGTTGTTGGTGGCCACGGGTCCTCCTTGAGGGACGGGTGTTCTCATGCGGCGTCCCCGCACCCGGCCGCGCAGGGCACACGGCGGCGCCGTGACGGAACGCGTCGAGCGGGGTGAACTGCCATGTGAGCATACTGGGCCGATCTGGGAGGATCGTGGTCCGGGCCGACGCGCGTCACGTTCCGGCCCCCGTCCCGATCGCCGTCACGAGGAGCCCCGCCATGGCGAGCACCGCCCGCACCGGCCTGTCCATCACCGCGCCCGGCCGCGCCTCGGGGCCGGCGGCGAAGCTGCTGACCCTGCCCTGGTCCGTCCCGCTGGCCCAGTGGCCCGAGGACGTGCTGGCGGCCCTGCCCCGCGGCATCTCCCGCCACGTGGTGCGCTTCGCCCGGCTCGGGGACGCGACGGTCGCGGTGAAGGAGACCACCGAGGAGCTGGCGTTCCGCGAGTACCACCTGCTGCGGGCGTTGGAACGCAAGGAGGTCCCCTCAGTGGAGCCGGTCGGCGTGGTCACCGGCCGCACGGACGCGGACGGCCGGCCGCTGCCGGCGATCCTGGTGACGAAGCACCTGCGCTTCTCCCTGCCCTACCGCGCCGTGTTCTCCCAGCGGATGCGCCGGCCCACTCTGGTGCGCCTGATGGACGCGCTCGCCCTGCTGATGGTGCAGCTGCACCTGGAGGGGTTCTTCTGGGGCGACGTCTCCCTGTCCAACGTGCTGTTCCGCCGGGACGCCGGCGCGTTCGCCGCCTATCTGGTGGACGCGGAGACCGGGGAACTGCGCGAGCAGCTCTCGGACGGCCAGCGAGCCCATGACCTGGAGGTGGCCCGCACCAACGTGGTCGGCGAGCTGATGGACCTGGCCGCCGGGGACATGGCGGACGCGGACGTGGACCCCTTCGAGACCTCCGAGATGCTCGTGGAGGCCTACACCCGGCTCTGGGAGGAGCTGACCGCTGACACGGAGTTCACCCCGGACGAGGCCTGGAGGGTGGAGGAGCGCATCCGCCGCCTCAACGAGCTGGGCTTCGACGTGGAGGAGTACGCCCTGCGCCCGGTGGACGACGGCGCCCGCCTGGTCCTGCAGCCGAAGGTCGTGGACCCCGGCCACCACCACCGCAGGCTCATGCAGCTCACGGGCCTGGACGTGCAGGAGAACCAGGCCCGCCGCCTGCTGCAGGACATCGAGTCCCGCCGGCAGGCCGTCTACCCGGACGCCTCGGAGTCCGAGGCCGCGCACCGCTGGCTCGTGGAGATCTTCGAGCCGCTGGCCCGGCAGGTCCCGGAGGACCTGCGGCACAAGCTCGAGCCGGCGGAGGTGATGCACCAGGTGCTGGAGCACCGCTGGTACATGGCCGAGCGCCAGGAGCGCGAGGTGCACTTCTGGGAGGCCGTGGAGGACTACATCGACCAGGTCCTGCGCGCCCGCCGGGACGAGGACGCGGTGGTCCTCCACCCGACCACCACCATGCTGAAGGCGATCCCCACGCCCTTCGCCTCGGACGACGCCTGACGCATCGTCGTCCCGGGCTCAGCCCCGCTGCAGCAGGAGGAACCCCGGGGCGGGCAGGACGTCCGGCACCGCGGTGAGCGGGCCGTCGTCGTCGTGCCCGGCGAGCAGCTCGGCGCCGACGAGGTCCTCCGGCAGGGGCATCGGCTCCTCGCCGAGCGCCGCCAGGAGCACGACGACGGACCCGTCGCCGCCCCCGGCCGTCCGGCGGTCCCAGCGCACCCACCGCTGGTCGGCGGCAGACTGCACGGCGGTGGCGGCGCGCCGCGGCTCGGTGAGCTGCGGCACGGTGCGGCGCAGACGGATCAGCTCGCGGTAGGTCCCGCGGATCCGGGCCCCACGCCCCGCCACGGCCTCGGCGCGGTCCAGCACGGCGGAGTCCCGGGTGGCGGGGTCCTGCGGGTCCGGCACGGCAGCCTCGTCCCAGCCGTGTGCGGCGAACTCGCGGCGGCGTCCGGTGCGCACCGCCTCGGCGAGCTCGGGCTCACGGTGGGCGGTGAAGAACGGGAACGGCGAGGAGGAGGCGAACTCCTCCCCCATGAACAGCATGGGGGTGGCCGGTCCGGTGAGCAGCAGGGCGGCCGCGGCGGCCAGGGCCCCCTCGGAGAGGGCGGCGGCGGTGCGGTCGCCGGCGGCGCGGTTGCCCACCTGGTCGTGGTTCTGGATCGAGGAGACGAACGCGTGGTTCGGGACGTCCTCGGCCACCGGGCGGCCGTGGTCACGGCCGCGGAAGGAAGAGAAGGTGCCGTCGTGGAAGAACCCCGCCTCCACCGTCTTGGCCAGGGCGCCGTCGGCGGCGAAGTCGGCATAGTAGCCGTGGGTCTCCCCGGTGGTGGCCACGTGGATCGCGTGGTGGACGTCGTCGTTCCACTGGCCGGCCAGGCCCAGCCCGCCCGCCGCGCGTGGGGTGATGAGGGAGGCGTCGTTGAGGTCGGACTCGGCGATCAGCGGCAGCGGGCGGCCCAGCTGCGCGGCCAGGGCGTCCGCGTGGGCGGCCATCTCCTCCAGCAGGTGCACGGCCCGGGTGTCGCGCAGGGCGTGCACGGCGTCCAGCCGAAGCCCGTCCACGTGCATGTCCTTCAGCCACAGGGTGACGTTGTCCAGGATGAACCGGCGGACCTCGTCCGAGTCCGGTCCGTCCAGGTTGGGGCCCTCGCCCCAGCCGGTTCCCGCAGACAGGTAGGGGCCGAAGACGCCGAGGTAGTTCCCCGAGGGGCCGAGGTGGTTGTAGACCACGTCCTGCACCACGCCGAGGCCGCGCGCGTGGGCGGCGTTCACGAACCGGCGGTAGGCCTCGGGGCCTCCGTAGGACTCGTCCACCGCATACCAGCCGACGCCGTCGTAGCCCCAGTTGTGCTCACCCCCGAAGCTGTTGACCGGCAGCAGCTCCACGTGGGTGACGCCGAGCTCGGCGAGCTCGTCCAGGTGCCCGATCGCCGCGTCCAGTGTGCCCTCGGCGGTGAAGGTGCCCACGTGCAGCTCGTAGAGGACGGCGCCGCGCAGGCCGCCGCCCTGCGGTGCGGACGGGTCCCGCTCCACGCCGTCCGGGCCGGCCCAGCCGGCGTCGGTCCACGCGAAGTCCGCCGCCTCACGGTCTCGGCGGGAGGGACCGTGCACGGTGTCCGGCTGTCGGCGGGAGCGCGGGTCCGGGACGGGGGCGGACCTGTCCACCCGGTAGCCGTAGCCGGGGTTCGCCCTGCCGGCGGCCTCCTCCACGTCCGCCGCCGGCGTCCACCAGCCGCCGCCGGCGCGCTCCATGCGCACCGCTGCGCTGACGGGCCAGCGGTCCTCGGCGTCGTGTAGCTCGCCGGGCTCGGTGTCCACCAGGACGATCTCGACCGTCTCGGCATGCGGCGCCCACACGGCGTAGGGCACCTCGCGCGCGGCGTCCGCCGCCGCCTTGGCCTGGGCACCGGGGTCCAGCCGGGCACCGTCCAGGCGGGACCAGGCGGCGCCGCCGGTGACTGCGGCGTCGTTGTACGGGGTCTGCTCGGCCGGGGCCATCGGCCCGGTCACGGAACGGTCGGTCATGCGGTCTCGGCCTCCTCGCCGGCGGTCTCCGGCAGCGCGGTCTCGGTCTCGGTCTCGGTCGTCTCGTCCCGCAGCAGCAGCGCCACGGCCCCGGTGCCGGCCACGGTGCCGTCCTGCCCGGTGCGCGCCAGCAGATCCGCCAGGCGCACGCAGCCGTCCCCGCCGACGGCCACGAGGCGGTCGGTCAGCACCTCCCGCCAGGGCCCGGAGGGCAGCTGGACGACCGTGTCCCCGAAGCCGCCGGCGGCGGCCAGGGCGAGCGGCTCACGGACCACGACGACGACCGCCTCGCCCCGGTCGACCGCGATCGCCTTGTCCGCGGCCGCGCCGGTGACGTCCAGCGGACGGGCGCGGGTGAAGGCGTGCGGGCGGTCCCGGCGGGCACGCAGTGCGGCGGCCACGACGGCCAGCTTCGCGGCATCGGCATCGTCTCCGCTCGCGGCGGTCCAGGCCAGACCCTCGGCGGTCGTCTCCAGCACCGGGCCGGCCGGAACCAGACCGGCGTCGATCCGTTCCAGCAGGGCGGCGCGGCGCTCGTAGTCCACCGGGCGGCGGTTGTCCGGGTCGACGAGGGTGGGGGCGGGCAGCTCGGTGCCCTGGTACACGTCCGGGACGCCGGGGCCGGTGAGCTGCAGCAGCTTCTGGGACAGCTGGAGCACCTGGCCCGTGGCCGCGATGCGGTCGGCGAAGGACTGCAGGACCTCGCGGACCCGCCCGTCCTGGGCGCAGGCGGCGTCCATGGCGGCGGTGACGCGGGCCTCGTAGTCCTCGTCCTGCGCGGTCCACGTGGTGTGCAGGCCGGCCTCGCGAGCCGCCTTGAGGGCGAAGTCCACAAGGCGCTGTGACTCCGGGGCGGTGCCGTCCACCGGCCACACGCCGAGCACGGACTCCCAGAGCAGGCGGGCGAAGTCCGAATCCTCCAGCGGATGCAGCCGGTCGAGCTCGTCGAACGCCTCCGCCCAGTCGTCGGCGTGCTCGGCGAGCGCCATGATCCGGGCGCGGGTGTCCTCGCCGCGCTTGGTGTCGTGGGTGCTCAGCGTGGTCATGGCGTGCGGCCACTCGGCGCAGCGGCGGGCCCAGGCACGCAGCAGCGCCTCGGCGTCTCCGCCGGCGTCCGAGGGGTCGCCGCCGACCTCGTTGAGGTGGGCCCAGCGGGTGTAGCGGTAGAAGCAGCGGTCCTCCACCCCCTTGGCCATGACCATGCCGGAGGTCTGCTGCATGCGGCGGGCCGCCGGATGGGCCGGGTCCGTGAGCAGCGGCGCGAGTGCGTCCAGCACCCCGGCCAGCTCCGGGCGCGCCGCGGCGGCATCGGCCAGCGCGCCGTCCAGCCGTGCCCGACCCGTGGGCAGGTAGGTGCGGTACACGTGCAGGTGGGCCATGACCTCCCCGAGGGCCGCGGCCAGGTCTGCCTCCGCGGCGGAGGCGAGGGCGCCGTCGTCGGGAAGGCTCCGGCGGACCTCGCGGACCAGGCGGGCGGTCTCGGCGGCCAGCTGGCCGGCGGCCACGTCCCGCTTGGCCTCGAGCACCATCGAGTTCCAGCGGTCCTTCTCAGCGGCGTCCTCCTCGGCGGTGCCGGCGGCGCGGGCCGGGGTGAGGGCACGGTCCACCGCGCCGAGGGCGTCGTAGCCGGTGGTGCCCTCCACGTCCCAGGCGGCCGGGAGGTCCTCGCCGGGCTCGAGGATCTTCTCGATCCAGATCGGCCCGCCCGGCAGCAGGCGGCGCAGGCGCTCCACATACTGGCCCGGGTCGGCCAGGCCGTCCGGGTGGTCCACGCGCAGGCCCTGGACCCAGCCGTTGTCGATCCAGCGGGCCACCTCGGCGTGCGTGGCCGCGAAGACCTCGGGGTCCTCCACGCGCACGCCGGCGAGGGTGGTGATGGTGAAGAAGCGGCGGTAGTTCAGCTCGGCGTCGCCGCGGGTCCACGGCACGAGCCGGTAGTGCTGGCGGTCGTGGGCGGCGCGGGCGAGCTCGTTCTGTGCCGCCTCGTCCCCGGCGTCCGCGTCATCGGTCCGCTCCCCCAGCGCGGCGCGGGCGGCGTCCAGGCTGCCCGGAGCCAGGGGCAGGACGTTGTCCCAGTAGCCGAGGGCGGGCTCGCCCTCGTGGTCCACGATCCGCAGGTGCGCCAGCTCGGCCTCCGGGTCCTCCTCGGTGCCCTCGCCGAGGATCGGCACCATCACCCTGCCGTCGAAGGCCCCCCAGTCCACGTCGAACCAGCCGGCGTGCGCGGCGTCCTGCCCGTGCTGCAGCAGGTCCCACCAGGCGGGGTTCGCGGCGGCGGTGGCCACACCCACGTGGTTGGGGACGATGTCCAGGACCAGGCCGGAGCCGGCGGCCTCGAGGTCCGCGGCCAGGGCGGCGAAGTCCTCGTCCGTGCCGCGGGAGGGGTCCAGGGTGGTCGGATCCACCACGTCGTAGCCGTGGGCGGAGCCGGGCTCGGCGGCCAGCAGCGGGGACAGGTAGATCCAGTCCACGCCGAGGCGGCGCAGGTAGGGCACCAGGGCGCGGACGCGGGCCAGGTCCATGCTCGCGTCGACCTGGAGGCGATAGGTGGAGGAGGGGATGCGACGGCCGGACGATGCGGCGGGAACGGTGCTGCTCACGGCAGCGACGCTAGCAGGCGGGTGCCCGTCCGGGCTGCGGGTGCGCGCCCGGTGCCGGCACGTGGGGTCACATCCCGCCGGTGCCGGCACGGGGGTCACATGCCGCCGGTGCCGGGCTCGCCCAGGATGTCCTCGCCGATCCGGGGCTCGCCGGTCGTCTGCTCGACCATGACCAGCTCACCGACGGCGGTGTGCCCGTCCGCGTAGGTGAGGTCCGCGGTGAAGGACGTGCCCGTCTGCTTCACGTTCGTGACCTCCACGATCTCGGGGTACTTCGCCTTCACGTTGCTCTCGAAGGCCGCCCGGTCCTGGATGAAGACCACCACGCCCATGACCGCCGCGGCCGCCGCGAGCACGGCGAAGCCGTACCCGACCCGCCGCTGGATCGCGGTGTCGTGCAGCAGGTTCGGGTCCACGTTGCGACTCTCCCGGGCCGAGTGGGCGCGGTGGCGGCGCACCCGCACGACGGCCACGAGGATCAGCGTCAGCGCGATGGCCCCGCAGATCAGCGTCGCCCACAGGCCGACCCACGGCAGGGTGAAGCTGATCGTCTCGTAGTGGATGTTCTCGTCCATGGCGGAGTCCGTTCGCAGGGCCCAGGGGGCGGTCAGGGCAGGGGTACACCGCGGGCCGCGGTGAGCAGTCGGTACCAGTCTGAATGGTCGAGGGCCGCGGCGGCGTCGTCCGCGCGTGAACACGCCGCGATGCGCCCCGGGTCCATCGTCCCGACCACCGGCCGCACGTCCCACGGCAGCCGGCGAAGCCAGCCCAGCACCACGGCTTCACCCGGCAGCCCGAGCCGCTCGGCGATCTCCTCCACGACGACGGCCGCCTCCTGTTCGGGGCTCCTCGCCTCGTCCGTGGTGCGGCGGGTGTAGCGTCCCTGGCCCAGCGGACCCCACGCCTGCAGGGCGATGCCTTCGTCCGCGCACCACTGCGGCAGCGTGGCCGCTCCGGAGGTGGGGACGGCGTCGTCGTGGTTGGCGAGCACCGCGGCCTCCACCAGGGCCCGGTGGTGCAGGCCGAGCTCGACCTGCACGCAGTCCAGGCCGGTGCCGTCCGCGGAGAGGCTGCGCAGCGCCGCGTGGAACCGCTGCGCCCGTTCCCATGGCAGGTTGGAGACGCCGAGGCGCTCCACCCGGCCGGCCTCGCGCTCGTCCAGGAAGGCGCGGACGGTGTCCTCCACGGGGGTCAGCACGTCCGGGCGATGGATCAGCAGGGTGTCCACGCGGTCCGTGCCGAGGCGTTCGAGCGAGGCTGCGAGCGAGGCCTTCAGGTGGTGCGGCGAGGAGTCGTAGCGGGTGGTCGGCGCCGGGCAGGTGCCGGGCGCCGCACCCGGCGGTGTGGTCCCCGGCAGCACGATGCCGCACTTGGTCTGCACCCGCAGTCCGTCGCGGACCTGCGGGGCGAGGCCGGCGAGCGCGGCGCCCACGGCGCGTTCGGAGTCGCCGTCACCGTAGATGTCCGCGGTGTCCAGCACGCCCACGCCCGCCGCCAGCGCCGCCTCCAGGGCGGCGGCCGCGCGGGCGGGACGGTCCCCGTCGACGCCCCAGCCCATGGTGCCGAGCACGAGGGGCGAGGCGGTCTGCCGAGGCGCGCGGACGTCGTCGTGGTGCAGGTCCATGGCGGTCATGGTGCCACGCTCACCCGCTCAGCTCCGGGTACTCCGCCAGCACCTCGGGCGGGATCTGCGTGACGGTGGGGACGCGGCGGTCCTCGACGGTCACCAGGACGTCCGGGACCACGATCGCGTCGTAGACGTCCGGTGCCAGGTCCGGACGCCCTTCTGGGCGACGCCAGTGCAGCTCCACGAGGTAGCCGCCGTCCACCGCCTCGACCTCGTCCGCGACGATCAGGGCCGCGCCGTAGCGTGCCTTGAGGTTGTCCCGCAGGTTCACGTGGGCCTCGTCCCGGGTGTGGAGGCCGAGGAAGCCGAGCAGGAGGAACCCGCACGCTGCGACGATGCCCGCGGTGCGCACGAGCTCCCAGCGGCGCAGGCGCCGCCAGTCGTCCCGCTCCAGGGTGCGCCGCCGGTCCGCGCCGGGGCCTGCGGCGGCCTCGGCGGCGCGGATGGACTCCCGTTCCTCGGCGGCGCGGCGCCGGCCCCACACGAACAGGCCGATGCCTGCGACCAGCAACAGGAGCGCGCCCGCGTAGAGCGCCCAGGGCTCCCAGGTGTAGACGGTGCGGTAGCCGTAGACCAGGACCACGGCGTCCTCCCCTCCTCCAGTCAGGACGAGCGCGCACTCAGTCCTGCTCCTCGAGTCTGTTCCTCGAGCTCGACCTGGACGCCGCCGGCGAACGGCTCGTCGTCCGACCTTCTCTCGTTGCACCTCGGCCGCCCAGGGCCGAGCGGGCGGAACGTATGCGGGGGCCGGACGGCCCCGCCGGGCTCGCTCCACAGGTCCACCCTAGCAAGACGGTGTGAGCCGCATCACGTGGCGAGGCCGTTCCGCGGCCGGGCGCAGGGCGGGGCCGCCGGGCGGGGATGCCGCGCAAGGGGCACGGCCCGGTGCCGCCGACCGGCCCGGCTGTGATGTGATGGGACGCATGAAGCTCGCCACGTTCCGCCGCCCGTCCGAGGACGCCGCCTACCCGGGCAACACGTTCGCCGCCGTGATCACCGCCGTCGACGAGGCCGATCCGCAGATCGCCGTCGAGGCCGTGGAGATCGAAGGCTGTACGGACGTGGGCGAGTACCTCACCGCCGAGCCGGCCGAGCAGCGCCGCATGGTCGAGGAGGCCCTGGCCGCCGCCGAGCAGGACCGCGCTCGCGTGCTGGACGTCTCCACGCTCATGTACGAGACCCTCGTGCCGTTCCCCACCAAGGTGATCGGTGTGGGCCTGAACTACCGTGACCACATCAAGGAGACCGGACTCGAGGCCCCCGAGCATCCGACCCTGTTCGCGAAGTTCGCCCAGTCCCTCACCGGAGCCCTGGACGACGTGGAGATCCCTCAGGAGGACCACCGCCTCGACTACGAGGGCGAGCTCTGCATCGTCATCGGCGAGCCGGGCCGCCGCATCCCGGAGTCCCAGGCCGGTGAGCACATCGCCGGCTATGCCGTGGCGGACGACGTGTCCGTCCGCGGTTTCCAGGGCCGCACCTCCGAGTGGCTGCAGGGCAAGGTCTGGGACGCCTCCACTCCGGTGGGCCCCTGGCTGGTGACCCCGGACGAGTTCTCCTCGAAGGCCCAGATCACCACCACGGTCAACGGAGAGAAGCGCCAGTCCGCCAAGGCGCTCGACGTGGTGTTCACCCCCGAGCAGATCGTCTCCTACATCTCCCAGATGGTGACCCTGCACCCGGGCGACCTCATCATGATGGGCACCCCGGCCGGCGTCGCCCTCGGCCGCAAGGGCAAGGACGGCAAGCGCGCCTGGCTCGTTGCCGGTGACGTCGTCGAGGTGGAGATCTCCGGTCTGGGCCGTCAGCGCACCGAGATCCGTTGAGCGGCTCCGCACCGACCTCCGCGCCCGGTCTGCCCGACTCCGTCGGGATCCTCGGCGCCGGCCGGGCCGGCACATCGCTGGCCCGCGCCCTGGCACGCATCCCCCGGCTGGCCCCCGGCACGGACGCCCCGCGCGTGCTCATGGCCGCCACCCGTCCGCCGGCCGCGCTGCGCCACCACCTGGGCATCTACGCGCCGGAGGCCGAGGCCGTGCGTCCCGACCAGCTCGCCGCGGACACGCAGCTGACGGTGATCGCCGTCCCCCGCGAGGACCTCGACGAGATCGAGGTGCCGGACCTCGTCGGCCCGCGCACGCTGGGCGTCGTGGACCTCACCAACTCCTGGGGCGGCTACGGCCTTCCCGACGACGTCACCTCCTTCCTGCCCGACGTCGCCGGCGGCTCCCGGCCGGGCGACGACACGCTCGCCGTGGCCGCCTGGCTGCGCGACCGGGGCGTCACCGTCCCCGTGCTGCGAGCCTTCTTCGACATCTCGCACCACGACCTGGACAGCGCCGGCAGGGCCGAGGAACCCCTCCGCGCGCTGGCCGTCGGCAGCGACCACGGCGGCGAGCAGGCCCGGGCGGCGCTGGCCTTGCTCGTGGCCGCCATGGGCTACGCCCCGGTGCAGTTCACGGGCCTGCGCCGCGCCGCCGTCGTGGAGCCGGAGGGCCCCGGCTTCGGCGGGGAACACACCGCCGACGAGCTCCGGCACCTGCTGGACACAGCCTCCTCTCATCTAGGGTGGTGAGCGCGGCCACGCCGGCCGTGAACTGGACAGCCCGCACTGGAGGAACGCCATGAGCCGAGCCGACCGCCCCGAGATCCGCGCCACCGAGGCGAGCACGCCGCCGCACGGCTCGTCCGCGCGTCTCGAGGCCGACGGGCCCCGCCTCCCGGTCGCGGTGGCGGCGGGCGCCGTCCTCGGCCTGGCCATGCTCGGCCCCTCCCAGGCCCTCGCGGAGACGACGGCGGCCGGCGGGCCGTCGCGCTCCGGGGGGACGGCCGTCGTCGGCGCCTCCCTGTTCTCGGCCTCGGCAACGGGGCAGGAGCACGGGCCGGCCGCCGCCGAACAGGCCGCCGGTGAGCGAAGCACCGACCGACAGCCGATCACCGAGGTGGTGCTGGACGACACCGCCGGGATCATCGATCCGGCACAGCTGGAGCGGGACCTGGCGGAGATCGAGTTCCGCGGACCGGTGAAGGTGGCGGTGTACACCGAGCGCGGCGTGAGCCTGGACCACCTGAGCGACGACCGCGCCTCCCAGGAGTTCAACGGCCGTGTGCTGCAGCACGCCCGCTCCGCACGCCCGGAATGGATCAGCCCGGACGGGCAGAAGTGGGCCGACGGGCTGCTGATCTACGCCCTGGACCCGGACAATCGCATCATGGGCGTCTACGCCGGCGAGGACCTCGACCTGAGCCTGGGGCAGCAGGAGAGCATCCGGGAGGCGGCCACCGGCGCCGCCCGGGAGGCCAAGTGGACCGACGCCGCCGTGGACGCTGTGGACGAGGCCGCCGAGCTGATCGCCCGCCCCTGGTACCAGAACCCGGTCGTCTACCTGGGGGCCGGCGGCGTCGCGCTGGCCGGCGGCGGCGTCGGTGCCGGCCTGGCCTACCATCGCAGAACGCTGCGGAAGCAGACCCGGAGCAATCTCGAGGCGTCCCGCACCCACCTGACCAACGTCACCATGGACATGGAGGCCACCGAGGTCAACGCCTCCACCGTGCCCACGGACAACCCGTACGGTGCCGCGCTCATGGAGCGCTTCCGCGGCTTCAAGCAGCGCTCCATCGACCTCACCGAGGAGCTCGAGAGCCTCGAGGCACTCGACCGGAAGCAGCACCACAAGGCCGACATCGTCCGCCGCGCCTCGCGACTGAAGACGGAGGCCCAGACCCTCGACGCCCTCGACGACACCATCGGCGCCGCGAACACCTTCCTCAACCGCCACCCCGGATGGGAGGACGCCTGGGACCTGCAGACCACACCCCTGCGTGAGGACCTCGACGGCGCCGAGCAGCTCCTCGACGACCTGGACTCGTCCGTGCACGGCTCCCCCGCCGCCCAGGCCCTGAGCTCCTCGGTGACGAGCATGAGGCAGCGGCTGACCGCCCTCGGCGCGGAGCTCTCCGAGCAGCAGGCCACCCCTGAGGCGGCCCTCGACGAGCTCGACCGGATGCGCCAGGACTTCACCGATCGCCTCGACGCCCTGGCCGAGGCGCAGATCGACGCCTACGCGAAGACGTCCAAGGAGAGGGTGGCCATGCGCCGCAGCATGGACAACCAGCGCCGCACGCGCAGGCCCGGGCGAAGCGGATCCATCCTGGACACCACCCACGACTCCGGCTTCTACTGGCAAGTCTGGTCCTACAGCGCCGGCTACAACGCCGGACGGCGCTCCGTGGACGAGGCCCGCAGCAGCTCCTCCTCGTCCAGCGGCACCGGCTACGGCAGCGGAGGCGGCAGCTTCTCCGGCTCCGGGTCCTCCGGGCGCTTCTGAGCCGTGACGGACCGCTCCTGGCTGCCGAGACGGGCGCCCGTCCACGCCGGACACCGCCTCTGACGCCGGGCCGACGCCGGTGAGGGACAGGCCGAGGAGGACGGGAAGACCTGGCGGGGAAGCCGTCGTCGTGCTTCAGTGTCCGGTATGAGCACCGATGCGCCCACGCCGGCGGACGACCGCGAGGACCCGCTGCGCTTCTACTTGGACAAGGCGTCCCCTGAGGTGTGGGATGCCATGACGGGCCTGCGCAAGGCCGTGGCGGCATTCGCAGAGGACGCGGAGCTGGACGCCGAACTCGTGGAGCTGATCTCCCTGAGGATCTCCCAGATCAACGGCTGCGCCTATTGCCTGGACATCCACACCCGCCTGGCGGAGAAGGCCGGACTGAGCGCCCAGCGGATGGCCCTGCTGCCGGCGTGGGAGGAGGCCGGAGACGTCTACACGCCGCAGGAGCGGGCCGCTCTGAGGCTGGCGGAGACGGCCACCAGGCTGCCGGAGACCGAGGAGCAGCAGGTGGCGCAGATGATGGCCCACGGGGACCTGACGGACAGGCAGTACGCGGCGGTCCAGTGGATCGCCGTGACCATGAACGCGACGAACCGGATCAGCATCCTCTCCCACCATCCCGTGAAGAGGAGGGGCTGACGCGGCGGGGACGCGACGTCCCTCCTCACGCGAGCTCGAATGGTGGCCCCCGGACACGACGAAGCCCCCGCTCTGCTGAGCAGGGGCTTCCCCATATGGTCGGGGTGACAGGATTTGAACCTGCGGCCTCGTCGTCCCGAACGACGCGCGCTACCAAGCTGCGCCACACCCCGTCGGACACGCTTGCGCGTTTCCAACAGAGGACAACACTACCAGCGTCCCCAGCCGCGCGCAAAACGGAAGCACGCGGATTCTGGTGGAGAGCCGGACGTCCTGCAGGACGGGCGTCCCTGCTCTCACTCCTGACAGGATGGGACACAGACCAGAGACCTGAGAATTCAAGGAGGACGACGGCGATGGGACGTGCACGACGACCGTGGTGGAATCCCTTCGCAAGCCCTGGTGCGGCCTCCTCCGGGCATCACGACGCCGCAGGGGAACAACACCAGTCACTGACCGACTCTGTAGAGCAGCTGCGGACGCTCCTGAAGGTTGAACGGACCCGGCTGCGCCCGGACACCTGGCAGCGTGCCTCACAGATCGTGGAGCGCACAGCGGAGCTCCTCCCCCAGTGGACGGAACTCACTGAAAGACGGGCAGCCGAGGCGCTCGTCGTCGACGACGTGGTGTGCCGGCACCTGCCCCGACGCCTGGAGGCCTTCCTCGCCGTCCCCGACTCCCAGAAGCCGACTGCTGCACCGGAGCTGCTCGAGCAGTTGGAGCAGCTGGAACAGTCCCACCTGAAGGCAGTACGCAGACTCCACGCCGTCTCACGAATCCGGCTGGAGTCGCTGCGCGCGCAGCGCGGGGACACCTGACGCAGGCCCGCCTGGGTGCAGCCACCCGGCGCCGGCACAACGGGCACTGGTCCAGCCGGCACCGACAAGAG
>NZ_KV809427.1:0-1420 GCF_001812555.1 Micrococcus sp. HMSC067E09 | reverse complement strand
GGGCGTGTCAACTTGTCTGTGTAAGCGGGGTGGTCACAGGTAGGGGTTGATCCGGTCGGGGTAGGCCGCGGCGAGCTGGGCGAGGGCCTGCTTCCAGTTCGTGACGGCCTGGCCTTCGACGAGCCGGCCCTGGGCTTTGCGCTGGCCGGCGGGTTTGCCCCGGTCCCGAGCACGTTCGGCGGCGCGTTTGTCTTCGATGTTGCAGATCGCCAGCCAGAGCAGCTTCACCGCCGCCTCGGTCGAGGGGAAGTGGCCGCGGTTCTTGGTCACCTTCCGTAGCTGGAAGTTCAGCGACTCGATGCTGTTGGTCGTGTAGATGACCTTGCGGAGCATGGGTGGGAACTGCAGGAACGGGATGAACCGCTCCCAGGAGTTCGCCCAGGTCACCACCGTGGACGGGTACTTCGTGCCGAGCTCGGAGGCCTCGAACTCGGCCAGCGCCTTCCTCGCGGTCTCTTCGTTGGGGGCGGTGTAGATCGGCTTCAGCGCGGCGGCGACCTTCTTGCGGTCGGAGTAGGCCACGAACCGCATCGCGGCCCGGATCAGGTGAACCACGCAGGTCTGGACCATCGAGTCCGGCCACGTCGCCTCGATCGCCTCCGGCAGGCCCTTGAGCCCGTCGCAGCACACGATCAGCACGTCCTGCACGCCCCGGTTGGCGAGATCGGCGCAGACGTGGGCCCAGAACGCCGAGCCCTCGGTGTCCTGGACCCAGATCCCCAGCACGTGCTTGATGCCCTCGAGGTCCACGCCGACGGCGATGTAGGCGGCACGGTTGAGGACCTGGCTGTTCTCTCGGATCTTGATCCGGATTGCGTCGAGATAGATCACCGGATAGAACTCCTCCAGCGGCCGCGACTACCACGCCAGGACCTCTTCGCTCACGGCGTCGGTGATGTTGGAGATCGTCTCGTGCGACAGGTCCGTGCCGATCGTGGAGGCCAGGTGGTGCTGGATGTCCCGGATCGTCATTCCGCCGGCATAGAGGCTGATGATCATGTCATCCAGGCCCCCGAGGCGCCGCTGGCCCTTGGGCACCAGGCGCGGGGTGAACGACCCGCCCCGGTCTCGCGGGACGTCCAGCTCGATCGGCCCGACCTCGGACTCCACGGTCTTCGGGGTGGTCCCGTTGCGGGAGTTGGCGTGCTTCGGCGCCTCGCTCGAGCCCTTCTCGTAGCCCAGATGGCTGGTCAGCTCGGCCTGCAGGCCCCGCTCGAGCGCGGCCTTGACCAGCGCGGGCACGAACCCGCCGTCACCGGTGAGCTCGACGCCGCCCGCGTCGATCTGCGCGAATAGGGAATCAAGCTGCCCTGAGGCTTTCAGCTGCTCGACCAGGTCCTGGCCCGAGGGCTCGCCTGGGTTCTTCTCGTCGGTCATGGTCATGATTCTTACCGTTCCTCTCGGTACGGCTTACACAGAC
>NZ_KV809426.1:0-315 GCF_001812555.1 Micrococcus sp. HMSC067E09 | reverse complement strand
CTGGTCGGCATCGTGGACGGCCGGCTGGACCGGTCTGCCATCCCTGCAGGTCCTTCGGCCTGGAAGCGTGTGGCCCATTTGCGTGCGGTGGGTGGGCAGACCATGAACATCTTGGCCGCGGTGGCGACCGGCCAGTGTTCCTCGACGATGAGCTTGGCCAGGCGTAGGTGGGCGCGAGGGGTCAGGGCGGCGTGAGCGTGGGACATGAAGGCCTTCTGTTCGCGTGAGCGGTTTCTCGACAACTCCACTCTCGCAACAGGAGGCCTTCGCCTGTCAGCTGTTCACGCAACAACGTCCCTGGACATCACACCTAGT
>NZ_KV809425.1:0-41343 GCF_001812555.1 Micrococcus sp. HMSC067E09 | reverse complement strand
TGGCGTACAAGAACTCGCAGGCGTTCAAGGAAGCGGTCTCAGCTTTGGGTGCACGGCAGAAGTTCATCCGGCCGCACTGCCCGTGGCAGAACGGCAAGGTCGAGCGGTACAACCGGACGCTGGCGCAGGAATGGGCCTACAGCCAGGTCTGGGCCTCGAATACTGAACGCACGGACGCCCTTGCCCGGTGGCTCCATGAGTACAACACTGAGCGTGGCCACACCGCGCTTGGGGGCAAGACTCCCGCTCAACGAGTGTCATCAACGTGATGGCCGAGTACAACTAGGCTGAGCCCATGGTCACCTCGATCGCCACGGACCCGCTGCGCCGCCACCCGGACCTCTCCGACGAGGACCGGACCTGGCTGCAGATGCTGGTCGGAGACTGGCAGCTGCTGGCGGACCTGTCCCTGGCCGACTTCGTTCTCTGGGCGCCGCTGCCGCGGCCGCACGACGACGCCGGGTACGTGGCCCTGGCCCAGACCAGACCGGTCACCGCCCCGACGCTGTTCCACCGGGACATCGTCGGCTCTCGCGCTCGCGCCGACCTGCGCGTGCTGCTGGACCGGGTGTGGCATGACGGGGAGCCGGCCGAGGGGTCCGGCCCCGTCGAAGCGCCGGACGGCACCCTGCGCGTGCGTCTGTGGCCCGTGGTCCGCGCCGGCCGGGTCATCGCGGTGCTCAGCGGCCACCGCGATCCCCACACGCGGCCGGAGCTCTCGCCGATCGAGCGCAACTACGGCACCGCGGCCGACAGCCTTCTGGACATGGTCCAGCACGGTCGGTGGCCCGACCCCCAGGACCCGCCGGCCTTCTGGATCGGCGGCACCCCGCGGGTGGGGGACGGGCTCATGGTCCTGGATGCCGAGGGCGTCGTCCGGTTCGCCAGCCCGAACGCGGTCTCCGCGCTCACCCGCCTCGGGGTGGCCACCTCGCTCGAGGGCCATGCCGTGGCGCCCGTGCTGACCGGCCTGGCGTCCGCGCAGGGTCCGATGGACGAGGACATGTGGTCCGTGCTCATGGGGCGGCGCAGCGGCCGCACCGAGGTCCAGGTCGGCCGCTCCGTGGTGACCGCCCGGTCGATCCGCCTCTCGGACGCGACCGGCCGCACGGGCTCGATCGTGATGCTGCGCGACGTCACCGAGCTGCGCCGCCAGGAACAGCGCCTGATGAGCAAGGACGCCACCATCCGGGAGATCCACCACCGGGTGAAGAACAACCTGCAGACGGTGGGCTCGCTGCTGCGGATGCAGGCCCGCAGGGCCGGCTCGGACGAGACGCGCCGGGCCCTGATGCAGGCGATGCAGCGTGTGGACACCATCGCCCTGGTCCACCAGAGCCTCAGCGAGGACGTGGAGGGGCACGTGGACGTGGACGGCCTGATGTCCCGCCAGTTCCGCCTTGCGGTGGAGATCGCCGGCGACGGTCGGCCGTTGACCACGGAGGTCACAGGTGAGTTCGGCCTGCTGCCCTCGCACGTCACCACGCCTCTGGCCCTGGTCGTCAACGAGCTCGCCTCCAATGCGGTGGAACACGGCACGGGCCCGGACGGTGGCGTCCTCGGCCTGAACGCCGGCCGGGTCGAGACGCCGGCAGGGGAGGTCCTCGAGGTGTCCGTCACGGACTCGGGTGCGGGAACGGCCACCCCGCCCCGGCAGACCGGGCAGGACCGTGCGGACGCCGTGCTGACGGACCTGACCAGCTCCGGCCTCGGCCTGAAGATCGTGCACACGCTCGTCGAGTCGGACCTCGGCGGCACCCTCGAACGGGAGGAACTGCCCGGAGGCGGCATGCGGGTCACGGTGCGCCTTCCGGTGGGCCCGGCGGACTGAGCCGGCGCCCACGCGTACGACCGCCCCGGACCACGACGAGGGCCGGACCCCGCACAGGGGTCCGGCCCTCGTCGTCTGGGCGGTGCGTCAGGAGGCGCGGCGGGCGCGGGCGGCGCGGCGCTTCATGGCGCGGCGCTCGTCCTCGCTCATGCCGCCCCAGACGCCGGAGTCCTGGCCGGACTCCATGGCCCACTTCAGGCAGGTGTCCACGACCTCGCAGGAGCGGCACACGGTCTTGGCCTCCTCGATCTGGAGCAGGGCCGGGCCGGTGTTCCCCACGGGGAAGAACAGCTCGGGGTCCTTGTCCAGGCAGGCCGCACGGCTACGCCAATCCATCTTCGGTCGCTCTCGCTTTCTGTCACGGTGGTCTCGAACGGGCCCTTGAGAGCCCGTGTCCCGGCAGGGCGGGGCCGGGCCGCGCCGCCCACCTCCGGGCAAACAGAACGGGGACCGAAGATGAACGGCCCCCGAACAACATCGGCGTCAATCCTCCCACGCGCCCTGCACCCCGACAAGGGGTCTGAGGGGCAGTCACGGGCGGCAGGCGTGAGTGATTCGTCACAATGCCGCCTCGTGCAGCAGGCCCGCGCCACGGTGCAGGCCCGGCCCGCCGCACGACTACGGTGGAGGCTGCGACCGCAAGAGCAAGGAGAACCCGTGGACGCCGATTCCGCCACCGCGACCCCCGCCCGCCCCTTCGGCACCGTGCTCGTCACCGCCAGCCTCGGCCTGATCGCCGCGGCGTTGGCCGGGCTGACCGTGACGGCGGCCATGAGCGTGGGCACGGGGACGCTGAACATCGGCGCCCAGCTGTTCCTGGTGGTCCTCTACCTCGCGCTCACCGCCTGGGTCGCGGCCGTCGCGGCCGGCGTCTTCCGCGGCCGCCTGTGGAGCCGCAGCGCCACGGTGGCGATCCTCGTGTTCGCCGTCCTGATCTCCACGTGGATCTTCACCGGGGGCGACGTGCTGCCGGGTCTGATCCTCCTCGCGGTGGCCGGCGTCGGCCTGGTGTCCGTCCTGACGAAGCCGGTGACCGACTACTTCCGCGCCCGCACGGCCCGCCCCGGCCATGACGTGGCCTCCGAGGGCTGAGGGCCTCCTCTTCCCCTTCTCGACGACGGCCCCCGCCGCCCGCTCCCGGCCCACCGGGCCCGCCCGGCCACAGCACGGGTGCGCTCCACCTCGAGGGGTGGGACGCCGTCGTCGTGAAGCCCTCCTCGGGGTGGGCGGGAGGTCAGTTGACCGGGCCGGTGAGCTTCTCGCCCGGGCCCTGGCCCGGGGCGTCCGGGTAGGGTGAGGCCTCGCGGAAGGCGAGCTGCAGGCTGCGCAGGCCGTCGCGGAGCGGGCCGGCATGGGCGCTGCTGATCTCCGGGGCGGCGGCGGTGATGAGGCCGGCCAGCGCGGTGATGAGCTTGCGGGCCTCGTCCAGGTCGACGAGCTCGCGAGCGTCCGGGGAGTCGGCCAGGCCCACCTTGACCGCGGCCGCGGTCATCAGGTGGACGGCGGTGGTGGTGATCACCTCGACCGCGGGGACCTCGTGGATCTCGCGGACCTCGTGGTCGGCGCCGACGGAGAGCGGCTCGGAATGCTGGTGTTCTTCGGTCATGGTGGTAAGCTTCCCACAGACCACCTGGGCCTGCACGAACGTGCCGTGCCCGGGTCGCATGAAAGTGGAGGCCTCCTCCCACCCGCGTCAGCAGGATGTCCGGTGTCCGCCGGGCCGAGTTGCCGGGTCGCCGCCGAACGGCCGTCTTCGGACGCACCGGATCGGCGAAGGGTCCCCCACACGGGACCGGGAGAGGCCTCGTCGTGCCGTCGGCACCGGGGCCTCGAGTCATGTCGGGGTGTCGGGCAGCCGTCGGGTCGGAAGCAACTGGACTCGACTACAGGAGAAGCACCATTAGCGATCCCCGCATCAACGAGCGTATCCGCGTTCCGGAAGTCCGCCTGGTCGGCCCCAACGGCGAGCAGGTCGGCATCGTCCGGATCGAGGACGCACTGCGCCTGGCCGCCGAGGCTGACCTGGACCTCGTCGAGGTCGCCCCGGCCGCGAAGCCGCCGGTGGCGAAGCTGATGGACTTCGGCAAGTTCAAGTACGAGGCCGCGGTGAAGGCCCGTGAGTCCCGCAAGAACCAGGCCAACACGGTCCTCAAGGAGGTCCGCTTCCGCCTGAAGATCGACACGCACGACTACGAGACCAAGGTCGGCCGTGCCCGCAAGTTCCTGACGGCCGGCGACAAGGTCAAGGCCATCATCCAGTTCCGCGGCCGTGAGCAGCAGCGCCCGGAGCTGGGTGTCCGCCTGCTCGAGAAGTTCGCCACGGACGTGGAGGACCTCGGCGCGGTGGAATCCCGCCCGCGCCAGGACGGCCGCAACATGGTGATGGTCGTCGGTCCGCTGCGCACCAAGGCCGAGGCACGCGCCGAGGCCCGCAAGAACGCCGCGCCGCAGCGTGAGCGCTCCGGTGGCGGCTCCCGTCGCGACCAGGCCGCCCGCGAGGCACGCGCCCGCGCCGAGGAGCGCGCCGCCGCGGACGCCAAGCCGGTGTCCAACTCCGTGGGGGACGCCTTCCCGGCCGAGTTCAAGAAGATGGCCCAGCAGGCCCCGAAGCAGGAGGCGCCGAAGCCGGCCGCCCCCGCCAAGGACTCCCCGAAGAAGGCCGCTCCGAAGGCGTCGTCCACGCAGCAGGCCAAGCCGGCCGCCAAGGCCCCGGCCAAGGAGTCCGCTCCGAGGCCGGCCGCGAAGCCGAAGCCGATGGCGGCCCCGCCGAAGCCCGCCGCCCCGAAGGGCGGAGCCTCGGCACCGAAGCCCGGGCCCCGCAGGGCCTGACACGGACTGCCCCGTGCCCGGCACGGGTTCAGAACCGCACAGCTCGTCCGCAACCGGGCGAGTGAACCAGCACCGTGCGCCGCTCCGAGCGGAGTGACGCGCGGCGACGAAGAAGGAGAACGGCAGCCATGCCGAAGATGAAGACCCACAGCGGCGCCAAGAAGCGCTTCCGCGTGACCGGCTCCGGCAAGCTGATGCGTCAGCAGGCCAACCGCCGCCACTACCTGGAGCACAAGTCCTCGCGCCTGACCCGCCGCCTCAAGGGCGACAAGCTCGTCTCCAAGGGCAGCGTCAAGCAGATCAAGCGGATGCTGGGCATCTGAGCCACTGAGCACCCTCGGTGCCGTGGCACCGGACACCTTCCTCCCGGAGCGGCGCGATGAGCGCCCCGGGACCAGACAGATAGGAGCACACACGTGGCACGTGTGAAGCGGGCAGTGAATGCCCACAAGAAGCGTCGTACGATGCTGGACCGCGCCTCCGGCTACCGCGGTCAGCGTTCTCGCCTGTACCGCAAGGCGAAGGAGCAGCTGCTCCACTCGTTCACCTACAACTACCAGCACCGCCACAAGCGCAAGGGCGACTTCCGCAAGCTGTGGATCACCCGCATCAACGCTGCGGCCCGTGCCAACGGCATGACCTACAACCGCTTCATGCAGGGCCTGAAGCTGGCCGGTGTGGAGCTGGACCGTCGCATGCTTGCCGAGATCGCCGTCTCCGACGCCGCCACCTTCACCGCCCTGGTGGAGACCGCACGCAAGGCGCTGCCGGCGGACGTGAACGCCCCGGCGGCCTCCCGCTGATCCAGGGCGGACATGCCGGCCCCGGTGAGCACCGGAGTCGGCCGCACACCATGACCGGACGCCCCGACCAGGAAGTGATGACGAACCCGCGCGCCGAGCGCGTGAGGTCCGTCGCCCGCCTGGCGGGGCGTTCGGCACGTCTGAGGGCGGGTGCCTTCCTGGTGGAGGGCCCGCAGGGATGCCGGGAGGCGCTGCGCGCGCACCTGGGCCGCGGACCTGCCAAGGCCCGCTCTGTGTGGCCGGCGGGGGGAGTGGTCCGTGAGGTCTACGTCTCGGACCGGCTGGCGCAGCGGGATCCGGAGCTGGCCGCCCTCGTGGACGAGGTCGCCTCGTTGCGGCCGTCCGCCGCCGGGCTGAGCCACGACGATGGCCGCTCGCCCTCCGGGCGTCGGGTCGCCGTGCGCCGTGCCTCCGACGAGGTCCTCACCGCCATGTCGGACGCGGTGACGGGACAGGGGATCCTGATCGTCGCCGCGCTGCCGCAGGCCATGGGCCTGGACCAGGTGCTGACACAGGGCCGAGTCCGCCTGGCCGCCGTGCTGTGCAGGGTCCAGGACCCGGGCAACGCCGGCACCATCCTGCGGGCCGCCGACGCCGCCGGAGCCGATGCCGTGCTGTTGACGACCGGTTCCGTGGACCTGTTCAACCCGAAGGTCGTCCGCTCCACGGCGGGCTCGATCTTCCACCTGCCCGTGGTGACGGGCCTGTCACTGGATGCCTCCGTGGACGCGTTGCGGCGGGCGGGCCTGCAGGTGTGGGCCGCAGACGGCCATGCGGACCACACGCTCACCTCCCTGGCATCCGAGACGTTGGGCTCCCCGACGGCCTGGCTGCTGGGGAACGAGGCCCGGGGACTGTCCGAGACGGAGCGTGCGCTGGCGGACCAGGCGGTGGCCGTGCCGCTCTACGGCGCGGCCGAATCCCTCAACGTCGGCACCGCGGCCACCGTGTGCCTGTACGCCTCCGCGATGGCCGCCCGGCGGGCCGGCTGACCACCCGGCAGGCCGGCTGACCAGGGGGGCGGCCCCTGAGCATGGAAGAAGGCCCCCGCCCGAAGGGGCGGGGGCCTTCTTGTGTGCGCCGGACAGGTCAGTGGTTGGCGCCGCGACGGCCGGTGATGGCCTGCCAGATGAACGCCACGATCACGCCGCCCAGGATCGCGAAGATCCAGGTGGACAGGGAGAAGAAGGAGTTCATGGTGTCGATCTTGAAGATCGTGCCGGCGATCCAGCCGCCCAGGAGGCCGCCGACGACGCCGGTGATGAGGGCACCGATCCACCCGGAGCCCTGCTTGCCGGGAAGGATGAGGCGGGCGATGGCACCCGCGATGAGACCGAGGACGATCCAAGCGAAGAAACCCATGTGCTTGTCACCTTTCGATAGTCGGAAATACCTTGCCCGTTCATCATAGCGGCAATCGCGCTGGGATGACTCGTTTTCGCCCGCGAAGAAACCATGCGTGTTCCTGTGTTCCGGGCGGTCGGTTCAGGGGCGGTGCACAGGGTGACGCCGGATCAGGGTGCACGCCAGCAACAGTCCGAGGGCGGCGACTCCGGCGCCGGCGAGCGACGGGACGTCGGCGGAGAAGCCGGCACCGATGAGGCCGGCGCCCACCCAGGCTCCGATGGCGTTGGCCATGTTCAGGGCGGAGTGGTTGAGGGAGCCTGCCAGCTGCGGAGACTCCGGGGCGGCGTCCACCAGCAGCACCTGCAGGGCCGGGGCGATGCCCGAGCCGCACACCGCGACGAGGAACAGCGGAACGAGCACGGCCCACCACCACGGGGAAAGCAGGTACACCAGCGCCAGGAACACGGCAGACAGCAGGAAGGACAGGCGCAGCGTCCGGATGGGGTCCCGGTCCGTCATGGCGCCGCCGATCAGGGTGCCGACCACCATGCCCACGCCGTAGAAGGCCAGGACGAGGGGGATGTGCTGCGGGGCCAGACCGCCGATGTCGGTGAGCAGTGTGGCGATGTACGTGTACAGGCAGAACATGCCGGCGAATCCGAGGATGCCGACGAGTGCGGTCTTCCACAGACGCGCGGAGGCCAGTCCCTTGAGCTCGGAGCGGATGCTGCTGCCGGCGGGGGCGGGCACGGGAGGCACCAGCAGCCAGGTCGCCAGGATGCACAGGGCGGCGCACGCGGCCACCACCACGAACATCCAGCGCCAGCCGGCCTGCTGGCCCAGTGCCGTTGCGACGGGGACGCCGATCAGGTTTGCCGTGGAGAGGCCGGCGAGCACCCAGCCGACGGCCTGGCCGCGGCGGGCGGGGCCGGCCAGGTGTGCCGCGGCCAGCGCCGCCGCGGAGAAGAAGGCGCCGTGCGGCAGGCCGGAGAGGAAGCGGGCGGCCATCATCCAGCCGATGGTCGGGGCCAGGAGGGAACCGAGGTGGCCGACGACGAACAGGCCCATGAGCAGCATGGACGAGCGGCGGCGGTCCACGGTGGACAGCGCGGCGGCCAGGGTCGGGGCGCCCACCACGACGCCGAGGGCGTACATGGAGATCAGCACGCCGCCGGTCTCCGGCGCGACCTCGAGGTCGGCCACCGCCTCCGGCAGCAGGCCCATGATGGTGAACTCGGTGGTGCCGATGGCGAAGCTGCCCATCGCCAGGGCGAGGACGGCCCACAGCAGGCGACGGCCGTGCAGGCGCGGATCGGTGGTCAGGCGGGGAGAGGTCTCGGGCTGATGCACTGGGCAAGCCTACGACCCTCGTGACGCTCCGGCCCGCCACGTCCGTAGGCTGGGGTCATGACGTCCCCCACATCACTCCCTCCGACCGTGCAGCCCGACCCGTCGAAGCCGCTCGTCGTGGGGGTTGCGCTCCTCGACGCCGCCGACGCCCCCAGGGCGTTGCTCGCGGCGCGCCGCAGTGCGCCGGAATCGCTGGCGGGGCTCTGGGAGTTCCCGGGTGGAAAGGTCGAGCCGGGGGAGGAGCCCCGGGCGGCGCTCGAGCGCGAGGTCCGTGAGGAGCTCGGGGCCCGAGTCCGGCTCGGAACGGAGGTCGGAGCCCCGGACGCCCGCGGCTGGCTTTTGGCGAACGGTGCCTTCATGCGCGTCTACGTGGGGGTGCTGGCCGAGGGGTCGGCCGAGCCCGCCCCGCTCGAGGACCATGACCGGCTGGAGTGGACCGCGCTGACGCGTCAGGACCTGCATGCGCTCGACTGGATCCCGGCGGATCGGCCGATCGTGGATGCGCTGCTGGAGCGGCTCTCCCCGGAGCGGCTCAGAACAGCGCCGGCTGTGTGAGGGGCGCACGCCTCGCCGCCCCGGCGGCGTCGGAGACGGCGGCGCGCCCCGGATGCGTCCGAGCCGCGGCGCCGGCGAACCGCCCGGTGGCGGAGGGCCGCCCGGCTCGGCTCGTCCGGGTCTCGGCGGCGGCTGCGAGGAGGCCCTCTCCGACCGGCAGCGGACGGGATTCGATGCGCGGGCCGTCCTCGCGCTGGATGCCCTGCGCCCCGCCGATCCGCAGCCCGTACCGCCGGGCAGCGGCGACGCCGCGGCGTTCGAGACCGGCACGGTAGGACGCGGGCGCGTAGGAGGACCGACGGTACATGCGGCGGTATCCGTCCACCAGCTGCGGATGCTCGGCGGCGATCCAGTCCAGGTACCACTGGCGAGCGCCCGGGCGCAGGTGCAGTGCGCCGGTGAGAACAGAGGAGGCCCCGGCCGCGGCGACGGCGCGCATGAGCAGATCCAACTGCTCGTCCCCGTCCGTGAGCCAGGGAAGGATCGGCATTGCCATCACGTGCACGCGCGCTCCCGCCGCGGCGAGCTTCTCGATGAGCTTCAGCCGGGCCGTCGGCGACGGCGTTCCCGGCTCGACCGCCTCGGCGATCGACGGGTCCAGCAGGGCCAGGGAGACGCCGACGTCCACGGGTACGGACCGTGCCGCAGCAGCGAGCAGCGGCACGTCGCGGGCCAGGAGGGTGCCCTTCGTCAGGATCGAGAACGGCGTGCCGGACTCGGCGAGGGCGGAGATGATGCCGGGCATGAGCCGGTAACGGCCCTCGGCACGCTGATACGGATCCGTGTTGGTGCCCAGGGCGACGGTCTCACGGCCCCAGGTGGGGCGGGCCAGCTCGGCGCGCAGGACCTCGGGGGCGTTCACCTTGACCACGATCTGCCGGTCGAAGTCCGCACCGGCGTCCAGGTCCAGGAATTCGTGGGTGCTCCGGGCGAAGCAGTAGCGGCAGGCGTGCGTGCAGCCGCGGTAGGGGTTGACGGTCCAGCGGAACGGCATCTGCGAGGCCTCCGGGACCCTGTTCAGGACCGTCTTCGCCTCCACCTCGTGGAAGGTGACGCCGGCGAACTCCGGCGTGGTGACGGTCCGCTGCAGGCCCGGGAGCGGCAGCAGGGCGGGTGTGCCGGCCGGTGTGCCGGTCCCCGTCTGCTCGGCGCCGCTCCCGGCCCGCAGGGTCTGCGCTTCCCATCGCATGGCAACGAGTAGAACACATGTTCGAATCACTTCGCAAGTGTGTTCGAGGCCCTTTCTGCCGGCGCCGCTTCGCTAGGGTTCGTCCCATGACCGCTGCCTCTCGCATCCTGCTCACCGGCTTCGACCCCTTCGGCGGGGACGCCACGAACCCGTCCTGGGCCGCCGCCCGCGGCGCCACCACGATCCTCCGGGCCGCCGGACACGAGGCCCATGCCGTGCAGGTCCCGTGTGTGTTCGCCGCCTCCGGCCCGGCGCTGCAGGCCGCCCTGACCGAGCACCGCCCGGACGTGGTGGTCTGCGTCGGCCTGGCCGGCGGCACCGCCCACGTCCGGCTCGAGCGGGTGGCCGTGAACCTGCAGGACGCGCGCATCCCGGACAATGCGGGGGACCAGCCGGTGGACCGCCCGGTTGTGGCGGACGGCCCCGCCGCCCTCTTCTCCACCCTTCCTGTCAAGCGGGCCCTCGCCGCCCTCGACGCTGCCGGCATCCCCGCCCAGCTGTCCCTGTCCGCCGGCTCCTTCGTCTGCAACCACCTGATGTACTCGGTGCTCCATGAACCCGGTTCCGCCCGGGCCGCCGGCTTCGTGCACGTGCCCTGGGACCTCGAGCACCGGGCCGACGACTCCGTCCCCGCCCTGCCCGCGGCGCAGCTGGCGCAGGCCGTCGCCCTGGTCGCGCTCGAGTCCCTCGACGCCTCCCCGGACGCCGATCTCCCCGGCGGCGCCCTGCATTGACGGGCCGGGAAGGGCCCGGGCGTCCGCCGCCGAGCCGGCCCCGTGCTCAGGCGAGGGTGCCGCCGGGGCCGGGCGGGCCGTCGTCGTGCCTCCCCGCGGGACGACGGTCCAGCCGCCGGCCGTGCCAGGCGCGGATCGGCGCGCGCTCCCGATAGCCTCCCAGGGCCAGCCCCGCGGTGCGCTCGAACAGGTTCGCCGATGCCGTGTCCCCGCATCGCCACAGCGACCAGCCGACCGCCAGGAAGTACAGCGGGAGGAACGGCAGGCCGAGGCAGACGGCGTACTGCGTCGCGTGGCCGGACTCGTGCCGCCACAGCTCGGGCGTCATCCGCAGCCCGGGGCGTGTGAACACCACGTTGCCCACCGTGAACGCCGCCCCGTCCGGGAAGGCGAGCGGGTAGTTGCGGGCCTGCACCAGCCCGTGCGGCGCCGGAGTCAGCGGACACCGCAGCACCGCTGCGGCCACCAGTCCCAGCACCGTGGAGAGATTCACCAGGTTCCAGGCCTGCCGGAGGGGACGCGACGACGGCCTCTGGCCGCGCGTGTGCCCCTCGCCGGGGCGGAGCGCAGGGCGGAACGGGCGGCTCATGGGCCCGTCGCAGGCGAGAAGTACAGGTGCCGGTGCAGCCGGCAGCCGGGGTTGAAGTCGGCACCGCATGCGGGGCAGGACTCGGCGTCCAGGTAGTCCTGCGTGTGCATCCGGTGGCCGCAGACGCCGCACAGCGCCGGCATCCGATGGACGTCCTCCACCGGCGCCGGCACGGCGTCGTGCCCGGCCAGCGCGTCGTGACACCGGCGGCAGGCCCAGTAGTCCGGGCAGCAGGCCAGCTGCAGGGCCACCACGTCCGTCGGACCGGCGTAGTGCACGCAGCGGCTCTGCCGGTCGACGAGCAGCCCACGGAGCTCGACGCCGTGCACAGGCACGAGGGACGGGACGCTGGACATGGCCACACCCTAGCCCGCCGGCGCTGTCCGCAGCACGGACGCCGCCGTCCCGGCCGCCGGACCGCGCGCCGGCGAGCACTAGACTGGACGCCGAACCAGATCCCACAGACACCGACCATCGAAGGGTGCAGTCACGTCATGACGCAGTCCCCCGAGACCGGCGCGCCCGCCGAGGGCGCCCCGCAGATCTCCCCGGCCGACGCCGACGCCGTCGGCGCCGCAGTGGAGGCGGCGCTCGCCGACTTCGCCGCCGCCGCCGACCTGGACGAGCTCAAGGCCGCCCGTCTGAAGCACACCGGCGAGAAGGCCCCGCTGACGCTGGCGAACCGCCGGATCGGCACGCTCCCGAAGGAGGACAAGGCCACCGCCGGCAAGACCATGGGCGCCGCCCGCGGCCGCATGGAGAAGGCCCTCAAGGCCCGCACGGCGGTCCTGGAGGAGGAGCACGCCGCCCGCATGCTCGTGGAGGAGACCGTGGACGTCACCACGGCCGCCTCCCGCCGCCTGAGCGGCGCCCGCCATCCGCTGTCCCTGCTGCAGGAGCGCGTCTCGGACATCTTCGTCGGCATGGGCTGGGAGATCGCCGAGGGCCCGGAGCTCGAGCACGACTGGTTCAACTTCAACGCCCTGAACTTCCCGCCGGACCACCCGGCGCGCGAGATGCAGGACACCTTCTTCGTGGAGCCGCTGGAGTCCAACCTCCTGCTGCGCACCCACACCTCGCCGGTGCAGGTCCGGGCCATGCTGGAGCGCGGCGCCCCCGTGTACGTGCTCTGCCCGGGCCGCACCTTCCGTACCGACGAGCTGGACGCCACCCACACCCCGGTGTTCCACCAGTTCGAGGGACTGGCCGTGGACAAGGGCCTGACCATGGCTGACCTGCGCGGCACCCTCGAGTACTTCGCCCGGCAGATGTTCGGCCCGGACGCCGAGATCCGCCTGCGCCCCAACTTCTTCCCGTTCACCGAGCCTTCGGCCGAGATGGACATCTGGCATCCCCAGGCCAAGGGCGGACCCCAGTGGATCGAGTGGGGCGGCTGCGGCATGGTCCACCCGAACGTCCTGCGCTCGGCGGGCATCGACCCGGAGGTCTACTCCGGCTTCGCCTTCGGCATGGGCATCGAGCGCACCCTGATGTTCCGCAACGAGGTCCCGGACATGCGGGACATGATCGAAGGCGACGTCCGCTTCTCCCAGCACTTCGGAATGGAGCTCTGATCTTCTCGTGCGTATCCCGCTTTCCTGGCTGCGCGAGTTCGCGCAGGTCCCGGCCGACGCCACCGCCGAGGACGTCCTCGCCGACCTCGTGAAGGTCGGCCTCGAGGAAGAGGAGGTCCACCGCCCGGCGGACGAGCTGTCCGGTCCCATCGTGGTCGGTCAGGTGCTGGAGATGGTCCCCGAGCCGCAGAAGAACGGCAAGACCATCAACTGGTGCCAGGTCCGTGTGGTGCCCGAGGGCGCCGAGCAGACCCTGACCGGCGAGGGCATCGACCCCTCCGGCGTGCAGGGCATCGTCTGCGGTGCCCACAACTTCCAGGTCGGGGACAAGGTCGTGGTGACCCTCCCCGGCGCCGTCCTGCCGGGCGACTTCCGCATCTCCCCGCGCAAGACCTACGGCCACGTCTCCGCCGGCATGATCGCCTCCGTCCGCGAGCTCGGCATCGGCGAGGACCACGACGGCATTCTGGTGCTGTCCACCCTCGGCCTGGACCCGGAGGTCGGCACCGACGCGCTCGAGCTGCTGCACCTGCACGAGGAGGCCGCCGAGGTCAACGTGACTCCGGACCGCTCCTACGGCTTCAGCATCCGCGGCATCGCCCGTGAATACGCGCACGCCACCGGCACCGCCTTCACCGATCCGGCGGCCGGCATCGTGGTCCCGGAGCCGAACGAGGACGGCCAGCCGGTGATCCTGGACGACACCGCCCCGATCTACGGCGTCCCCGGCTGCGACCGCTTCGTGACCCGCACCGTCTCCGGCATCGATCCGAGCGTCCCGACCCCGCCGTGGATGGCCGCGCGCCTGCGCCTGGCGGGCATCCGCCCGCACTCGCTGACCGTGGACATCTCCAACTACGTGATGTGGGAGCTCGGCCAGCCGCTGCACTTCTACGATGCGGACAAGCTGACCGGCGCCATCACCGTCCGCCGTGCCGCCGAGGGCGAGACTCTGCGCACCCTGGACGACAAGGAGCGCACCCTCCACACCGAGGACCTGCTCATCACGGACGAGTCCGGCCCGATCGGCCTGGCCGGCGTCATGGGCGGCGCCGCCACCGAGGTCTCCGAGTCCACCACCCGCGTGACGATCGAGTCCGCGCACTTCGACCCGGTCTCCATCGCCCGCACCCGCCGCCGCCACCGGCTGCCCTCCGAGGCCTCCAAGCGCAACGAGCGCGGCGTGGACTGGGAGGTCGCGGACGTCGCCGCCGAACGTGCCGTGCAGCTGCTCGTGGAGCTCGCCGGCGGCACCGCCGAGCCCGGCGTCACGGACATCGGTGCCCGTCCGACGTACCCGGTGGTGGAGCTGGACCCGACCTACCCGTCCCGCCGCATCGGCGTGGACTACCCGAAGGAGCGCGTCGTCGAGCTGCTCACCGAGCTCGGCGCGGACGTCGAGGACGCCGGCGAGACCCTGACGGTCACCTCGCCGTCCTGGCGCCACGACCTGACGATCCCCGAGGACCTCGTCGAAGAGGTCGCCCGCCTGGACGGCTACGACAAGATCCCGTCCACCCTGCCGGTCGCCCCTCCTGGCCGCGGCCTGACCCGCGCGCAGGCCCAGCGCCGCCGTGTGGCGGACGTGCTGGCCGGCGCCGGCCTGACCGAGGTCCTGGACTACCCGTTCGTGTCCGAGGCGCAGAACCGTCTGTTCGGCGCGCCGACCGAGGCGGAGGGCGCCGCCCAGACGATGGTGCGCCTGTCCAACCCGATCTCCCAGGAGTTCGGCTTCCTGCGCACCACCCTGCTGCCGAACCTGCTGGAGACCGCCCGCCGCAACGTCTCCCGCGGCTTCAAGGACGTGGCCCTCTACGAGATCGGCCTGGTGTTCCTGCCGGGGGAGCAGATGGGCTCCGAATCCAACGAGCCGAACGGGGTGAAGCCCTCGGATGAGGCGATCGCGGACCTGAACGCCGGGATCCCGGCCCAGCCGCGCCGCGTGGCCGCGGTCTTCGCCGGCCACGAGGCCGCCCCGGCCGCCGGCTTCGCCCCGCGCGCCTTCGACTGGCAGGACCCGATCGCCGCCGCCCTGCAGGTCGCCCGCGCCGTGGGCGTGGAGCTGACCGTGGCCCAGGGTTCCCACCAGGCATTCCACCCGGGCCGCACGGCCGAGCTGCGCCTGGCCGACGGCACCGTGGTCGGCCACGCCGGTGAGCTGCTGCCGGCATGGCTGGAGTCCGCAGACATGCCGGCCCGCACCTGCGCCATGGAGCTGGACCTGGACGCCGTCCTCGCCGCCGCCCCGGAGCGCGTGGTCGCCTGCCCGCTGTCCACGTTCGGTGCCACCACCCAGGACGTGGCCCTCGTGGTGGACCAGGACGTCGTCGCCGGCGAGGTGAAGGCCACCCTCGTGGAGGGCGCCGGCGAGCTGCTCGAGTCCGTCGAGCTGTTCGACGTGTACGTGGGCAAGGGCATCGAGGAGGGCAAGAAATCGCTGGCCTTCGCGCTGCGCTTCCGCGCCCCGGACCGCACCCTCACCGCGGACGAAGCCTCCGAGGCCCGAGCGGCCGCCACCGAGCTGGCCGCGCAGCGTCACGGCGCCGTCCAGCGCTGACGGAACCTGCGCTGCCGAGGCAGGACGATGACGACGGCGCCGACCGCCCCCGGACACGGGGTGCTGGTCGGCGCCGTCGGCGTCTGCCGGGCTGAACGGACCGCGCTCCTGCTGGCCCGGCTGGAGGCGCTGCGCGGCCTCGCCGCCGGGTCGCTGCGCTTCGAGCGCACCTGCCCGGCCTGCGGTGCGTGGGATCACGGCGAGCCCGCCCTCGCCTGGGCCGCCGAGTCCCGCAACCACGACGACGGCCCTCACCCCGGCGGCCGGCTCGCCCACGTGTGGGGCCGGCTCCGGGGGAGCCGTCAGGACGTCCCGCCCGCGCTGCCGGCCGTCAGTCTGTCCCACACCGCCGGAGAGCGCCCGTTGACGGTGCTCGCCTGGCGCGCCGCCGGGCAGGGGGCGGTCGGTGTGGACGTGGAGGACCTGGACAGCCCGCGCACGCGGCGGGCACTGGAGCCGGGCCCGGACGGCCGCGCCGCTTCGGACGCCGTCGCGTTCTCCGCCGAGCAGCTCGCCGTCTGGGACGGTCTGCCACGCCACCGGGCCTATGCCGCGCGCGTCGACGCCTGGTGCCGGGCCGAGGCACTCGTGAAGGCGCGCGGCACCGGATTCGCCACCGCGGACCCCTCCGCAGCGCAGCCGAGGCCGGGCGAACGGGTCCTGCCGCTCACCGCGGCGCAGGTGCCGGGACTGCCGGAGGCGGTCCGCGGCGTCCTGGTCCTGGCCCCGTCCGTCCGGTGATGCCCACAGGTGGAGGGGAGGGGCCGTCGTCGGGAAGAGGACTCATGCAGAGCGCAGAGCATCCGAGTGCGCACCGGCGGGATAAGCTGTACATGAGCAATGCGGGAGCAGCGAGTACCCCGACAGTCTCAGATCACAATGACGTGAGAACGGAGAACTCTGATGGCGAAGAAGTCCCTGCCCTTGGTGGGCCTGTCCGTTGCAGCTGCCTTGTTCCTGACCGGCTGCGGTCAGGAAGGAGCGGCGGACTACGCGGCCGAGGTCGAGGCCCAGGCGCGCGAGACCCTTGACGAGCGGGCGAGCGAGGCTCGCGAGGGCGCGCAGTCCGAGGTAGAGGCAGTCAGGTCTGAGACCGAGCGCGTTCAGGGCGAGCTGAAGAAGGCCCTGGAGGCCGGCGACCGTCAGGTGCTGGAAGGCCTGATCACCGAGGAGACCAAGAAGCGCTGGGAGCAGTCGGGCACCGCCGACGCCTGGAAGGGGGCCACCGGCGTCGAAGTGAGGGTGGACGATGTCGAGGTCCCTGACTTCGAAGCCCCGGAGATCTCCTCTGTGGCGGACTACATCGGCGAGGACGTGTCCCGGGAGGACTACTTCGGGGATCAGGAGTATGTCCCCCACGTCGAGGGCGTTCCGTACCAGGACTACGAGTTCTCCGGGTACGAGCGTCCCGAGTCCGTGAGCGGCACGATCCGCTTCGACGGCGGGGAAGACCGCTGCCTCACGCTGAAGAAGGACGACGAGGGCTCCTACAGGGTCGATGCCGTGAGCAGCTGCGTGGCACCGTTCACGTCCCAGCTCGGAGGTGCGGGCCACGGCCACGGCGACGGCTCGGCACAGCCCGGTTCCCCGGTCCCTGCGGACTGGGTTCGCATCGGAGACCGCAGCCTCGCCGATGTCTTCGGCGGCCATCAGTCGGGTGGCCCCGCCCTGATCGCGGCGGGCGAGTACGAGATCTCTCTCGACGACTCCTTGGGTGAGGACAACGTCGAGCTCAAGGACTCTGACGGAACCGTCGACCTGTCCCAGGGGCTGCCGTTGCTCGTGGCAACCGAGGAGGTCGTGAAGCAGGCCCGTGAGCATGTGGCCGAGTGGAACAAGCAGCGGGAGTCGGTCACGGAGGGTGACAGCCGCTGTGACTTCAATAACGCCGAGCTCAAGGTGAACGGCGTGACGGTGAGGACGACCGGCACGGCGTGCAATAACTCGTGGATCGACCATGACAAGTCCGAGCTGCAGTTCCTGAAGACCGATCAGAACGTGCGCACCGAGGTGCAGAAGAAGGACTACGGATACGACCTGTACGTCACCTTCACTGCAGACGACGGCGGCCCCGTGATGGAGGTGAAGGAGTGGGACACGTTGCGTGATGAGTGGGTGGCCAAGCGCCATGACGCGATCGTCGTCCTCTTCGAGATCGACGAGTCTGGTGAGCGTTCGCTCCACCCCAAGGAGTCGATCCAGCGTCGCTGACGAGAACTGCGGAGATCGAGGGCGGGGACCAGAGGGTCCCCGCCCTCATCCGTGCTGCGGCGGGGGCCGCTCAGCCCGGGAACGCCGGCAGGGCCGCCTCCACGGTCCAGGCGTCGAACAGGGCGTCCACGGCCGCGGCGGTGACGCCTGCGGCCGGGGCCCACGAGTGCACGTGGGCCCGGAACATCGCGGTGTCCACGGTGCCGAAGCGGTGCTCGGCCACCCAGCCGCGCACCATGCGGCCGAATACGGCGTCCCCGAGCAGACGGCGCAGCGCCAGCACCGTCAGGGCGCCGCGCTTGTACACGCGGTCGTCGAACATGTCCTTCGGCCCCGGGTCGGTGAGCGCCACGTCCTGCGGCTGCTCGGCCAGGCCCTGCCAGGCGCGGCGGGCATGGGCCTGGACGGACTCGCGGCCGGAGGCCTCGGACCAGAGCCACTCGCTGTAGCAGGCGAAGCCCTCGTGCAGCCACAGGTCCGCCCAGTGGCCCAGGGTCACGGCATTGCCGAACCACTGGTGGGACAGCTCGTGGGCGATCAGCCGCTCGTCCTCCCACTGGCCCGTCAGGTGGTTGGTGCCGAACAGGGACAGGCCGGCGCACTCCAGGGGGATCTCGAGGTCATCGTCGGCCACCACGGCTGTGTAGGCGTCGAAGGGGTAGGGGCCGTAGGCCGCCTGGAACACCTCGGCCATGCGGTGCTGTGCGCCCAGCGCGGTGAGCGCACGCTGCTGCGTCTGCGGAGTCACGGCGAGGGTGATCGGCGGGCCGTCGCTGCGGCCGGGGAGCTCGATCAGCCGGTACCGGCCGATCTGCAGGGTGAGCAGGTACGGGGGGACGGGCTCGTCCAGGACCCAGCGCCAGGTGGTGCGGGAACCGGACTGCTTCACCGGGGTGCCGGTGCCGTTGGACACGGGCAGGTAGCCGGCGTCGCAGGTGACGGTGATGTCCGCGCTCATGCGGTTGTCCGGGGAGTCCACGCAGGGCATCCACGTGGAGGCGCCGTGCGGCTGGCCGGCCACGAGGACACCGTCGGTGAGCTCCTCCCAGCCGACGGTGCCCCAGGGGCTGCGCCGTGGCTTCGGGGTGCCGCGGTAGTCCAGGGTGAGCTCCAGTTCGGTCCCGGCGGGCAGGGACTCGCCGAGCTCCACCACCACACGGTGCGGGCGGCGACGTGGCTGGGAGGCCTTGACCCGCGGCAGCGGCCGCCCGGCGGCCTGGGCCCTCACCTTCGTGACGGAGAGCCTGTGCAGGTCCAGCTCCACGCGAGCGGACTGGGCGAGCAGGCGGCCGTGCAGCACTGCGGTGCCGGCGATCCGGTTGGCGGCCAGGCGGACGTCCAGCTCGAGGCGGACGGCGTCCAGCGCCAGCACGTCCGAGCCGACTGCGGGCAGGTAGGGATCGGTGCTCATGAGGCCTTTCGGGGACGGGAGTCGGGGGAGCGCCATGCGGCACGCCAGGCGCGCGGGGCGGGGTCGGACCACGGGGAGACGGGGTTGCCGATCCACCAGGTGCCGGCGGGCAGCTCCTCGCCGCGCATGACCAGAGAACCGGCGCCCACGGTGGTGCCGGCGCCGAGGCGGGCGGCGGGCAGGACCACGGAGTTCGGGCCGAGGGTGGCGCCGGCGGCCAGATCCACCGCGTCGAGGGACATGACCCGGTCGTGGAAGAGGTGGGTCTGCACCACGCAGCCGCGGTTGACGGTGGCCCCGTCGCCGAGGGAGACCAGGTCCGCCTCGGGCAGCCAGTAGGACTCGACCCAGCAGCCGTGGCCGATCCGTGCGCCCATGGCACGCAGGAACCAGACCATGGCGGGTGTTCCGGCGGCGGCGCGCGCGAACCAGGGGGCGGCGAGGTACTCGGTGAAGGTGTCCGCCACCTCGTTGCGCCAGATGAACGGGGACCACAGCGGATGCTCACCGGCGTCGATGCGGCCGACGAACACCTTCTTCGCCAGGACGGTGAGCGTGGCGGCCACCGCGCCGGCGGCCAGCAGGACGAGGCCGCCGGCCACGGCGGTGAGCCCCCAGGAGACGGTGGCCAGCAGCGCCAGGGCACCGCCGACGAGCAGGTGGAGCGCGGCGTGCAGCCAGACCGGGATCGCGCGCAGCAGCTCCCAGCAGGTGCGGGCGCGGCGCAGGGCGGCCGGCGGGTCGTAGGTGAGGGAGGTGTCCGCCTGCACTTCGGTGCGTCGCAGGCGGACCGGCGGGGAGCCCATCCAGGAGGTGCCCGCCTTGGTCTTGGTGGGAGTCGTGGACAGCACGGCGACGAGGGAGTCGCGCCGCAGGGTGCGGCCGGCCGGGACCATGCCGGAGTTGCCCACGAACGAGCGCTTGCCCACCTTGGCGCGAGCCACGTGCATCCAGCCGTCCTGCAGCTCGTAGGAGGAGACCATGGTGTCGTCGGCGAGGAAGGCGCCGTCGCCCACTCGGGTCATCGACGGCAGCAGCACCACGGTGGAGGCCTCGACGTCCCGGCCGACCTCCGCGCCGAGCCAGCGCAGCCAGGTGGGTGTGAACCGGGAGGCATAGATCGGGAAGAGCTGGTCACGGGCGGCGTCGAGCAGGCGCTCGGTGGCCCAGATCTGCCAGCCCACCCGGGACCGGGCCGGATGGTAGCCCTCGGTGATGCCGATCGACAGCAGCCGGGTGGTGACCAGGACGAGCAGCATGTGCACCCCGAACCAGACGGCCGCCAGCAGCGGGCTGACGGCCAGCAGCCGGCCCAGGACCACGACGACGGACCCGGCCGGGCCCAGGTCCGTCACCTCGGTGCCCCACCAGGTCAGGGACCACAGGCCGAGCGCGCCGGCCACGGCCGCCGCAATGAGCGGCAGGGCGGCGAGCACGGAGGAGGCCAGGGTGGAGAGGAGGCGGTAGCCCGTGGCGCGCGGCGGGGCCACGTTGGGTCCGGTGTCCTTGACCTTGCCGACGCGGACGGCGGGGGAGCCGGCGTGGATGCGGTGGCCCCGCAGCCGCCCGACCACCGTGGAGCCGGGCTCGACGTGGGCGCCCTCGCCCACGGAGGAGCCGGGCATCAGGGTGGAGCGGGCGCCGACGACGGCGCCCGCCCCGACCTTGACGGTGCCGATGTGCACGCGGTCGCCGTCCACCCAGTAGCCGGAGAGGTCGACTTCCGGCTCGATGGAGGCGCCCTCGCCGATCTCGAGCAGCCCGGTCACAGGCGGCAGGGAGTGCAGGTCCACGTCCTTGCCGATCCGGGCGCCGAGCACGCGGGCGAAGGCAGGCACCCAGACGGCGCCGGCCAGGGAGTAGGGGTCCACGAGGTCCACCACGTGCTGGGCGAGCCAGAGGCGCAGGTGGACGCGGCCGCCGCGGGGATGCACGCCGGGCTTCACCCCGGCCAGCAGCAGCCGGCAGGCCAGCGCGGCCAGGGCCATGCGTCCCGGCGGGGAGACCACGGCGAGCCAGGCGACGGCGAGCAGCCACCAGTCCACGGTGGGCACGGCGGGAGCCAGCCCCGTGGCGGCCAGGACGTTGAGGACCAGGGCGGTCCACACGGCGGCGCGCAGGGCAGGGAGGATGAACACGGGCACGCCCACGAGGGTCTGTGCCCACTGGGCCTTCTTCCGGGTGCGGGCCACGTGCCGGTCCTCGACCGGGACGGCCGCGGCGGCGCCGGCGAGGGACTCGACCAGGTCGCCGATCCGGGGGGTGGCGTAGATGTCCTGGACGGTCACCTGCGGATAGCGGGAACGCAGGCGGGCCACCAGCTGTGCGGCGGCCAGGGAGCCGCCCCCGGCCGCGAAGAAGTCGGTCTTGGGACCGCGGGGCGCGGCGCCGAGGACGTCGGCCCACTGGCGCTCGATCCAGCCGGCGTCCGTGGACTCGTCGATCGGCGGGGCGTCCTCGTCCGGCTGGGCGCCGGGCAGCGGCCAGGGCAGGGCATTGCGGTCGACCTTGCCGGAGGTCTTCGTCGGGAGGGTGTCCGTGACGGCCAGCCGGGGGACCAGGGCGGCCGGCAGCTCTTCTGCCAAGAGCTGCCGGGCGGCCTCGAGGTCCAGGTCCTCCGGGGCGCCGGACGGCACGAGGTAGCCCACCAGGATCTGGTGGCCTGCCGGGGTGGTCTGCACGGCGGCGGCGCCGCCTTGGACGCCGGGCAGGGCCTGCAGCGCCGCGTCGACCTCGCCGAGCTCGATGCGTCGGCCGCCGAGCTTCACCTGATCGTCTGCGCGGCCCACGAAGAGCAGGCCGGCAGGGTCGAAGACCACGAGGTCGCCGGAGCGGTAGGCGCGCTCCCAGCCGAGGGTGTCCATGGGCGCGTACTTCTCCGCGTCCTTGGCCGGGTCCAGGTAGCGGGCCAGGCCGACGCCGCCGATGATCAGCTCACCGGTCTCGCCGTCGGCCACGGGGATCCCGGTGGCGGGGTCCACGACGGCCAGGTCCCAGCCGTCCAGCGGCAGGCCGATGCGCACCGGCCCTTCGCCGGTCATCTCGGCGGCGCAGGCCACCACGGTCGCCTCGGTGGGGCCGTAGGTGTTCCACACCTGGCGTCCCTGCTCGGTCAGGCGGGCGGCGAGTTCGGGCGGGCACGCCTCCCCGCCGAAGATCAGCAGGCGCACATTCTCCAGGGCCTCGGAGGGCCACATGGCCGCCAGGGTCGGCACGGTGGAGACCGCGGTGATGCGGCGCTCGGCGAGCCAGGGGCCGAGGTCCATGCCGGAGCGCACGAGTGCGCGTGGAGCAGGGACGAGGCAGGCGCCATGGCGCCAGGCGAGCCACATCTCCTCGCAGGAGGCGTCGAAGGCCACGGACAGTCCCGCCAGCACGCGGTCGCCGGGGCCGAGCGGATCGTCCGCCAGAAAGATCCGCGCCTCCGCGTCCACGAACGCGGCGGCGTTGCGGTGGGTGACGGCCACACCCTTGGGGGTGCCGGTCGATCCGGAGGTGAAGATGATCCACGCGTCGTCGTCGGGCAGGGGGTGTCGGGCCTGTCGGGGCGGAGCCGTCGCCGTGGTCTGCCCGTCCGCACCGACGGCGGTGACGGGCTCGGCGTCCGCGGCGGCGTCCGTGCCGCGCTCCAGGGTGTGTTCGTCGGTGAGGACACCGGTCACCTTCGCCTCGGCGAAGACGAGGCGGGCACGCTCGTCCGGGTCGTCCGCGTCCACCGGGACGTAGGCGCAGCCGGCGGCGAGCACGCCGAGGATCGCCACGTAGAGGTCGACCGTCCCGGAGGGGATCCGCACGCCGATGCGCTCGCCGGCGCCGATGCCGGCGGCCGTCAGGCGGGCGGCGCATGCCTCGGCGCGCTCGATAAGGTCGGTGTACTCGAGGATCTGGGTGCCGTCGTCGAGGGCCGGGGCGTTCGGATGCTCTGCGGCGGTGGCGGTCAGGACGTCCCACAGGGTCCGCGGCGCGGGCGCACGGTCCCCTCCGGGCAGCTGGGCGCGGTGAGGTGCGGTCACCATTCCTCCGGGTGGTATGAGGGCCTCGAAGACGAGGGCACGAGCACAGGGCGTCGGTGCCTCGCCTGTCGCATTGTAGTGGCGGGGCCGGCCCCGACCGACAGGCTCCCCGGCGGGCGGAGGGCCTGTCAGTCCAGGGTGAGCAGCACCTTGCCGGTGGTCTGCCGCCCCTCGAGTGCCGTGTGCGCGGCCGCGGCGTCGGAGAGGGCGAAGCGCTCGCCGATCCGCAGGGTCAGCGATCCGTCCGCCACGGCCTCCGCCAGCTCCTGGGCACGCCAGTGCGTCTCTTGCGGGGTGCGAGTGTAGTGCACCAGGGACGGGCGCGTGACGAACAGGCCGCCGGCGCCGTTGAGGCGCTGCAGGTCGAACGGCGGGACCTGGCCCGACGCGCCGCCGAAGAGCACGAGCATGCCGCGCACCCGAAGGCACGCCAGGGAGTCCTCGAAGGTCGCCTTCCCCACACCGTCGTACACGACGTCGGCGCCCTCGTCTCCGGTGAGCTCCTCCACCGCGGCCTGCACGTCCGGGTAGTCGACCGACACGGTCGCCCCTGCCTGCAGGGACAGCTCCCGCTTGGCCTCGGTGGACGCCGTGGTGACCACGCGCGCCCCACGGGCGCGGCACAGCTGGGTCAGCAGCAGGCCGACGCCGCCGGCGCCGGCGGTGACCACGACGGTCTGGCCGGCCTGGACCGGGAACGTGGAGCGGGACAGGTAGTGGGCCGTCAGGCCCTGCAGCGGCAGAGCAGCGGCCTCGGCGAGGTCGAGCGAGCCGGGGGCCGGCAGAAGCTGCTCGGCGGGGGCGAGGAAGTGCTCGGCGTAGGTGCCCACGCCGGCGGCGGTCATCACCCGGTCGCCCACGGCGACGGAGTCCACGTCGGCCCCGACGGCGACGACCGTCCCTGAGCCCTCCGTGCCCGGCACGAAGGGCATGTCCACCGGGTAGACCCCGGAGCGCTGGTAGGTCTCGATGAAGTTCAGGCCTACGGCGGCGGTGCGGACCAGCGCCTGCCCCGGACCGGGGGCGGGAACGGGCGCCTCGGTCCACTGCAGGACCTCGGGGCCGCCGGTCTGCTCGGCGACGATCGCGCGGTGGGTCTGTGGGACGTCGAAGGAGGCATCGGCGCCGGGCGAGACGGGCTGGGTCTGGGTGGCATCCATGCCGCCCAGCGTAGTGATCCGGCGTGGCCCGAACCATGACGGAATACATATTCGACACAGTGCATATCTGGTCTAGGATGGGTCCATGAGCATCACCGTCGCCGTCTCCGGAGCCAGCGGCTATGCCGGAGGCGAAGCCCTGCGCCTGCTGAGCGGCCACCCCGAGGTCGAGATCGGGGCCGTCACCGCCCACTCCCAGGCGGGAGAGCGTCTCGGCGTCCTCCAGCCACACCTGCACACCCTGGCCGACCGCGTCCTCGAGCCCACGACGGCGGACGTCCTCGCCGGGCACGACGTCGTCTTCCTCGCCCTGCCGCACGGCGCCAGCGGACCGATCGCCGCGGAGCTGGCCGAGCGCTCGCCGGACACCGTGGTGATCGACGCCGGCGCGGACCACCGTCTCGAGTCGGCCGCCACCTGGGCGCAGTACTACGGCACGGAGCACGCCGGAACCTGGCCCTACGGGCTGCCCGAGCTGCCCGGACAGCGCGGGCGGCTGGCCGGGGCCAGGCGCATCGCCGTGCCGGGCTGCTATCCCACCGCCACGCTCCTCGCCCTCACCCCGGGCTTCGGCGCCGGGCTCCTTCAGCCGCGGGACGTCGTCATCGTGGCCGCCTCCGGCACCTCCGGCGCGGGCAAGGCGCTCAAGCCCCACCTGCTCGGCTCCGAGGTCATGGGCTCCATGAGTCCCTACGGGGTGGGCGGCGGCCACCGCCACACGCCCGAGATCGAACAGGGCCTCGCCTGGGCTGCGGGGGAGGACGTCCAGGTCTCCTTCACCCCGACTCTGGCACCCATGCCCCGCGGCATCCTGGCCACGGCCACCGCCCGCCTGACCGACGACGCCGACCCCGCCGCCGTGCGTGCGGCCTGGGAGACGGCCTACGCGGACGAGCCGTTCGTGCGCCTGCTGCCCGAGGGGCAGTGGCCGACCACCGCGGCGGTGATCGCCTCCAACCATGTCCAGGTGCAGCTCGCCGTGGACGAGCGCGCCGGCCGCGTCGTGGTGGTCAGCGCGATCGACAATCTCTGCAAGGGCACCGCCGGCGGCGCCGTCCAGTCCATGAACATCGCCCTGGGCCTGCCGGAGCAGGCCGGGCTCGAGAGCCAGGGGGTCGCACCGTGAGCGTCACCGCAGCAGCAGGGTTCCGGGCGGTCGGGACCACCGCCGGACTGAAGCCGTCCGGGAAGCCGGACGTGGCCGTCGTCGTCAACGACGGGCCGAAGCACGAGGCGGCGGCCGTGTTCACCACCAACCGCGTGGCCGCAGCCCCGGTCCTCTGGTCCCGTCAGGCCGTCACGGACGGCCGAGCTTATGCCGTGGTGCTCAACTCCGGCGGCGCGAACGCGGCGACCGGCCAGCAGGGCTTCCGGGACGCCCACCGCACCGCCGAGCACGCGGCCGCTGCCCTCGGCTGCTCGTCCGGCGACGTCCTGGTCTGCTCCACCGGCCTCATCGGCGAGCCGCTGGACATGGAGAGGCTGCTCCCGGGCGTCGACACCGCCGTGCAGGGGCTCGGCACGGAGGGAGGCCCTGCCGCGGCCGAGGCCATCATGACCACGGACACCCGCGCCAAACAGTCCCGCGTGGACGGGACCGGCTACACGGTGGGCGGCATGGCCAAGGGCGCCGGCATGCTCGCCCCGGGCATGGCCACGATGCTCGCCGTCGTCACCACCGACGCCGACCTGCCCGCCTCCGCCCTGCAGCTCGCCCTCGACCGTGCCGTGGCCGCGACCTTCAACCGCGCCGACTCCGACGGCTGCATGTCCACCAACGACACGGTGATCCTCTTGGCCTCCGGCGCCTCAGGCGTGGCCCCGGACCCGGACGAGTTCGGCGCCGCCGTCACCCGCGTCTGTGCGGATCTCGCCCGCCAGATGGTCGGGGATGCCGAGGGCGCCGAGCACGACATCGCCGTCCGCGTGGTGAACGCCGAGACGGAGGAGGCCGCCGAGGCCGTGGCCCGTGCCGTCGCCCGCTCCAACCTGTTCAAGACCGCGGTCTTCGGCCAGGACCCGAACTGGGGCCGCGTGATCTCCGCGGTGGGCACCGTGCCGGAGTCTGTGGCCGCGTTCGACGCGACCGCCCTGGACGTGTCCTTCAACGGGGTCCAGGTCTGCCGTGCCTCCGGCGTGGGGGAGGACCGCTCCCTCGTGGACCTGTCCGCACGCGAGGTGCGCGTGGAGATCGACCTGCACGCAGGCGACGCCGAGGCCACGATCTGGACCAACGACCTCACCCACGACTACGTCCACGAGAACTCCGCCTACTCCACCTGAAGCCGCGGACGGCAGGGCCGGTGCGCAGGACACCCCGGCCCGCCGCGACCGTCCCCCGGACCCACTCCACGGAAGGCCCCCACGCCATGATCGAGAACCCGTCGACCGCCGCCACCCCGGTGCTCTCCGCCGCGGACCGCCTCGAGCGCGCCGGGTCCAAGGCGGAGGTCCTCATCGAGGCCCTGCCGTGGATCCAGCGGTTCGCCGGCACCACGATGGTCATCAAGTACGGCGGCAACGCCATGGTCTCCGAGGAGCTGCGCCGCGCCTTCGCCGAGGACATCGTCTTCCTGCTGCACGTGGGTGTGCGCCCCGTGGTGGTGCACGGCGGCGGCCCGCAGATCAACACCATGCTGGACCGGCTCGGGATCGAGTCCGAGTTCCGCGGCGGCCTGCGCGTGACCACGCCGGAGGCGATGGACGTGGTGCGCATGGTGCTCACCGGTCAGGTCGGCCGCGAGCTCGTCGGCCTGATCAACTCCCACGGCCCCTACGCGATCGGCTCCTCCGGCGAGGACGGCGCCCTGTTCCAAGCACGCCGCACCGGCACCGTGGTGGACGGCGAGCCTGTGGACCTCGGACTGGTCGGGGAGGTCATCGGCGTGAACCCGGAGGCGATCCGGGACGTGATCGAGGCCGGCCGCATCCCCGTGGTGTCCTCCGTGGCCCCCGAGGTGGACGACCACGGCGACCTTACCGGCCACGTGCTCAACGTCAACGCGGACACCGCCGCCGGAGCGCTCGCCGCCTCGATCGGTGCCCGCAAACTCGTGCTCCTCACCGACGTCGAGGGCGTCTACGCGGACTGGCCGGACCGCGACTCGCTCATCAGCTCCCTCACCGCCTCTCAGCTGCGGGAGCTGCTCCCGTCCCTGTCCTCCGGCATGATCCCGAAGATGGCGGCCTGCCTGGAGGCGATCGACGCCGGCGTGCCGCGCGCCCACGTGGTGGACGGGCGACGACCGCACTCGATGCTGCTGGAGGTCTTCACCTCCGCAGGCGTCGGCACCCAGGTGGTCCCCGATGCCCGTTGACACCGCCTGCGCATCCCTTCGGAAGGAGACCGCCATGACCGCCGATGCCGCACACGGCACCCTGCTCGACCGCTACAGCCACGCCCTCACCGGACTGTTCGGCCCGCCCCAGCGGGCCCTCGTCTCCGGCTCGGGCGTCCGCGTGGTGGACGAGGACGGCCGCGAGTACGTGGACCTGCTCGCCGGGATCGCGGTGAACTCCCTCGGCCACGCCCACCCGCGCCTCGTGGCGGCCGTGTCCGAGCAGGCCGGACGCCTCATGCACGTCTCCAACCTCTTCACCTCGGAGCCCCAGGTCGGCCTGGCCGAGGACCTCCTGCGCCTGTCCGGGGCGCCGGCGGGCTCCTCGGTGTTCTTCGCCAACTCCGGGTCGGAGGCGAACGAGGCGGCCTTCAAGCTGGCCCGCCGGCACGGAGGCGAGGACCCCTCCGGGCTGCGCACCCGCGTCATCGCCCTGGAGGGGGCCTTCCACGGCCGCACGATGGGTGCCCTCGCGCTCACGTCGAAGGAGGCCTACCGTGCCCCCTTCGAGCCGCTGCCCGGAGGGGTGGAGCGGATCCCCGGCGGAGACCTGGACGCCCTGCAGGCCGCGCTCGCCCCGGACGCCGAGGGGCGCACCGTGGCCGCCGTCCTCCTGGAGCCCGTGCAGGGCGAGGGCGGCGTCCATGGCTGGCCCGCCGGCTACCTGGCGGGCGTCCGCGCCGCGACGCGGGAGGCCGGGGCGCTGATGATCCTGGACGAGGTGCAGTCCGGCATCGGCCGCACCGGCAGCTGGTTCGCGTTCCAGGACCCCGCGGTGACCGGGGGAGACCCTGTGGTGCCGGATGCGTTCACCCTGGCCAAGGGGCTGGGCGGAGGCGTCCCGATCGGTGCGCTCGTCTCCGTGGGGTCGGAGGTCTCGGCGCTGCTGCGCCCGGGGCAGCACGGCACCACGTTCGGCGGCAACCCGCTGGCCGCGGCCGCCGCCCGCGCCGTCCTCGCCACGATCGAGGAGGAGGCCTTGCTGGAGAACGTCCGTCGCGTGGGCGCCGCGCTCGGCGACGGTCTGCGCGCGGTGGATTCGGTGACCGAGGTCCGCCAGTATGGCCTCTGGCTCGGCGTGGACCTCGCCGCGGACGCAGTGCGTCCGCTTCCCGACGCCGGCCCCGCGCCGGCCGTCGTCCGCGCCGCCCTGGAGGGCGGCTGGATCGTCAACGCCACGGGTCCGCGCACCCTGCGCCTGGCCCCGCCCCTGATCCTGGACGAGGCCGACGCGCGCGACTTCGTCGCCGCCCTGCCCACGATCCTGTCCGCCGCCGGACAGCCGACCGAGAACCGAGGAGCATCGTTGTGACCGACACCGCCGTGCGCCACTTCCTGGTGGACACCGACCTGTCCCCGTCCGAGCAGGCCGAGGTCCTGGACCTGGCCTCCGAGATGAAAGCGGACCGCTTCTCCCGCCGCCCGCTGGCCGGCCCGCGCACGGGGCTGGTGATCTTCGACAAGACGTCCACGCGCACGCGTATCTCCTTCGCCGCCGGCATCGCCGAGCTCGGCGGCCAGCCGCTGATCATCAACCCGGGGGAGTCGCAGCTGGGCCACAAGGAGTCCGTGGGGGACTCGGCACGGGTGATGGGACGCATGGCCTCGGTGATCGTCTGGCGCACCTATGCGCAGACTGGCCTGGAGGAGATGGCCGAGCACGCGGGGGTCCCCGTGATCAATGCGCTCTCGGACGACTACCACCCGTGCCAGCTGCTCGCGGACCTGCTGACCGTTCGCGAGCACAAGGGCCGCACCGCGGGACTGACCCTGACCTACGTCGGCGACGCGGCGAACAACATGGGCCACTCGTACCTGCTGGCGGGTGTCACCGCCGGCATGCACGTCCGCGTGGCCGGGCCCGAGGGGTGCCTGCCGGCTCCGCATGTGGTGGCCTCCGCCGAGGAGCGCGCCGCGGAGACCGGAGGCTCCGTCCTGGTCACCACCGACCCGGCCCAGGCGCTGGACGGGGCCGACGTGGTGGTCACGGACACCTGGGTGTCGATGGGACAGGAGGACGAGGCACACGAGCGCAAGGAGCTCTTCCGGGACTACACGGTGGACGCCGCCGCCATGGGGCGCGCCGCTGAGGACGCGATCTTCCTGCACTGCCTGCCGGCCTACCGGGGCATGGAAGTCACCGCGGACGTCATCGACGGTCCGCAGTCCGTGGTGTGGGACGAGGCCGAGAACCGGCTGCATGCCCAGAAGGCCCTGATGGCCTGGCTGCTCGAGAAGTCCGGCCAGGCCGCGCCGCCCGCCGAGGAGGTGCGCTGACATGGCGACCCCCACCACGAAGACTGCGCGGCAGGCGGCCATCCGGGACGTGCTGCAGACCCAGCAGATCCGGTCCCAGTCCGCCCTGTCCGAGGCCCTCGCCGACCGGGGACTCTCGGTCACGCAGGGCACGCTCTCCCGTGACCTCGTGGACCTGGGCGCGGTGCGTGTGCGCGATGCCGAGGGGATGGTCTACGCCGTCCCGGCGGATGGCGAGGACGGCTTCCCGGCCCGCAGCGGGGAGGCCCAGGCCGCCCGTCTGAGTTCGATGAGCCGCGAGCTGCTCATCTCCGCGGAGCCGACCGAGAACCTGGTGGTGCTGCGTACGCCGCCGGGCGCCGCCCAGTACATGGCCAGTGTCATCGACCAGGCCCGGGTGGAGCACGTGCTGGGGACGATCGCCGGAGACGACACCATCCTGCTCATCGCGGACAGTACCGAGCACGCCCCGGGGGTGGCCGCCCAGCTGCTCGGCCTCGCCGGCTGAGGCAGACCGCGGCGGGATCCGCTTCCCGGCGACGTGTGAGGGGTCCGACACACACCGGTGCTCGGCCGCTCGCACGTCCGGTGGGCCGGGGTCTGAGTCCTCAGAGCCCGGGGCGCTGGTAGATCTGGTCCTCCGGCGGTGCCTCTGTGGGCGGGACCTCGTTCCAGTCGCGGAAGTCGATGGTGCCGGCCGGGCCGTCCTTGCTGTCGCTCTCGCCGTCCACCTCGAGACGCACCAGCTCGTCGTCCTGGTTGATGTAGAGCGAGACGTGGCCGTCGCCGGCGTCCACGTCGGAGTACTTGAACACCCGCTCGCCGTCGAGGCGGAGCGTCTCGGCCTGCGGCTCCTGGCCGTCGAATGCGTCGGCGTCCGGGAGAGCGGAGACGAAGCCCTCGTAGAAGGTGGACATCGAGAACGCGCCGTCCCGTCCGGAGGGGACAGAGATCCAGAGTCCCGGGTCCACGTCCTTGAAGGTCTCGCCGCCCTTGGCGGAGACGAACTTCTCGTCCGGACGGATGAAGGTCGTGTCGTCGGCGGCGATCACCTCGACCGTGCCCTTCTCCTCGATCAGGCGGCCTGCGTAGGAGGAGTCGTCCAGGGCGCCCGCGAGCTCGACGTCGATGGTGCCCTCGCCCTGACGGACGTCGCCGCTGACCCGCACCGAGGTGGCCTCGTCGACCGAGGCGCGGACGGACGGCCACACCTGTGCCAGCGGTGGGGGTTCCGGCACGCAGCCGGTCAGCGCGGAACCGCTGACCACGGCCAGGCCGGCCAGCAGTGCCGCATGGTGACGGACGGGGCGGAGTGCTGCGGCGGGGGCGACGGTCGTCGATGCGGGCATGGCGGTCCCTCCTGCAGGTGAGCTCTCTGTCGTTCAGCGTACGCGGTGTCCCCCCGCGCCTGCCGGGACGGCACGCCCACGGGCGGTCTGCGGGACGCCGCCCCGGGCCGACGACGGTCTGGTGAGGGGTGGTGCAGGTCCGGACGAGGCCCTGGCCGCAGATGTGTGAAGGGCCCCGTCGCGCTCGGCGACGGGGCCCTTCAGCGGGACCGTGGATCAGCCACGCGGCAGGGTGAACTCCTGGCCGACGTAGATCAGGTTCGGGTCCTCGATGACGGAGGAGTTGGCCTCGTAGATGGCCTCCCAGCCGCCCTCGATGCGGTGCTTGTTGGCCAGCGAGAACAGGCTGTCGCCGGCCTCGACGACCACGGTCTCCTGCTGGGCGGCCTGGCGGCGGGCCTCGGCACGCTCGGCGGCGGCCTTCTCCGCAGCCGCGGAACGCTCGGCGGCGGCCTGGCGGTCGGCCACGGCCTTCTCGGCGGCTGCCTTCTCGGCAGCGGCCTGGCGCTGGGCCTCGGCGCGCTCGGCGGCTGCCTTCTCGGCGGCGGCCTGGCGGTCGGCCACGGCCTTCTCGGCGGCTGCCTTCTCAGCAGCGGCCTGGCGGTCGGCCTCAGCCTTCTCGGCGGCGGCCTGGCGCTGGGCCTCGGCGCGCTCGGCGGCAGCCTTCTCAGCAGCGGCCTGGCGCTGAGCCTCGGCACGCTCGGCGGCGGCCTGGCGCTGGGCCTCGGCCTTCTCGGCGGCGGCCTGGCGCTGAGCCTCGGCGCGGTCGGCGGCGGAGGTGTCCACGGCGGAGGTGCGCTCGACCGGGGTGGCGGAGGAGCCGGCCGCGTCGGCGGCGGTCAGGCCCAGCTTCTTGGAGCAGGACGGCCAGGCCTTCCAGCCCTGCAGCGCCAGGACCTTCTCGGCGCGCTTGATCTGCTCGGCCTTGGAGGCCTGGTGCGGGTAGCCCTTGCCGCCCACGGCGTGCCAGCTCGAGAGCTTGAACTGCACGCCGCCGTAGAAGCCGTTGCCGGTGTTGATGGACCAGTTGCCACCGGACTCGCAGTGGGCCAGGCGGTCCCAGGTGGCCTCAGAAGCGGCCTGGGCCGGAGCGGCGATCGCGATGGCGGCGGCGCCGGCGACGGTGAGGCCGGCGGTGACGGTGGCGGTAGTGCGCTTGGCAGAGGATGCAATGAGGTTCATGGCGTTGAGAGGGTCGGGTTGCCGCTTCTCGCCTGCGAGACAGTGCGTGCTCAGGCAATGGGCCGTCCACCCTGGTTCGGGGCAAGACTCCTGCCAGGGTAGGACGGCCCGCAGCGGGCGCCTGGCAGAAGAGGTTGATCCGTGCGGCCCCGTCCGGCGCGTGGTGCGTCGGTCACGGTTAGGTCACGGATCGGCTACGGGAGAGTCAACGCCCTGCGGTGGGTGCGCGTCAAGTCCGTGGGAGGAAATGGGGAGAACTTCCACTTCTGGTGGACAGTATGTCTGCAACGCGCGGTTGAGGCCTGTTGGGCGTAGACAGTCTGTCAGCAGTGGCAGTTGTGCAGTGCAGGATGTCCATGGTCGGGATGTGGCACCGCAGACACCGGAAAGGTCACGGCGTTCCGATCGGCGCCGCGGCGTGCGGCGCGTCGGCGTCGCCGCCGCTGCTCTGGCGCACGGCGCCGCCCGTGCTGTCACCCGCCCCCACGCCCCCTGGCGTCGCCCCCGGGGGGTCATCCCGGTATTCCATGCGTTGCATAACTATGCCTTCACGGGCTAGGCTCGCCGGTGGCAGGTCGCTCTGTGCGACCAGGCCTCCGCCGAGGCCGCGCCACCGCAGACAATCACGTGAGGAGCACGTCAGTGAAGGAACGCATCGTCCTCGCCTATTCGGGCGGTCTGGACACGTCCGTCGCCATCGGCTGGATCGCCGAGGCCACCGGCGCCGAGGTCGTGGCCGTGGCCGTCGACGTGGGTCAGGGCGGCGAGTCCCTCGAGACCGTCCGCCAGCGCGCCCTGGACTGCGGCGCCGTCGAGGCCTACGTGGCCGATGCCCGTGACGAGTTCGCGGAGCAGTACTGCATGCCGACGCTCAAGGCCAACGGCCTCTACATGGACGCCTACCCGCTGGTGTCGGCCATCTCCCGTCCGGTGATCTCCCGCCATCTCGTGGCGGCCGCCCGCCAGTTCGGCGCCTCCACCGTGGCCCACGGCTGCACCGGCAAGGGCAACGACCAGGTGCGCTTCGAGGTCTCCATCCAGACCCTCGGCCCGGACCTGAAGTGCATCGCCCCGGTCCGCGACCTGGCACTGACCCGTGACAAGGCGATCGACTACGCCGAGCGCAACGAGCTGCCGATCGTGACCACCAAGAAGAACCCGTTCTCGATCGACCAGAACGTCTGGGGTCGTGCCGTGGAGACCGGCTTCCTGGAGGACATCTGGAACGGTCCGACCAAGGACGTCTACGACTACACGGACGATCCGGCGTTCTCGCCGGCGCCGGACGTCGTGACCATCACCTTCGAGCAGGGCGTCCCGACCGCCCTCGACGGCCGTTCGCTGACGCCGCTCGAGGTCATCGAGGAGCTCAACCGCCGTGCCGGCGCCCAGGGTGTGGGCCGCATCGACATCGTGGAGGACCGCCTCGTGGGCATCAAGTCCCGCGAGATCTATGAGGCCCCGGGCGCGATGGCCCTCATCGCCGCGCACAAGGAGCTGGAGAACGTCACCCTCGAGCGTGAGCAGGCCCGCTTCAAGCGCCTGGTCTCCGACCGCTGGACCGAGCTGGTCTACGACGGCCAGTGGTACTCGCCGCTGAAGCAGAACCTGGACGCCTTCATCGACGCGACCCAGGAGCATGTCAACGGCGACATCCGGCTCGAGCTCCACGGCGGCCGCGCCACCGTCCAGGGCCGCCGCTCCGAGACCGGCCTGTACGACTTCAACCTCGCCACCTACGACGAGGGCGACGCGTTCGACCAGTCCTCCGCCCGCGGCTTCATCGACATCTACGGCCTGTCCGCCAAGACCGCCTCCGAGCGCGACCAGCGCCTGGGCGGCACCGCCGACCTGACGGACGTCGCGCGCCTCAGCAACGACTGACCCGGTCGACCGGCGACGAGGCGGCCCCGGCGCATCCCGCAGCCGGGGCCGCCTCGTCTGTCCCGCCGTCCGTCCCTTCCCACAGCACCATCGACGTCGACTCCCACCCGTCAGGAGGGCCCCATGACCACCCCAGCCGATTCCGCCCGCCACGGCACCAACGAGGGCGCCCTGTGGGGCGGCCGCTTCTCCGGCGGCCCCGCCGATGCCCTCGCCGCCCTGAGCAAGTCCACCGACTTCGACTGGCGCCTGGCCCGCTACGACATCGCCGGCTCCCGTGCCCACGCCCGCGTGCTGCGCACCGCCGGACTGCTGACGGCCGAGGAGCTGGACGGCATGTTGGCGGCCCTGGACCGCCTGGAAGAAGACGTCGTCTCCGGCGCCTACACCGCAGCGGAGTCCGATGAGGACGTGCACGGCTCCCTCGAGCGTGGCCTCATCGAGCGCGCCGGTCCGGAGCTCGGCGGCAAGCTGCGCGCCGGCCGCTCACGCAATGACCAGATCGCCACGATGGGTCGGATGTACCTGAGGGACCACGCCCGACTGGTCGCGCGCGGCGTCCTCGCCACGATCGACGCGTTGATCGCCCAGGCCGAGGCCCACCCCTACGCGCCGATGCCGGGCCGCACCCACCTGCAGCACGCCCAGCCGGTGCTGTTGTCCCACCACCTGCTGGCCCATGCCTGGCCGCTGCTGCGGGATGTCCAGCGCCTGGCGGACTTCGATCGCCGCGCCGCCGTCTCCCCGTACGGATCCGGCGCCCTCGCAGGCTCCTCGCTCGGCCTGGATCCGGAGGCCGTGGCCGCGGAGCTGGGCTTCGACTCTGCCGTGTGGAACTCCATCGACGGCACCGCCGCGCGCGATGTCTACGCGGAGTTCGCCTGGGTCGCCTCGATGATCGGCGTGGACCTGTCCCGCGTGTCCGAGGAGGTCATCTTCTGGGCCACCAAGGAGGCCGGTTTCGTGACCCTGGACGACGCCTTCTCCACCGGGTCGTCGATCATGCCCCAGAAGAAGAACCCGGACGTCGCCGAGCTCGCGCGCGGCAAATCCGGCCGGCTCATCGGCGATCTCGCCGGCCTCCTCGCGACCCTCAAGGGTCTGCCGCTGGCCTACAACCGGGACCTTCAGGAGGACAAGGAGCCGGTCTTCGACGCCGCCGACACCCTCGAGCTGCTGCTGCCGGCCGTCTCCGGCATGATCGCCACTCTGACGTTCCACACCGAGCGCATGGCGGAGCTGGCCCCGCAGGGCTTCGCACTCGCCACGGACATCGCCGAATGGCTCGTCCGCCAGGGCGTCCCGTTCCGTGTGGCCCACGAGCTTTCCGGCGAATGCGTCCAGGCGGCGGAGAAGCGCGGTGTGGAGCTGTGGGACCTCACCGACGAGGAGTTCGCCTCCGTCTCCGAGCACCTGACTCCGCAGGTCCGTCAGGTGCTCTCCACCGAGGGCTCGCTGTCCTCCCGCGACGCCCAGGGCGGAACGGCGCCCTCCGCCGTCGCCGCCCAGATCGCGGCGCTCAAGGAGGCCGTGGACGAGGTCCGCCCCTTCGCCGACTCCGCCGGCTCGGTGGTCGGCGCCGCCTGAGCGGCGCATCCCCGGCACGACGACGGACGGTCGTCTTCCACGGAAGGCGACCGTCCGTCGTCGTTCCTGCGGGTCTTCCGGCCCGCGGGCGGGGCCGGTGTCGCAGCGCTGGCGGTCAGCCGTGGCGGGCCTTCAGCCGCGGGTTCTTCTTGTTGATCACGAAGGTGCGGCCGCGGCGTCGGACCACCTGGGATCCGGGCTGGTTCTTCAGGGCGCGCAGGGAGTTGCGGACCTTCATGGGGTGCCTCCTGGGGGCTCGTGGTCGCGGTTCGGTCAGACGTCCCGAGCGGGACTCGGACAGATTAGCGCAAATGAGAACGGTTAGCATAAAGTCGTCCGCGTCCTGTCCCCGAACCGGTCCCGTCCCGCCCGACGACGGTCCGGACGCGGCAGTCCGATCGACCAGAAGGAGACCCTCCGTGTCCCAGCCCCCGTTCCCGTCCCGCCCCCGGAGCGGCGGTCGACCGTTGCGGGCCGACGTCGTGGTGGTGGCCGGCGTGCACGCCGCACAGCGCCATGCGCAGGCGGCACGGCTGGCCGCCGATGCTGGGGCAACACTCGTCGCCGCAGTCGCCTGGGGCGAAGACGGCCTCGTCCCGGAGGCGGTGCTGCGGACCGGCGGGCCGGTGGTGCTCGAGGTGCCGGCGCAGGTGCCGGTGACCCATGTGATCGGCGAGCTGGCGGACGAGCCGGAGCGGGTGCGCGTCACCGCCGTGGTGGCGGTCGCCTGCCTGCACACCCTCCACGAGGACCTCGCCGACGGGGCCGGCCACGGCCGGGCCCTCGTCGACTGCCTGGAGGCGGCCACGCACCACGCCCTCGTGGGCGCGTCCGAGCCGGACCGTGCCACAGGTCCCGCGGCGACGCCCGGTGCAGACCGGACGGTCCACGGGGTGCTCCGGGCGGACGGGGAGGCCGAGACCGCCGCCCGGCGCCTGCTCGCGGTGCTGCGCCCGGACGCGCTGCCGGTGGTCGGCGGTCGCGCCGATGCAGGTCCACTGGGCACGGCCGGCACGGACGCCGCCGGCGGGATCGGCCCCGAGCTGGACTGCGCCGGCTGGCTCCAGGTGGTCAACGGCGAGTGGCCCACGGACCGGGTGGTGCCCGGCGTCGGCGTGGCCCGCTACGAGCGTCACCGTCCCTTCCACCGCGGCCGCCTGGAGGAGCTCGCCGATCGCTGGGCGCTCGAGGCGGCCGCCCGGGGCGCGGGCGGGGCCGCGGCGGGCCTGCGGATCTCGGGCCTGTGCCGCCTGGGCGACCTGCCGGAGTGGACCTTCCGCTGGGACCAGGTCGGCACGGACCTCGAGCTGCATCCGCTGGCGCCGGACGACGCGGTGCTCGGTGCCGAACCGGGGGACGACCTCGAACCCGAGCTGCTGTGCGTGGGACCCGAGCTCGCGCTGTTCGGCTGGGGAGCCCATGCGGACCTGTCCCGGATCGTGGCGGACCTGGACGCCGCCCTGCTCACGGACGCCGAGTTCGCCGCCGGTCCGGACGCCTGGGGCTGACCCGGCGCCGCAGGTCACCTTCCGTTCACACGCGCACCTATAGGATGGATGGTCACGTTCCGCGCCGGAGACCGCTCCGGCCCGAGACCAGGGAGCACCGCATGGGGGACACCGTGACCGTCCGCGAGGCCGAGCTCGCCCTCGAGCGAGAGCGCGTCGCCGTCCGCTACGCCCGCCTCGACGCGCTGCGCGCCGAGAAGCAGGAGCAGCTCGCCGGCGTCCGGCGTTCCGGGCTCCAGGGATCGGTGCAGAACCACTCCGAACGGGACGCATTCGCCGCTCTGTACGAGGACCGTCTGGCCCAGCTCGAGGCCGTCGAGGACCGCCTCGTCTTCGGACGGCTGGATCTGGACGCGGAGCACGAGGCAGACACGCCCGGCCCGCGCTACATCGGCCGCATCGGCCTGACCGACGAGGAGCACGAGCGGCTGCTCCTGGACTGGCGGGCGCAGGAGGCCGGCGCCTTCTACCAGGCCACCCCGTTGCAGCGGCAGGGCGTGCGCCGCCGCCGCCACCTGATGCTGCGCGGACGCACCGTCCGGGACATCGAGGACGAGGTGCTGGATCCCGAACTCGCCTCCGCCGGTACGAACGAGATCGCAGTGGGCGGCCAGGGGGCGCTGCTCGCGGCCGTGACGGCGCGGCGCACCGGACGCATGCATGACATCGTCGCCACCATCCAGTCCGAGCAGGACGAGCTGATCCGCCGTCCGCTTCCCGGGGCCGTGGTGGTGCAGGGTGGGCCGGGCACCGGCAAGACCGCGGTGGCGCTGCATCGCGCCGCCTACCTGCTCTACACCCATCGGGAACGTCTCGCGAAGGCCGGCGTCCTGCTCGTCGGGCCGTCGGTCGGCTTCCTCCGCTACATCGAGCGCGTGCTGCCCTCGCTGGGCGAGACGGGTGTGGTGATGGCCTCGCTGGGCACGCTGTATCCCGGTGTGGCGGCCGTCCCGGAGACCGATCCCCGCGTGGCCGTCCTCAAGGGGCGCATCGAGGCCGCCGAGATGGTGCAGGCGGCTGTGGCCCGCCGGCAGAGGCTGATCCCTGCCCGCCGCACCGTGGCGGTGGACGGCACGGCGCTCACCCTGTCCCCGGGCATGGTCCGCCGCGCCCGCGAGCGTGCCCGGGCCACCCGCAAACCGCACAACGAGGCGCGCGAGACCTTCGTCAAGATCCTGGTCCGAGAGCTGGCGGACCAGCTGCGCGAGAAGCTGGAGCACTCGGCCGGCGCCACCGTGAACCGGGACTACCTGCTGGAGGATGTGCGGACCTCCCGCGATGTGCGCATCGCCCTGAACCTGTGCTGGATGCCCATGACCCCGCAGCGGCTGCTCGCCGAGGTCTTCTCCACGCCGGAGACCCTCCGGGCCTGCGCCCCGTGGCTGGGCGACGACGAGGCCCGGCTGCTGCTCCGCGCCCCGGACGCCCCGTGGACCGAGGCGGACGTGCCGCTGCTGGACGAAGCAGCCGAGCTGCTGGGCGCCATGCCCTCAGGCGCACCGGCGGAGGACGGAGAGGCCCAGCATCGCCGCAACGTGGAGAACGCGAAGGCCACCCTCGAGAACGTCCACCAGACGCTCGCGGACCTGGGCGTCGACGGCGTCGTCGACGCGGAGACGCTCGCCCGGGCCAACGAGCGGGGCACCGTCCGTCGCACCACTGCCGAGCAGGCCCGCCATGACCGCACCTGGACCTACGGCCACGTGGTGGTGGACGAGGCACAGGAGCTGAGCCCCATGCAGTGGCGTCTGCTGGCCCGCCGCTGCCCGATGAAGTCCTTCACCATCGTGGGGGACATCGCGCAGGCCTCGGCCCCGGGCGCCCCGCGGACATGGCGGCAGGCCCTCGGCGACTCGTTCGACGAGCGCCTGGTGGTCGAGGAGCTCTCGGTCAACTACCGGACCCCGTCGCGCATCGTCCGCTGGGCCGCGGGCGTCGCCCGGGCCGCGGGGGTGAAGGTCACGGCACCGGAGGCCGTGCGCGAGGGCGACCACGAGCCGACGCTCACCGTCGTGCCCGCCGGAGAACTGCAGCAGGCGGTGCTCGCACGGCTGGCCGAACTCCGCGACCTCGTCCCGGAGGGCCTCAGTGCGCTCGTGGTGCCCGAGGAGCTCGTCGCCCCGCTGTCCGCGGCGATGCAGCAGCAGGGACTCACCGTGGACCGAGTCCCGGCACCGGGTGTTGACGTCGTGGTCGCCACGGCGCGGGAGACGAAGGGCCTCGAGTTCGACGTCGTGGTGCTCGCTTCTCCGGAACGACTGGTGGCGGACGCCCACGGGGTGGTCGGAGACCTCTACGTCGCCATGACCCGCTGCACCCAGGCCCTGGCTGTGGTCACCGACGCCCCCGAGGCTGACCTGCCGGGGGGACTGGTGCGCTGACGGACACCGGTGGGCGGTCGTCGTCGAGATGTTCGGACTGCGACATCCGGCGGCGCGCCGACGGCGGCAGCGACCGCCGCTGGGTACGCTGAAGTCCGTGAGCGCAGAGACCCAGAACACCGAGAAGCGCCTGAGCGCGCAGTCCAACGACTCCAGCTTCGAGAACATCTGGCAGGAGCTGAAGTGGCGTGGCCTGGTCCACGTCTCCACCGACGCGGCCTCCCTGGAGCAGGCCCTCGTCGAGGGCTCGGTGAGCTACTACTGCGGCTTCGACCCGACCGCCCCGTCTCTGCACCTGGGCCACCTCGTGCAGCTGCTGCTGATGCGTCGCCTGCAGCTGGCCGGCCATCGGCCCTACGCGCTGGTGGGCGGTGCGACCGGTCTGATCGGCGACCCGCGTCAGACCTCCGAGCGTGTACTGAACACCCGCGAGGTCGTGGCCGAGTGGGTGGACTCCCTGCGCGAGCAGATCCGCCCGTACCTGTCCTTCGAAGGTGAGAACGCGGCCACCATGGTGAACAACCTGGACTGGACCGCGCAGATGTCCGCCCTGGACTTCCTGCGCGAGGTCGGAAAGAACTTCCGCGTGGGCACCATGGTCAAGAAGGAGATCGTGGCCAAGCGCCTGCACTCGGACGAGGGGATCTCCTACACGGAATTCTCCTACCAGGTGCTGCAGGGCAACGACTACCTTGAGCTGTTCCGTCGCCACGGCATCACCCTGCAGTCCGGCGGTTCGGACCAATGGGGCAACCTGACCTCCGGCACGGAGCTGATCCGCAAGGTGGAGGGAGAGCACGTGCACGCCCTGGGCACCCCGTTGATCACCAACGCGGACGGAACCAAGTTCGGCAAGTCCGAGGGCAACGCCGTGTGGCTCGACGCCTCGATGTGCTCTCCATACGCCTTCTACCAGTTCTGGCTCAACACGGCCGACGCGGACGTGGTGGACCGCCTCAAGGTCTTCACGTTCCTGACCCGTGCACAGATCGAGGAGTATGCACAGAAGGTGGCGGACGAGCCGTTCCGACGTGAGGCGCAGAAGCGCCTGGCCTGGGAGGTCACCACGCTGGCCCACGGTGAGGCGGCGACCCAGGCCGTGATCGACGCGTCCGCCGCGGTGTTCGGAGGCGGAGACCTGTCCGCGGTGGAGCCGGAGACCTTGGAGTCGGTGTTGTCCGAGCTTGACCACCAGGCGGACACCTCGGTCTGGTCCCGAAGGGAAGACGGCCGCGTCTCCATCATCGATCTGCTGGTCTCCTCCGGCCTGGCCTCTTCGAACTCCGAGGCCCGACGCATCATCAAGGACGGCGGAGCGTCCGTGAACAACGTCAAGGTGACGGATATCGAGCAGACGTTCGGCTCTGGCGACGCCCTCGCCGGCCGCTGGCTGCTCATCCGCCGGGGGAAGAAGAACATGGCTGCCGCAGACCTGTCCCTCTGACACGTCCGGGGAGCCGGCAGAGGACCGCTGCCCTGTCCCTCTGACACGTCCGCGGAGCCGGCAGAGGACCGCTGCCGATCGCTCCCGCCCTGTCCCGACGACGGCGTACGCCCGGAAGTGGTCGAGGTCACCTGGAACGGTGGCCCGCAATGGGATGAGAGCGCTGGCTCGGAAGGCCTCGTTCTCCGCAGGATTCCGCGGAGAACGAGGCCTTCGGCATCAGTGGACACCCCGATTTTGCGTGTGGGTGGGGATGTGTGT
>NZ_KV809424.1:0-16996 GCF_001812555.1 Micrococcus sp. HMSC067E09 | reverse complement strand
GGGGCACCTTCCGCACGGAAGGTGCCCCGCCGTCGTCGTGCGTGGAGAAGAAGGATTCAGGCGCCGACATCCACACCGAGCGCCCGGCGCATCGGCTGGAACTTCACGCCGATCTCCGTGACCTCCTCGGCCGGGTCCGCGCCCGGCACGATGCCGCCGCCTGCGTGCAGGCGTACGGCCACGGCCACGTCGGGACTGGGCTCACCCTCGGCGTTCGCCACGCCGTCGCCTGCGCCCCTGTCCGGCCCCTCCGCCGCCCGCACGGCCTGCCCGCAGCGCAGGGCCAGGGCGATTTCGCCGTCGCCGGAGCCGTCCACCCAGCCCACAGGAGCGCCGTAGCGGCCGCGGTCCACCGGCTCGACCTCGGCGATCACGCGCACGGCGTCGGACGTCGGGGTGCCGCCCACGGCAGCGGTCGGGTGCATGCGGGTGACCACGTCCAGCACGGTGCCGGCGGCGGCCTTGAGCCGCCCGGAGATGCGGGTGGCCAGATGGTGCACGTTCGGCAGGGTCAGCACGTGCGGCATGAACGTCGAGTCGTCCATCTGAAGCACCGGGGTCAGCGCCTCCCACACCGAGCGGGCGGCCCAGTGATGCTCGTCCGCCAGGCGATGGTCCGCGGCGATGTACGCCTTGGCCGCCTCGTCAGCCTGCACGGTGGACCCGCGTGGCACGGAGCCGGCGAGCACGAGGGACTCCACCGCGCCGTCGTGCTGGGTGGCGAGCATCTCCGGGGTGGCACCCAGCAGACCGCCGACGGCGAACACCCAGGTCTGCGGGTAGGCCTCGCGCAGCCGGTCCAACGCGCACCAGAGCGCACCGTCATCCGCCGGCACGGTCTCGGTGCGGCTGATGACCACCTTGCGCAGGATCTCGCCGGTGGCCTCCGGGCCCTCAGACGGCCGGCCCAGGCGCTCGAGCACCGCACGGACGCCGTCGGCGTAGCCGGAGTCGTCCCAGGCGCGCTGCGGGTCCGCGGCCGGCAGCGGCATGTGCCCGTGCGGGGCGAGCTCAGCGGCCTCGTCCACGGCCACAGCCGCGCGCAGGGCGGTGGCGGAGACGTCCTGCACGAACAGCTTCACGCCCTGCGGACTCTGCTCGGTCCAGTGCGTGGGGATGCGCAGCACGGCCGGCTCGTCCGAGGCGTCGGTGAAGGTTCCGGCCACCCAGGCCCGCTGGGCCGGCTGCGGCCGCGGCTCGTCCGCCTCCGCCGTCGGCACAGGGAGCATCGCCAGGGTGCCGGTCTGCGGGGTGGCCTTCACACTGCGGGACCACAGCTCGGAGATGCGGCGCAGCCGGTCCTTGCCCCGCAGCAGCACGGTCCACCCTCCGGCTCCGACCAGAGCCTTCTCACCCTGGACCCACACCACGGCATCCGCGAAGGCGGCGTCGGCATGGACGGAGGGCAGGAGGGAGCGCAGATTCTCGTGCGGGGCGGACATGCCACCCATTGTTCCGCACCCGGGGTGTGGGGCGTCCCGCAGCGGTCCGGCTGAGAGGCCGACCACGTTGCACGCATACCCCTAGGGGGTATAGAATGGAGGGTATGGAGAGCACCGTAACCAGCTGTTGCGACGACGCTGAGGACCATGCCGACGCCGGCCACACCCATGGCTACGGCGAGCAGAAGCAGGCGTACCTCAAGCGCCTGCGCCGCATCGAAGGTCAGATCCGCGGGCTGCAGCGCATGGTGGACGAGGACGTCTACTGCATCGACATCCTCACGCAGGTCTCGGCCGCCACGAAGTCCCTGCGGTCCGTGAGCCTCGCCCTTGTGCAGGACCACCTGCGGCACTGCGTGGCCGAGGCCGCCGTGCAGGCCGACCACACCGGCCGCGCCGACATCGTAGACGCGAAGGTCGCCGAGGCCACCGCCGCGATCGGCCGCCTCCTGCGCTGAACCGCCTTGAGCACGCTGTCAAGGACCCGAGCACGCTGACCAGGCCCCGCCCCGTCCCCGAGTCGCACCTCTCCCCATCCGTCCCCCACACACAGAAGGAGCCCCACATGGCCACCACCGCACTGACGATGACCGGACTGACCTGCGACCACTGCGTCGCCTCCGTCACCGAGGAGATCTCCGAGCTGCCGACGGTCACCGCCGTGGACGTCGACCTCGTCTCCGGCGGCGTCTCCACCGCCACCGTCACCTCCGACCAGCCCCTGGACCCCGCCGACCTGCGCGCCGCGGTCGAGGAGGCCGGCTACGAGGTCGTGTCCGCCTGATGCCCACCGGCCCCTCACCCCTTGCCGACGACGGCCGCCCCACCTCGGCGGGGACCTCGGCTACGGCCTCGCCTCAGGCGTCACACGGCACCGCCCCGGCGCCGCGCGACCCGGCGGACGCGCACGCACAGGAGACGCCGGCGCCCACCCGCACCGTGACCCTCGACGTCACGGGCATGACGTGCGCGTCCTGCGTGCGCCGGGTGGAGCGCAAGCTGGGCAAGGTGGACGGGGTCTCGGCGACGGTGAACCTGCCGCTGGAGCAGGCCGCCGTCACCGCACCCGAGTCCGTCTCGGACGCGGAGCTGATCGCCGCCGTGGAGGCGGCCGGCTACGGGGCGAGCGTGCAGGAGAAGGCCCCGGCCGTCGTCGGGAAGCACGGCAACCGCCGTCCCGACGACGGGACGGACCCGGCCGCCCCGGACGGCGGCACACCCGCCGGCTCCCCTGCCGACCCCGCTTCCGGCGCCACCGATGCGCACGCCCCGGACACGCTGCTGCGGCGGCTGGTGGTGGCGGCGCTGCTGACCGTGCCGACCGTGGTGGTGTCGATGGTCCCGGCCGCGCAGTTCACGCACTGGGGCTGGGTGGCGCTCGTCCTGTCCGCGCCGGTGGTGTTCTACGCGGCCTGGCCCTTCCACGCGGCCGCCGCGCGCACCGCCCGGCACGGATCGTCCACCATGGACACGCTGGTGTCCGTGGGCGTGCTGGTGTCCTGGGGCTACTCGACGATCGAGCTGCTCCTGCACCCGCAGATGACCGCACACGTCGGCCGCACGATGGCCGAGATGGCGGACCACAGCCTCTACTTCGAGACCGCGGCGGTCATCACCACGTTCCTGCTGCTGGGCCGCTGGCTCGAGGCGCGCGCGAAGCGCCGGGCCGGGCAGGCGCTGCGGACGCTGCTGGACCTCGGCGCCGCGCAGGCGACGCTGTGGGACCCGGCCACGCGGACCGAGCAGGTGGTGCCGGCGGAGTCCCTGGCCCCGGGCGACACGATGCTGATCCGCCCCGGCGAGAAGGTCCCGACGGACGCCGTGGTGGTCGAGGGGACCTCCGCGGTGGACGCCTCGCTGCTGACGGGCGAGTCCGTGCCAGTGGAGGTCGGGCCCGGCGACGAGCTCACCGGCGCCACCGTGAACGTCACCGGGCGGCTGGTGGCGCGGGCCGTGCGCACCGGCGCGGACACCACGCTCGCCCAGATGGGCCGCCTGGTGGCCGAGGCACAGACCGGCAAGGCGAAGGTCGCCCGGCTGGCGGACCGCATCTCCGCGGTGTTCGTGCCGATCGTCATGGCGATCGCCGCGGTCACCCTGGTGGTGTGGCTGCTGGTCACCGGTGGGGACGTGGCCTCGGCGCTGCGGGCGTCTGTGGCCGTGCTGGTGATCGCGTGCCCGTGCGCGCTGGGCCTGGCGACGCCCGTGGGGCTGCTGGCCGGGACGGGAAGGGCCTCGCAGCTGGGCATCCTCATCCGCGGCCCCGAGGTCCTCGAGGACTCCCGCACCGTGGACACGATCGTCCTGGACAAGACCGGCACCGTCACCGAGGGCCGCATGCGGCTGACGCAGGTCGTGCCCCTGCCCGACGGCAGGGACGACGGCGACGCCCATGGCGCTTTCGTTCGGGAAAACGTCGGGTCCCCGGGCGCTTTCGTTCGGGACAACGTCGGGTCTGTTCCGGCGGCCCCCCTTCCCGACGACGGCACCCGCCCCCGCCACGACGCCCACCGGGCGCTGACCCCGGCCCAGGCGGCCCTGCTCGCCCTCGCCGCAGCGGTGGAGCACGGTTCGGAGCATCCGATCGCCAAGGCGATCGTGGAGGGCGCCGCGGAGCACGGACTGCAGCTGCCCGCCGTGGAGGACTTCGCGTCCTCGGCCGGCGGCGGCGTGAGCGGTCGCGTGGTGTTCGACGGCCAGGCCCAGGCGGAGTCCGCGCCCGACGTCGCAGGGCAGCAGACTGCCGGGCAGGGCACTGCCGCCCCCGCGTCCCAGCAGGTGGCGGTCGGCCGCGGCGACCTCATCCTCCAGCACGTCACCCGCCCGTTCTCCCCCGAGGCCGAAGCCCGGTTCTCAGCGGCCGAAGAGTCCGGGTCGACGGCCGTCTGGGTGGCCGTGGACGGCGAGCTCGCCGGCTTCGTGGCCGTGCAGGACACCGTGAAGGAGTCCTCCGCCGCAGCCATCGCGGACCTCAAGGCCATGGGCCTGCGCCCGATGCTCGTCACCGGGGACAACGCCGCCGTCGCGCAGGCCGTCGCCGCCGAGGTCGGGATCGACCCGGAGGACGTGGTGGCCGGTGTCCGGCCGGAGGCCAAGGTCGAGGTGGTCCGGTCTCTGCAGGGCGAGGGAGCCGTCGTCGGGATGGTGGGCGACGGCGTCAACGACGCCCCGGCGCTGGCCCTGGCGGACGTGGGCATCGCGATGGGCTCGGGCACCGATGTGGCGCGCGAGGCCGCGGCGATCACCGTGATGGGGTCGGACCTGCGGCAGGTGGTGCAGTCACTGGAGCTGTCCCGGAAGACGCTCGGCGTGATCCGCATGAACCTGTTCTGGGCGTTCGCCTACAACACGCTCGGCATCCCGGTGGCGGCACTGGGCCTGCTCAACCCGATGATCGCCGGCGGGGCGATGGCCGCCTCCTCCGTGCTGGTGGTGCTGAACTCGCTGCGGCTCACGCGCTACGCGCGCTGACGCCGAGGCACGACGACGCCCCGGCGACCTGGCAGGTCCAGGGCGTCGGGGCGTCGGGGCGTCAGGGCGGGGAGCCCGGCGGGCCGCCGGGCCTTCGTTCCGATCGAGAGCCACTCTGGCGCACTCCGAATCGGATCGAGCGCTCAGGACCGAGCCCCCAGAGTCGAGCGCTCAGGACCGAGCGTTCACCAGCTCACGGCACGACGGCGCGGGAGCGCTCCAGCCAGCGCTCGAGCTCGCCGGACTCCTCCCACCGCTCGAACAGCTCGGAGACGGCCGGCTCGCGCAGGGTCATGCCGATGTGCTCGCGCAGCCGGTCGATGTCCTCTTCGGAGAACTGCTCCAGGAAGGGGGCCAGGTCCAGCTCCGCGCCCTCCCCCAACTGGGCGTGCTCCACGATCTGGTCGAGCGCGTCGATCTCGTCCCCGCGCGCCACCCGCACCAGCGCACCCATGGCGAGGAGTTGCTCGCCCGTGCGCATGGAGATGTAGCCGTCGGAGGACTCGGCGCGGATGGTGCGCCGGTAGTCGTCCAGGCGGAAGGTGCCGTCCAGGACCTCGTCGAGGAGGTCGGTGGCGGTGTCGTTCTCGAAGACCTTCGTTCCCCAGCTGGACATGTCGCCAGACTAGGACTCACCCGCCGCCCGCGGCCAGATTTCCCGCCCGCTGCGCGATGAGTGACAGTTCCCGCTCCATCTGCTTCCGCGTGACTCTCATGGCCAGCGGGCCCATGACCGTCATGCCGACCCGCTCGGCCAGGCCCTTCACCCCCGTCGCAGGCTCCCCGACCTGCGTGGCGTCGAACCGGAACACCAGGTCGGTGCCGCCCGGCTCGGCGCCGTTGCCGGCCGGAGTGAGGTCGAAGCCGGTGTCGTACCGGACACCGCCATGCTCGGCCACGATGTCCGTCCGCCGCTCCGGGTCCACTGCCGTGACCTCCATGGTCTCGGTGGCCTCCCGGCCGAACATGCGGCGCGTCTCGCGCCACCGGGTGCCGCGCCGGTAGGCGCCGGGGCCGTCGTCGGAAAGCCGTTCCAGCCGAACGATGTCCGGCAGCAGCCCGGCCATCCCCTCCAGGTCCGTGACCACCTGCCACACGACGGCGGCCGGCGCCTCGACGTGCCGGCTCACCCTGATGCTCCACATCGGTTCGACGGCGGTCATGGGGTCTCCTTCCGGAGGGTGTGTTCCGTCGTCAGCGTAGACCCGCGACGGGCCCGTGCGTCAGTCCCTAGACTCGACCCCATGAGCGAGCACATCCGTTCCGAGACCGGCGAGAACACCACCGCACCGCCCCAGGCCGCGAAGCAGGCCGCGTGGCCCGAGCGGGTGGAGGTCGGCGAGCGCCAGGTGGCCTACCGGCTGACGGTGAGGGCCGGCGCGGACGAGCTGTGGGCGTTGCTCGCGGACCCGCACCGCCACCACGAGGTGGACGGCTCCGGCACCGTGAAGCCGCGGGTGGAGGGCCCTCACCGGCTTGCTGTGGGCGACCGGTTCAGGGTCCACATGAAGAAGTACCGGGTGCCCTACGTGATGCCCCTGACCGTCACCGGCTCCGAGCCGGGCCGCCTCATCGAGTGGGCACACCCGGGCGGACACCGCTGGCGCTGGGAGTTCCGGGACAACGGGGACGGCACCACGGACGTCACCGAGACCTTCGACTACTCGTGGGTCGGCCAGCGGCAGGCCAAGGCCTACGAGCTGCTGCGGCTGCAGAAGGAGAACGCCCGCGGCATCTCCTCCTCGCTCACGCGCCTGGCCGCGCGCCACGCCTGAACCGGCGCCGCGTACGCGCCGCAGCACCGGCCACGACGCACCGGACCGGTCGCACCGCTCAGGCGCGGCCGCCAGCTCACGCGCAGCCGCACCGCTCAGGCGCGCGGACGCGGGCTGGTGGAGTGTCCGGTGAAGTAGGCGACGAGCTCGCCGTCGGCCTCGATGCGGACCTCGATCATGCGGTCGCGGCCGAACTCGATCTGCTGACGGGCGATCGCCGTCAGGCGGGTGCCGAGCTTCGCCGGGGCCACGTAGGTGATCTCCGCACGGCGGGTCACCGGGGCCGCGCCGAAGGTGGCCACGCAGTAGGCCAGGGCGGTGTCTGCGAGGTGGAAGAGGAAGCCGCCGTGGCAGATCTTGTGGGAGTTCACCATGTCCTCGGTGACGTCACGGTGCATCTCCACGTGGCCGACCGCCACCTCGCCGAGGCTCACGCCGTGGTCCTTCACGGCCGGGTCGTTGACGTAGATCTCCTCCAGGCGGGCGCGGACGGGCTCCAGGGACTCGGTCTCGCCGCCGGCCTCGGCGGGGGTGGTCGGGGCGACGTTCTCGGTCATGCTGCTCCTTCGAAGCGGTGGGCCTGCAGGGCGCAGGGCGGGTTGCGGTGCGCAGGGTGCACCGGCGCCCTGGCGGACGGCGGGCACCGATCCCGACCAGTATGCCGGTGAGCGCGCCCACTCAAGGAGGCGAGGAGACGGGCCGAGGTGCGGGGCCGACGTCGGGAAGCCGTCCCTGTCTGGTCTCGCCGGCGGAACGACAAACCCCGCCTCCCTTTTCGCGAGCGAAAGCGCCTCCCCTTTCGCGAGCGAAAGCGCCCCCTGCCACCTGTCCGCACACGGCCGCGGGCCCGGCGCCGATGAGTCGGCACCGGGCCCGGGCGCACCCGGACCGGGGCGCCGGGTCGTCGGAAGCCTCAGTCCTCCATCGCGTAGTCGATCACCACGCGGCCGTCGATCTTGCCGTGCCGCATCTCATCGAACACCGCGTTGATGTCGCCGAGCGGGCGGGTGTGGAAGGTCGGCTTGATCTTTCCGGCCGCGTAGAACTCGAGCGCCTCGACCATGTCCTGACGGGTGCCCACGATCGAGCCGCGGATGGTCAGGCCCTTGAGGACGATGTCGAAGATCGGGGCCGGGAAGTCTCCCGGAGGCAGGCCGTTGAAGACGATGGTGCCGCCGCGGCGGGTCATGGCGATCGCCTGGCCGAACGCCTGCGGGTGCACCGCGGTGACGAGCACGCCGTGGGCGCCGCCGATCTTCTCCTGGATCTCCACGGACGGGTCGGCCACGTTCGCGTTGACCGTGATCTCGGCGCCGTGGCGCTCGGCGAGCTTGAGCTTGTCGTCGGCGACGTCCACCGCCACCACGCGCATACCCATGGCCACCGCATACTGCACGGCGATGTGCCCCAGGCCGCCGATGCCGGAGATGACGACCCACTGGCCGGGCCGCACCTCGGTCTGCTTCAGCCCCTTGTACACGGTGACGCCGGCGCAGAGGATCGGGCCGACCTCCAACGGGTCCGAACCCTCCGGGATGACGGGCGCGTAGCGGGTGTCCACGAGCATGTACTCGCCGAACGAGCCGTCCGTGGAGTAGCCGCCGTTGAGCTGCTCCTCACAGAGCGTCTCCCAGCCGGTGCGGCAGTACTGGCAGTGGCCGCAGGCGGTCCAGAGCCAGGCGTTGCCGACCATGTCTCCGACCTTGACGTTGTCCACGTCCGGGCCGACCTCCTCGACGATGCCGACGCCCTCGTGGCCGGGGATGAACGGCGGGGTCGGCTTCACCGGCCAGTCGCCCTCCATCGCGTGCAGGTCCGTGTGGCAGACGCCGGAGGCGATGAGCTTCACGAGTGCCTGATGCTGGCCGGGTGTCGGGCGCTCGACCTCCTTGACCTCGGTCTCGTTGCCGAACCGGGTGACGACTGCTGCCTTCATGGCGGTCATGGGGAATCACCTTTCCTGTGGAGTGTGGTCCTTCTGGGATTGAACGGGGGGTGGGGATGGTCTGCAGGTGCCGGGCGCCTGCCGTCGCGCCGGGGACAACGCTCGGGGCTGCCCGGCGGCCCGGGCACGACGACGGCCGTGCACCGTCGGCCGTCGCCGCTCCTGTCCGTGGGGTCGGCTCAGAAGAAGCCGAGCCTGTCCTCGGAGTAGGAGACGAGCAGGTTCTTGGTCTGCTGGTAGTGCTCGAGCATCATCTTGTGGTTCTCACGGCCGATGCCCGAGGCCTTGTATCCGCCGAACGCCGCGTGCGCCGGGTAGTTGTGGTAGTTGTTCACCCACACGCGGCCGGCCTGGATGGCGCGACCGGCCCGGTAGGCGGTGTTGCCGTTGCGGGACCAGACGCCGGCGCCGAGGCCGTAGAGGGTGTCGTTGGCGATCGTCATGGCGTCGTCGAAGTCCGTGAAGGTGGTCATGGAGACGACCGGCCCGAAGATCTCCTCCTGGAAGATCCGCATGGAGTTGTCACCGCGGAAGATGGTCGGCTGCACGTAGTAGCCGCCGGCGAGCTCGCCCTCCATCTCGGCCTGGGCACCGCCGGTGAGCACCTCGGCGCCCTCCTGCCTGCCGATGTCCAGGTAGGAGAGGATCTTCTCCAGCTGGTCGTTGGAGGCCTGAGCACCCATCATGACCTCGGTGTCCAGCGGGTTGCCGGTCTTGATCCGCTCGGTGCGGGCCACCACGGTCTCGAGGAACTTGTCCGCGATGGACTCCTGGACCAGCGCGCGGGACGGGCAGGTGCAGACCTCGCCCTGGTTGAGCGCGAAGAGGGTGAAGCCCTCCTGCACCTTGTCCCAGAAGGCGTCGTCGGAGTCCATGACGTCCTCGAAGAAGATGTTCGGGGACTTGCCGCCGAGCTCGAGGGTCACCGGGATGATGTTCTCGGAGGCGTACTGCATGATCAGGCGGCCGGTGGTGGTCTCGCCGGTGAAGGCGACCTTGCGGATCCGCGGGTTCTGGGCGAGCGGCTTGCCGGCCTCGAGGCCGAAGCCGTTGACCACGTTCACCACGCCGGCAGGGAGCAGGTCCCCGATCAGCTCCATGAGCACCATGATCGAGGCCGGGGTCTGCTCGGCGGGCTTGAGGACCACGCAGTTGCCGGCGGCCAGGGCCGGGGCGAGCTTCCAGACGCCCATCAGCAGCGGGAAGTTCCAGGGGATGATCTGGCCGACCACGCCGAGCGGCTCGTGGAAGTGGTAGGCGGTGGTGTCGTCGTCGAGCTGGGACAGGCCGCCCTCCTGGGCGCGGATGGCGCCGGCGAAGTAGCGGAAGTGGTCGATCGCCAGCGGCAGGTCCGCGTTGAGGGTCTCGCGGATGGCCTTGCCGTTGTCCCACGTCTCGGCGACCGCGAGCATCTCGAGGTTCTCCTCCATCCGGTCCGCGATCTTCAGCAGGATGGTGGAGCGCTCGGTGGCGGAGGTCTTGCCCCAGGTCTCGAAGGCGGCCCAGCCGGCGTCGATCGCCGCGTCGATGTCCTCGGCGGTGCCGCGGGCGACCTCGGTGAACACCTTGCCGGTGACGGGGGTGATGTTCTCGAAGTACTGGCCCTTCTTCGGGGCGACCCACTCGCCGCCGATGTAGTGCTCATAGCGGGGCTTGAACTCGACCTTGGCTCCGTCGGTTCCGGGGAACGCGTAGACGGTCATGGTGCTGACTCCTTCGTCTGAGGTGGTGACGCCGGACGGCGCCGTCGTCCATGACTGTGACGCTAGTCACTCAGACGTTGCACGAAGGTTGCAACGGGCTCGGGCCCACCGGAGGCAGGCCGGCAGGCGGGGACACGCGCAGGTCCGCCGGACGCAGGCCGCTCAGCCGATCTCGCGCTCGAGCCTCTCCAGTGTGGACACGGCCAGCGCACGCCGGGGCGAGTCGGCCGGCAGCAGCTTCAGCGCCGCACCCCAGAGCCCGACGTCGTCGCGGGCCTCGGGCCGGGCCAGGTAGGCCCAGAGCTGCTCGGCGTCCGCGTCCTGGGCGACGGCCTCCCGCAGCCCCTCCCCCAGCTCGGCACGGATCGCCTCGATGCCCGGCGACTCCGACCGCGGCAGCACCGGCCCCGCGGCGGCATGCAGGGCGCGGTCCAGGTCCCCGTCGCGCAGGGCGTCGCGGGCGCACAGCGCGTCCACATGCACGTGGCCGGCGAGCCGATAGGGGCGGGACAGCAGCTCCACCGGGGCATCGGCGTTCTGCAGGGCCCGGCGTAGCCGGTGCACCTCGGCGCGCAGGGAGATCGCCCGGGCGGCGCCGTCGGTCGTCGTGGGGCGGCTGCCCTCCGCCACGGCCCGCCGCTTCCCGACGACGGCCCCCTCCTCCGGATACAGCTCCGCCTCGAGCTCGGCGCCGGTCAGGCCCGTGCCGTGCCAGGCCAGCAGCGTGAGGATCTCGGCGTGGCGCCCGGTCAGCTCGACGCCGTCGAGCATCGGCGGCAGGTGGCCGGTGACGCGCAGCAGGCCGGCGGCGGCGTGGCGGTGGGGCGCGGTCGCCGCAGGCGCCGCCGGGCCGTCGGGTGCCGGCGAGGCGGCAGGCGGAGGTGAGGGGGCCGTCGTCGGGAAGGAGGGGCCGCTGGTGGCGTGCGCGGGGGCGGGCAGGTCACGCCAGGCGACGTGCACGGCGTCCGCGGTGGACTGGAGCAGGGGCAGGGCGAGCGGGCTGACGGCGTCGTCGCCGCCGGTGAGGTCGATGACGCCCACGAGCCGGCCGGTGACCGGGTCCGTCAGCGGGACCGCCGAGCAGTTCCACGGGTGGACGCGGTGGCTGAGGTGCTCGGCGCCGCTGACCTGCATGGCGGAGCCGGTGGCGAGGACGACGCCCGGGGCGGAGGTGCCCATGGACGACTCGGACCAGTCGGCGCCGGGGACGAAGCCCATGGCCTCGGCGCGGTTCAGTGCGGTGCGGTCCCCTTCGACCCAGAGGAGGTGGCCGTGCTCGTTGCCGATCGCGACGACCAGACCGGCCTCCGCAGCGGGCTCCACAAGCATGCGGCGGACGATCGGCAGGGCCGCGGCGATGCGCTGCTCGCGGCGGGCCTGGGTGAGGTCGGCGTCGCTGAGGGTGGCGGGGTCGGACTCGCCGAGCAGGCGCGGGGCCGTGAAGCCGCTGAGCGAGCGGAGCCAGGACTCGCGGACCTCGCGGCGCAGGCCCTGCAGGGCGGCGCGCAGGCCCTCGTTGTCAGCGGTGCCGGCGGACGTGGTGAGGGGGCTGCGGGGGCGGGTCCTCGAGCCGGTGGCCGGGGAGCCGCCCGCGGGCGGGAGCAGCGGCAGCGCAGCGGTGGAGAGCGACTCGTGGGCCCTCTGCACGACGCGCCGGTAGGCGCCCACAGCGAGGGTCGGCGCCATCAGGCCGCGTCCTGTGCGAGCAGGCGGGAGCGGATGAGGAACCGCTTGCCCTCCGGGGCCTCGACCGAGAAGCCGGAGCCGCGGCCGGCCACGGCGTCCAGGGTGAGGTGGGTGTGCTTCCAGTACTCGAACTGGGCGGCGGACATCCAGAACGCGATCTCGGCGGCGTCGGCGGGGACGGGGTCGGTGCCGTCGGCCGGGGCGTCGGCGTCCGCGGCGGCGGAGAGGTCGAAGGTGCCCAGCAGGACGTCCGAGCCGCCGGTCTTGAAGTCCCCGGCGGGGTAGCACATGGGCGAGGAGCCGTCGCAGCAGCCGCCGGACTGGTGGAACATCAGCGGGCCGTGGATCGGGATGAGGCGGCGCAGCAGGGTGAGCGCGGCCAGCGTCATGGCGACGCGGGAGTCGGTCTCGCCGGAGATCTCGGGGCGGGCGTCGAGCGCGGCGGCGACGGCCGCCCCGGCCACGTCGGCCGCCGCGTCACTCCCCCCTGCGCTTTCGTTCAGGAAACCGTCGTGTTCCCGGCTGCTTTCGTTCGGGAAACCGTCGCGTTCCCGGCTGCTTTCGTTCGGGAAGCCGTCGTGTTCTGCGACGTTCTCGTGCGTGAGACGGTCGTGTCCCATCGGGCACCTCCTGACCGGACAGTCGTCTGCGGCCGCGCGTGCCGACGCGCGGCGGACTGGCCACCCAGCCTAGTGACACCTGTGACCCGTGTCACGGGGGGATGTCTTGGGAGTCCCGTGCATCGCCGGCCCTTGTCACCGGCGGGACGGGATCCCGACGCAGGAAGAGGAGACGGGCTGGTTCCCGGAGCTGTCCCGCCCGTCTCGTTGCCGTCAGGGCCGACCCACGCCTCCGACTCCGTCAGCGAGGCACGAAGGAGGGGCCGGGGCTGGAACACGACGTTCTCCCGAACGAAAGCGGCCCGGAACGCGACGGTTTCCCGAACGAAAGCGGCCAGGAACCCGACGGTTTCCCGAACGAAAACGCCTGGGCCGCCTGGGCCGTCCCGACAGGCACTGCCAGGCACCGTCAGGCGCCGCCGGTCACCGCCCGCGGTCAGCCGGTGGCGGGTCAGTACGCCTTGACCCGCTGCTCCACGATCAGGTGGATCAGCGCGAACTGCCCGCCCTGCACGGCCTGCAGCGCCGCGTCCACCGCCGCCGGCACGTCCGCGTCCTGCTCCACACGTACACCCACGCCACCGAACGCCTCGGCCATCGTCGCGAAGTCCGGGTTCTTCAGCTGCGTGCCGGAGATGCGCTCCGGGTACTGGCGCTCCTGGTGGGTGCGGATGGTGCCGTACTCCTGGTTGTCCATGACCACCACGAGAGGCGTGGCACCGTACTGTGCCGCGGTCGCCAGCTCCTGGCCGTTCATGAGGAACTCGCCGTCGCCGGCGATGGTCACCACCACGCGGTCCGGGAAGTTCAGGGAGGCGGCCACGGCACCGGGCACGGAGTAGCCCATGGAGCCGTTGCGGGCGGAGATCATGGCCCGGTATCCCTCGGTGGGGAAGTAGCGGTGCGCCCAGTTGGTGTGCTCACCGGCGCCGAGGGAGATCATCGAATCCTTCGGCAGCTTCGGCATGAGGTTCGCCATCAGGGTCGCCATCCTCGCCTGACCGTCGCACGGCTCGGCGGCCGGCAGCGCCGCGAACTCCTCCTGCTCGCCTCGCATGCGCCGGGTCCACGCACGCCACTCGTCCTTCACGGCGAGGTCCATGCGCACCAGGTCCCGGACGAACACGTCCGGCTTGGCCACGATCTGGTGGGACACCGGGCCGGAGCGGCCGCGCAGGGACGGGTCGATGGTGACCAGGAAGTTCTTCTTGTCCCAGTTCTGGCGGATGGTGAAGCCGTCGGTCACCACGTCGCCGGGGACGGTGCCGACGAACACGATCAGGTCGGTCTCCTCCAGCAGCTTCTGCGTCCAGTCCGGGCGGCCGTAGCCGATGGGCCCGATGTAGGACGGCGAGGAGAACGGCACGGTGCCCTCGGTGCGCCACTCGGCGGCGGCCGGGATCTCATGGGCCTCGAGCCACTCGGTGAGCATGGCAGCGCCCTCGTCGGTCCAGTCGTTGCCGCCGGTGATGAACAGGGGCTTCTCGCAGCCCTTCAGAGCGGAGTGCAGCGCCTTCCAGTCCTCCACGGTCATGCCGCCCTGGGCCACGGGGATCTGCGGGTGCAGCGCCGCGGAGATCTCCTCCTGGATGACGTCCTCCGGCAGGCCGACCACCACGGGGCCGGGCCGGCCGGAACTGGCGGCGAACATCGCCTCGGCCACGATCTCGGACGCGCGCTCCGCATGGTCCAGGACCATGACGCGCTTGGCGCCGGTGTTGAACCAGGCGTGCGGGTCGAACTCCTGGAAGGCCTCGCGGTCGCGGTGCTCGAACGGGATCAGGCCCACGAACAGCACCATGGCGGTGGAGTCCTGCCAGGCGGTGTGCAGGCCGACGTGCGCGTTGGCCGCGCCGGGGCCGCGGGTCACCATGGCCACGCCGGGGACCTCGTTCATCTTGCCGTCGGCCTCGGCCATGTAGGTGGCGCCGCCCTCGTGGCGGCAGACGACGTTCTCGATCGACGAGTCGTGCAGGCCGTCCAGCACATCCAGGTAGGACTCGCCGGGCACGGTGTAGATCCGCTCCACTCCGTGCGACTCGAGGGTCTTCACGATCACATGGCCGGCGGACATCCGGCCGGCGTTCTCCGTCTGCGACATCGGTCGTCTCCTGACTTCGTGGGGCGCCGCCTCGTCGCGGGCCCATGCCTCGGTGCCACCGCCTCCCGTGACGACGGTGCGCTGATCACGCTAGCCGAGCCTCCCCCGCCTTTCGAGGATTGAGAAGTCGGCATCCACATCATGGGCATGTGGTCGGAGTGTGACAGCGTGCCCGTTCCGGCCACCGGCACACGGGCCGCCGGCGGCGGCCACCTCCCCTTCCCGACGACGGCACTGCCCTCCGCCTGTCCCCTCACCCGTCCTCGAGCAGGGAGGCGACGTGCCCTGCCGAGGCCCGGGGCCGTCGTCGTACAGTGCAGACATGCTCTCCCCACGCACGCTGGACCGCCTCCACCTGCTCGCCACGTTCCTCAACACGGCGCCTGGCCCGCACGGCGGGCAGGTGCTGGAGGAGCGGCTGATCTACGGCACGCAGATCCCGGACGTGGTGCCGGCGGTGCACGAGGGGAAGTCCCGGGTGCGTGTGGCCAACGCAGCGCTGCAGCGGGCGCATGCGCTGCGCGGCCGCGTCGCGGCGCTGTGGACCGCCGCCGACGCCGGCGAGGACGTCACGGAACCGGTCAACGAGCTGCTGGCGGAGGTCGGGGCGCTGGCGCTGGTGGAGACGGAGGAGGGCCTGGTCTACGGCCCGGCCTCGCAGACCTCGGACGCCGTCGAACGACTGACCGCGCTGGCCGCGCTGACCCTGGCGGACGTGGTGGCCGAGGGCGAGGCCGCCCGGCTGCGCGTGTGCGCCGGCGAGGACTGCGGCAACGTCCTGGTGGACGCCAGCCGCAACCGCTCCAAGCGCTTCTGCGACGAGGCCAACTGCGGCAACCGCCTGCACGTGCGCAGCTACCGGGCCCGTCAGGCCGAGGCCGCCGAGGCCGCTGAGGACGACGCGCCGGAGACGACCTCCGGGAACTCCGGCGAGCACACCTCCGGGGACAAGGACAAGGCGGCCAAGACGTCCAAGAAGAAAAAGAAGAAGGACAAGGACAAGAAGAAGTCCAAGAAGAAGGGCAAGAAGAAGCCCAAGGACTGATTCCTGCCCGCCATGGCGCCTAGGGTGTGGGGCATGAGCGACCAGCACGACGCCACGCCCACGTCCCTGACCGCAGCCACCGACCCGTCCGTCTCAGCCCCGACCTCCCCGCGCCCGGAGTACCGCAAGGTCGGCGTGATCGGCGCCGGCGCCGTGGGCACCTCGGTCTGTTTCTCTGCCCTGATGAGCGGAGTCGCGGACGAGGTCGCCCTGTACGACATCGACGAGGCCAAGGTCCGTGCCGAGGTCCTGGACCTGGCCCACGGGACCGCATTCACCGCCGCCCACACCATGACCGGAGGCGCCGACCCGGCGGTGTTGTCCGGCTCCTCGGTGGTGGTCATCACTGCCGGGGCGAAGCAGAAGCCGGGGCAGACCCGCCTGGACCTGGCCGAGGCCAACGTGGCCATCCTGCGCTCGCTGGTCCCCACCGTGCAGGAGCACGCACCGGACGCCCTGCTGGTGCTCGTGACCAACCCGGTGGACGTGCTCACCCTGGTGGCCCAGCGGATCTCCGGCCTGCCCGCCGGACGGGTCATCGGCTCCGGCACCCTGCTGGACACCGCCCGACTGCGCTGGCTGCTGGCCTCCCGCGTGGGCGTGCACCCGCGCTCGGTGCATGCCGCGGTGCTCGGCGAACACGGGGACACGGAGTTCCCCGCCTGGTCCACGGCCTCCGTGGGACCGGTTCCCCTGTTGCGCTGGCCCTCGGCGGCGGCCCCGCAGTTCACCCGCCCGGACCTGGACGCGATCGCGGACTCGGTGACCAACGCCGCCTACGAGGTCATCCAGGGCAAGGGCGCCACCAACCATGCGATCGGCGTGGCCACGAACCGCCTGCTGGAGTCCGTGTTCAAGGACGAGCGTGCCGTCCTGCCGGTGTCCACCGTCCTGGACGGCGAGCACGGGCTCACCGACGTCGCCCTGTCCCTGCCCTCCGTCGTGGGACGGGCCGGCGTGCTCCAGGTGTTGGAGACGGACCTGGACGCCGGTGAGGTCCGCCAGCTGCAGGCCTCGGCCCGGGCGCTGCAGGAGGCGGCGGGGTCGCTCGGGTTCTGAGCGCCCCGACGTCTCCCGTCGCCCTTCCCGTGACACCTCCACCGATCGGGACGAGCGGGTGCAGGCCGGCCGGGGTCGTGGCGTGCGCGCTGCGACGGGACCTCTAGGGCGTGTTGCTAAAGTGGCTCTTCACAATCGAGGGTGTAGAC
>NZ_KV809423.1:0-205 GCF_001812555.1 Micrococcus sp. HMSC067E09 | reverse complement strand
AGCTAGTACCGCCCGCCCGGGCTCCACCCGTTGCCCGGTAGCTTGAAGGCCGAGCTCGTCCAGTCGGCAAAACTTCGTCAGGTCACAGTCGTCGAAGGTAGCGTTGAGCACGTCGAGGTCTTTCAGATGGCTGTGTAGGAACTTCCATCATCGGAAGGCCTCGACCTCTATCCAGCTATCGACGCGCCACTTCCCCGAGCCCCCC
>NZ_KV809422.1:0-1499 GCF_001812555.1 Micrococcus sp. HMSC067E09 | reverse complement strand
CCCGTTACCTTCTTCGTGGCTCCTGGATCCGTCAGGATCAAGGAGTGCTGACCGGCCGGTCCTGGGCATGATCGTTTGCCCCCAGTCACCCATGATCCGGGGGGTGTTGTCACCCGGGACCGGTCCGGTGATCACGGATCGCTGATAGAGGCAGGACCCGACTGACAAGGGCCTTCGTAACGTGGATGCCGAGCGTGATCACCTCCCGGCCGGCCAGCACACGCCACTGGCGGACCAGAAGGAGATCAGGCATGAGCGCCCAGCAAACCCCGGCCGTGTTCATCGGTCTTGACGTCGGTAAATCCGAGCACCACGCCGTGGCCCTGACCGCGGCAGGGAAGAAGGTCTACGACAAGGCCCTGCCCAACGACGAGACCCGCCTGCGCGAGGTCCTCGCCGAGCTCACCACCACCCACGGGCCCACGCTGCTGGTGGTGGACCAACCGGCCACCATCGGGGCCCTGCCCGTGGCGGTAGCCCAGACCTGTGAGGGCGTTGAGGTGGCCTACCTGCCCGGGCTCGCGATGCGCCGGATCGCTGACCTGCACCCCGGTGCGGCCAAGACCGACGCGAAAGACGCAGCCATCATCGCCGAAGCAGCCCGCACTATGCCCCACACCCTGCGCTCCATCCGGGCCGATGAGGAACAGATCGCCGAGCTGGCCATGCTCGCCGGTTTCGACGACGACCTCGTCGCGCAACTCACCGCGACCTCGAACCGGTTGCGCGGGCTGCTCACACAGATCCACCCCTCACTCGAACGCGTGCTCGGGCCCAAGATCACCCACCCCGCCGTGGCAGACCTGCTGAGCCGGTACCCCACCCCTGCACAGCTGAAGACCGCCGGGCCGGGGCACGTGCGTGCCCGGCTGCGTAAGCACGCCCCACGTCTGGCTGCCTCTCTGACAGAACAGATCTTCCACGCCCTGGACGAGCAGTCCGTGGTGGTGGCCGGCACGCAGGCCGCGGCCACCGTGATCCCGATCCTGGCCGAGCAGCTGGCAGGACTGACCCGGCAGCGGGCCGGACTGGCCTCACAGGTGGAGGCCGTGGTGGAGGCCCACCCTCTTCACCCGGTCCTGATCTCGATGCCCGGAGTAGGGATCAGGACCGCAGCACGGATCCTCACCGAAGTCGTGGGCAAGGACTTCGCCGATGCCGGGCACCTGGCCTCCTACGCCGGGATCGCCCCGGTCACACGCCGCTCCGGGACCTCGATCCGTGGCGAGCGCACACCACGGGGCGGGAACAAGCGACTCAAACGCGCACTGTTCCTCTCAGCGTTCGCTTCACTGTCACACCCTGCCTCCAGGGCGTACTACGAACGGAAACGAGCCCAGGGCAAACGCCACAACCAAGCGCTGATCGCGCTGGCCCGACGGCGCACGGACGTGCTCTACGCGATGCTCCGCGATGGCACCCTGTACCAGGACCCGGGCACACCTACAGCCACACCATCAGTGGCTCTCGCTGCTTGACGAAAACCATAGAGGCACCCC
>NZ_KV809421.1:0-7200 GCF_001812555.1 Micrococcus sp. HMSC067E09 | reverse complement strand
CTGGCACCGGCCCGAGTCAACAACGTCATGACCTCCTACATCTAGTCCCGCCGGCGCGGTCAGCCGCCCGGGCGGGCCTGCCGGCGTCACGGTGCGGTCAGGGCGCCTACACGCCCCGGCCGAACCGACGACGACGTCCGCTCGCCTCCGTCTAGCTGCTCGACTGGTCCTTCGCCCGCATCAGGTCCAGGCCCAGGACGGTGCCGACCACGGCGCAGCGCACGATGGGCGGCATGGACGGGTCCAGCGTCACCTCGTAGCGGGAGTGCCCCATGAGTCCGCGGGACAGACCCGCCCAGCGCCGCTCGACGGCGGCGATCTGCACCCCGCGGGCGTGGACCTGGTAGGCCTTTCCCCAGGCGTTGCCGACGATCTCGAACTCGGTGCCGTCCACCACCTGGCAGCTCACCTTGGTGCTGAAGAACGCGTGCTCCCGGCGCAGGCGGGCCAGCGGCAGGCCCTCGGCGTCCACCATGGACATCCGGTCCCGGCCCCACGTGACCACGTCCTCGAAGCCGAACAGCGTGCGGCCGGTCTCCGCGTCCTCGATCACGAAGGACCGGTTGCCCATGAAGAAGCGGCTCGCGCCGGAGCCGGTGGTGCGCACCCGCAGCACCGGCCGCTCCTGGGCATCGGTGACCTCGAAGTCGTTGGACATGAAGGAGGTCGTCTGCTGCATGTGCAGCACGTCCGTGTGCGCCAGCCGTCCGGCGAAGAACCCAGAGTCCATGGACACCAGTGTGCCGCGCGGGCAGGCGGCAGGTCGAGCGGCCCGGGCGGTCCCGACTCACCGGGCCGCCGCCCGGCCTGATGTCCCGCTCCGTCCCGCCCCGTCCCGTCCCGCCCCGCCGGTGAGGAAGGTCACGGCTGCGGTGGAGTCGGCCGGGACGACCTCCTCCGGTCTGCCGGACCAGAACATCGTCGGTTCCCTCCTGATGTTCGTGTTCACCGTCGCCCACATCCTGCCCATGCTGGGCCTGGCCGTGCGTCGGCTGCACGATGCGAACATGAGCGGCTGGCTGGTCCTGCTGGGTCTGATCCCGGCCGTGGGATGGATCGTCATGATCGTGCTGTTGGTCATGCCGCCCAAGCCCGAGGGCGCCCGCTACGACTCCTGACCGACGTCCCGGGGGCGGTCCGGCCGTGCCCGTCGGCTCAGTTGTGCCCGTCGGAGCCCGAGCCGGCCGGGGCGTCCACCACTGACAGCATCCGCACCGGGGTGGCCAGCAGCTGGGCCACCCCGTGCGGAGCCTCCCCGTCGAAGTAGAGCGAGTCCCCGGTGCGCAGGTGATACCGGCGGTCGCCGTGGGCGTAGACCAGCGCGCCGGCCAGCACATGGATGAACTCGCTGCCCGGATGCTGGAACGTCTCTGAGATGTCAGCGCCCTCGGCGAAGGTGATCAGGGCCGGACGCATCGACTTGGTCCGGTGCGGCAGGGCCCCGAGGGTGCGGTACTCCACGCCCGAGGCGGAGCCGGAGCGGACCACCACGGCCCCCTCGCCTGCGGCGGTGTGCACCGCCTGGTGCTTGCGGTCCAGGCCTCGGAACAGCTCGGTGACCGGGATGCCCAGGCCGGTGGCCAGCAGGTCCAGGGTCTTCAGGGAGCAGGAGGTGGCGGCCCGCTCGATCTTGGAGATCATCGCCTTGGACAGGCCCGTCACACTGGCCAGCTCGGTGGCGGTCATCCCCAGCGCGGTGCGGTAGAACTTCACCTGGTCGCCGATGGAACGCTCCAGACGCCCGCCCACCGGCTCCTCCGGATCCTCCCCCACAGAGGAGTCCGCGGGGATCGCCGGGGCGGGATCCGCCGTAGGCGGCGCCACCCTCGTCCCCTGCTGCCTGCCCTCAACGGGGGGCACCCGTCCGCCCAGAGGCACGGCGGCGGTCTCGGACAGCGGATCCGGCTCGCCGGGAGCCGGGGCGGAGGGAACCTGGGCAGTCATGGACAGCATTGTGCCCCATCCCGCCGGCCACGGGCCGAGCGGCACCGCCGGTCCACGTCACAGCCACGGCGCGGCGGACCTCCGGGGCGTGTCCTTCCGTGGTCCAGTGGTCCTGCGGAGCGGTGGTCAGCGGGTGCCGGGGATCCAGTCGGTGCCGGCCAGCGGGACCTTCGCCATGGCGGAGGCCTCCAGGGTCAGGGCCACCATGTCCTCCGGCTCGAGGTGGCGCAGGTCCGACTTGCCGCAGGCCCGGGCGATGGTCTGGGCCTCCATGGTCATCACCCGCAGCAGGTTCTCCACCCGCCGACCGCCCTCCACCGGGTCCAGCCGGGCGGAGAGCTCCGGATCCTGGGTGGAGATGCCGGCCGGGTCTCGGCCGTCCTGGAAGTCGTCGTAGTAGCCCGGGGCAGACCCCAGGGCGGCGTACTCGTCCCGGTAGCGGGGGCTGTTGTCTCCCAGGGCGATCAGCGCGGCGGTTCCGATGGACACCGCATCGGCGCCCAGGGCCATGGCCTTGGCGACGTCGGCGCCGTTGCGGATCCCGCCGGAGACCACCAGCTGGACCCTCCGGTGCATGCCCATGTCCTTCAGGGCACGGACGGCCTCGGGCACGGCCGCCAGGATCGGGATGCCGACGTGCTCGATGAACACCTCCTGGGTGGCGGCGGTGCCGCCCTGCATGCCGTCCAGGACCACGACGTCCGCCCCGGCCTTCACCGCCAGGGAGGTGTCGTAGTAGGGGCGGGTGGCGCCGACCTTCACGAACACCGGCTTCTCCCAGTCGGTGATCTCACGCAGCTCGCCGATCTTGATCTCCAGGTCGTCCGGGCCGGTCCAGTCCGGATGTCGGGAGGCCGAGCGCTGATCGATGCCCTGCGGCAGGGTGCGCATCTCGGCCACCCGCTGGGTGATCTTCTGGCCCAGCAGCATGCCGCCACCGCCGGGCTTGGCGCCCTGGCCCACGACCACCTCGATGGCGTCGGCCCGCCGCAGGTCGTCCGGGTTCATGCCGTAGCGGGAGGGCAGCAGCTGGTAGACGAGGGTGTCGGAGTGGTCGCGCTCCTCATCGGTCATGCCGCCGTCGCCGGTGGTGGTGGAGGTGCCCACGGCCGAGGCTCCGGTGCCCAGCGCCTCCTTGGCGTTGGCGGACAGCGCACCGAAGCTCATGCCGGCGATGGTGATCGGGATGTCCAGATGCAGCGGGGTCTTCGCGTGCCGGTCCCCCAGCACCACGTCGGTGGCGCACTTCTCCCGGTAGCCCTCCAGGGGATAGCGGGAGACGGAGGCTCCCAGGAAGAGCAGGTCGTCGAAGTGCGGGACCCGCCGCTTGGCACCCCATCCTCGGATGTCGTAGACACCGGTCTCGGCGGCACGCTGGATGGCGTGGATGGTGGCGCGGTCGAAGGTGGCCGACTCGCGCAGGCCGTGGTCGCCGGGCCCGGGCACGGCGTCCGCGCGGACCTGGGCTGCGGTCTGGTTCTGCTGGGGCATGAGGGGTGTCCTCTCCGTGACGTCCCTGTACGGGGACAGGCGGGTGTGTCTGCTCGGGCGGGGCATCCGGGCCGCAGCGGGCGGCCCAGCCGGAACGGGCTCAGTAGGCCTTCGAGTTGTCGGCGGTGAAGTGGTAGAGCCGCCGAGCCGAGCCGTAGCGGCGGAACTCCTCCGGGGACTCGGTGCGCCCGGCCGCCTGCAGCAGCCCGGCGAGCTCCCGGCGGTGCTCGTCCCGCATCTGCTTCTCCACGCAGTCGGTGCCCAGCGAGGCCACCGACCCCTTCACGTAGAGGCGGGCCTCGTAGATCGAGTCGCCGAGGGACTCCCCGGCGTCGCCGCAGACCACCATTCGGCCGGCCTGGGCCATGAAGGCGGACATGTGGCCCACGCTGCCGCCGACGACGATGTCCACCCCCTTCATGGAGATCCCGCAGCGGGCGGAGGCGTTGCCGTCGATGACCACGAGCCCGCCCCGGCCGGTCGCGGCGGCGGACTGGGAGGCATCCCCGTGGACGTGGACACGGCCGGACATGATGTTCTCCGCCAGGCCCTGCCCGGCGCTGCCGGAGACGGTGAGGGTGGCGTGCTTGTTCATGCCGCCGAAGTAGTAGCCGACGTGGCCCTCGACGTCGACCCGCACCTCGCGGTCCACGCCGACGGCGATGGAATGCAGTCCACGCGGATGGGTCACGGTCCAGCGGGTGGCAGTGGCGGCGGGGTCGTGCAGGGCGGCGTTGAGCTCGCGGACGGACTGCTCGGCCAGGTCGACACTCACGTGCTCGGCGGCGTCGGCCTCGGCGGGATGCCGCGGTGCGGCGGTCGGGAGGGTGCTCATGCGGGGATCACTCCTGGAGGGGGTCTCGGATCGGGCGCGGCGGGGCAGTGCGTTCGGGACGGACATGTCCGACCCGGAGGTCACCAGGTGTAGACGCGGCCGGGCTCGGGTTCGAACACGCGGGCGGACTCGATGCCGGGCAGCTCGGACAGCGCCCGGAACTCGGAGGCCACCGCGACCCAGTCGTCGGTCTCGGCCACCACGCAGGGCTTGCAGGCGATGGGATCACGCACCACGGCCATCCCGTCCCGAGTGGTCACCACCAGGGTGTAGAAGCCGTCGAACACCTCGCCCAGGCGCAGCAGGGCGGTCTCGAGGTCCGCGCCCTCCTCCAGCTGGGACGCCACATACCGGGCAGCCACCTCGGAGTCGTTGTCCGAGCCGAAGCGCACTCCGTGGCGCTCCAGCTCGTCGCGCACGGTGAGGTGGTTGGAGAAGGAGCCGTTGTGCACCAGGCAGAGATCGTCCGCGACGGAGTAGGGGTGGGAGCCGGCGGCCGTCACCGCGGACTCGGTGGCCATGCGGGTGTGGGTGACGCCGCGGGTCCCGGACATCGCCTCCAGGCCGTGGGCGGAGGCGACCTCACGAGGATTGCCCACGCCCTTCATGACGGCCACATGGGAGCCCTGGCCGATCACCGAGGCCTCCGGGGCGAGCTCCTCCAGGGCCTGCAGCAGGGCGTCGGTGGACGCCTGGGAACGGACCAGGGTGGTGTGCCCCACGGCCTCCACGGTGGTCTCAGCGCCCTCGAGCCGCTCCGTCAGGCGGTCGGCGAGCTCAGCGGCCGGCAGCGGCAGATCGATGCCCAGCAGTGAGACCAGGCTGGCCGCACCCTGCATGGTCTGAGGATCGTCGTAGACGGCGAGTCCGGCGGAGTCCGGGCCACGCTCGATCAGGTCACAGGTCATGGAGTGCAGCAGGGTTCCCAGCTGCGGGCCCATCTCGGGATTCTTGATCTGCAGGGCGGCGATCCCGCACATCGGCGGTCTCCTCTCTCACGGTGGTCACTGTGTCGGCTCCGGCGCGGGTGCCGGTCCTGTGCCCCGGGGCCGGGCCGTCGCCGGCCCCGGGGGCGAAGCAGTCTCAGGACGAGGTCAGATCTGGGTGAGGTAGGTCTCGACCTCCCAGTCGCTGACCCGGTTGTGCCAGGTGAAGAACTCCGTCTCCTTCAGACTCGCGTAGTACTCGCCGATCTCCCGGTCACCGGAGAGGCAGCCCAGGATGGTCTCGTCGGCGCGGAGGGCGTCCACGGCATGGAGCAGGGTCATCGGCAGGCGCTTGGCGCCGGCGGAGTTGCCGCCCGGCTCGGCGGGGTCGCCCGGGTCCAGGCTGCGGTCGATGCCGTCCAGGCCGGCCTCCAGGGCGGAGGCCAGCATCAGGTACGGGTTGCCGGCGCCGTCGCCGGTGCGCAGCTCTACTCGGTTGCCCTCCGGCACGCGGATGGACTGGGTGCGGTCGTTGCCGCCGTAGGTGGACATCTGCGGGGCGTAGGTGGCGCCGGAGACGGTGGTGGTGGCGTTGGCCCGTTTGTAGGAGTTGACGGTGGGCGCCAGGAAGACCTGCAGCGCCGGACCGTGCTCCAGCAGGCCGCCGATGAACCCGTAGGCGGTCTCGGACAGGCCCAGCCCGCGGTCGTCCTCGGCATCCGGGAACAGCGGGGTGCCACCGTCCCAGAGGGAGAGGTGCATGTGCAGGCCGGACCCGGCGCGCTCGGTGAACGGCTTGGGCATGAAGGAGGCGACGTAGCCCTCCCGGTGGGCGATCATCGAGATGATGTAGCGAGCGGCGATCACCCGGTCCGCAGTGGTCAGCGCGTCGGCGTACTTGAAGTTCTGCTCGAACTGGCCGGCGCTGTCCTCGTGGTCGTTGGCGTAGTTGTCCCAGCCCAGCTCGTTCATGGCGGCGGCCACGGTGGTGAGGTGGTCGAACATGCGGGTGACGCCGCGGGCGTCGTAGCAGGGGTTCGGGGAGGTGTCCTCGTCGTCGCCGGTGGCGATGCCGCCGTCCTCGGTGCGGCGCAGGATGAAGTACTCCAGCTCCGCGCCGACCATCGCGGTCATGTCCCTCGCCGCCAGACGGGCCAGGGTGTTGCGCAGGATCACGCGAGGGGCATAGGGCCACGGACGGCCCTCCACGTGCGGATCGCACTGGACCATGGCCAGGCCCTCCTGCAGGAAGTGCAGCGGCATCCAGGAGTCCGGGTCCGGCAGGACCAGCAGGTCCGGGTCCTGCGGGCCCTGTCCGATGTTGCCGGCGGCGAAGCCGGAGAACCCCATGCCGCCGGCCTCCAGCTCCTCGGCGGCGGAGACGGGCACCAGCTTGGAGCAGGCACGGCCGGTCATGTCCACGAAGGTGGCCAGGATGTAGTCCACGCTGTCGCGTTCGGCGAGCTCGCGGAGGGTGGGGCGGTCCGCGGCGGCGGGATCCTTCGGGACGTCGGTGGCCTCAGGGCCGGCGGCGACAGCGGTCATCGTGATCTCCTCACAGAGGTCGAGGTGTCATGATCAAGAACAGGGTCCACTGTCAGTGGAACACGGGGACCAGCAGGAATGAAACCTGTGACGGACTGTGTCCTGGACCACGAAGAGACCGTGCCCGTGCAGAGCGTGTGACCGTCATCGGGCGGCGACGCCGGTCGTTCGGCCACAGGGGGCCGACGCACATCAGGCCCGGCGCCGGCCGCGGGCGCCCAGCAGCGCGGCCACGCCCACCAGCAGCAGGGAGACGGCCACGGCGAACACATAGCCGGCCTCCGGGGACACGGAGTCGATGAACACCCCGGCCAGCGGGGCGCCCATGGCGGATCCGGCGGTCATGGCCGAGCCGTAGAAGCCCATGGCCTCGCCGCGGCGCTCCTCGGCCACCAGCAGGGAGACCGTGGAGGAGGCCGAGGCCAGGGTGGGGTGCCTCTATGGTTTTCGTCAAGCAGC
>NZ_KV809420.1:0-30857 GCF_001812555.1 Micrococcus sp. HMSC067E09 | reverse complement strand
ACACACATCCCCACCCACACGCAAAATCGGAGTCGGCTCCGGCACCTGCACCTCGGATTCCGCGGTATTCCGCGGGTTCTGGCGGGGTCTTCCACCGTTTGCGCCGGTTCGCGGACGGTCCGGCGTGTGGTGTGGTCGGTCACATCGTGCCGCACCGTGGACGCAGCCACAGTGTGGTCAGCGCCGGCACGTTCACCACCACGGAGTGGTCTTGTCCGTGCCACGGCGTGTCTTCTGCCGTCACCGTGGACATGCTCCGCTGCGCGAGAAGCGCATCCTGTGCCGCAGCGTCCTCCGCTCTGCCGGCCAACGCGGCATCCGAGGTGTCGAGCACGATCTCCCACTGCCCCGCCGACGGTACGCCCAGGCGGTAGCCCTGACGCTCCACCCCGGAGAGGTGGGTCAGGCAGACGAGGTCCCGGCCGTCGTCGTGCCCGGCGGCGGCATGCCGCACGAAGGCGAGCAGGTTCTCCTGAGCGGCATCCTTCTCCAGCCAGGTGAATCCGTCCGGCGTGTGGTCCGCGGACCACAGGGCCGGTGTCTTGCCGTACTGGCGGTTCAGTTCCCTCATCGTCAGCTGCACGCCGCGGTGCTCGGGCGCCCAGGAGGCGCCCCAGTCCAGGCCGTCGCCCTCGGACCATTCGGAGGGCTGGGCGTACTCACCGCCCATGAACAGCAGCTTCTTGCCCGGGTGCGCCCACATGTATGCGAAGTACGCCCGCAGGGTGGCCAGCTGGACGCTCCGATCGCCGGGGATCTTCGTCAGCAGCGAGCCCTTGCCGTGCACCACCTCGTCATGGGATAGGGGCAGCACGTAGTTCTCCGAGTACGCGTAGACCATGGAGAACGTCCACTGCCCGTGGTGCCACGAGCGGTTCACGGGGTCCTCGCCGAGGTAGGCCAGGGTGTCGTGCATCCAGCCCATGTTCCACTTCTTGCCGAAGCCCAGGCCGCCGGCGTCCACCGGGGCAGAGACGCCCTCGAACGCCGTGGACTCCTCCGCGATCATGTGGATGCCCGGATGCGAGCGGTACGCGGTGGTGTTCACCTCGCGCAGGAAGGCGATGGCCTCCAGGTTGTGGTTGCCGCCATGGACGTTCGGCTCCCACTCGCCCTCGTTGCGGGAGTAGTCCAGGTACAGCATCGAGGCCACGGCGTCCACGCGCAGCCCGTCGATGTGGAACTCCTCCAGCCAGTACAGGGCGTTGGCCACCAGGAAGTTCCGCACCTGTGGCCGCCCGTAGTCGAAGACGTAGGTGCCCCAGTCCGGGTGCTCACCGCGGCGCGGGTCCGGGTGCTCGTACACGCAGGAGCCGTCGAACCGTCCGAGCGCGAACTCATCCTTGGGGAAATGCGCCGGGACCCAGTCCACGATCACACCGATGCCCGCCGCATGCAGCGCGTCCACCAGGTGCTTGAACTCGTCCGGGGTGCCGAACCGGGAGGTCGGCGCGTAGAAACCGGTCACCTGGTAGCCCCAGGAGCCGCCGAACGGATGCTCGGCCGGGGGCAGGAACTCCACGTGCGTGAAGCCCAGCCACGTCACGTACTCCACGAGCTGCTCCGCCAACTCCCGGTAGCCCAGGCCCGGACGCCAGGAGCCCAGGTGCACCTCGTAGACGCTCAGCGGCTGCTCGTGCGGGTCGGTCTGCGCACGGCGCTGCATCCACTCGCGGTCCCGGAACGTGTACTCCGAGTCCCAGACGCGCGACGCGGTGGCCGGCGGCACCTCGGTCCAGCGGGCCAGCGGGTCCGCCTTCTGCCGCCAGTGGCCGTCCACGCCGAGGATCTCGTACTTGTAGCGGGTGCCGTGGCCGACGCCGGGCACGAACAGCTCCCAGACGCCGGAGGCGCCCAGGCTGCGCATCGCCTGCACGCGCCCGGACCAGCCGTTGTGGTCCCCCACCACGCGGACGGCGCGCGCGTTCGGCGCCCACACCGCGAAGGAGGTTCCGACGACGGCCCCATCGTCTGAACGGCGCACTCTCGCTCCCAGCGCCTCCCAGAGCCGCTCATGGCGGCCCTCCGCGATCAGGTGCAGGTCCAGCTCGCCGACGGTCGGCAGGTGCCGGTACGGGTCGTCCTGCTCCTCGACGTCACCGAGGGCGCCGTCCTCCCCGACCGGGTAGGCCACGTGCACCCGGTAGTCCCCGGCGGAGACGCCGGCCGCCGCGGGGATCGGGGCCACGCCGACGAAGACGCCGTCGTGCTCATGCTCGAGCTCCACGCGCACGCCGTCCCCGGCGCGCACGACCTCGACCGTCCCCGCCAGTGGGCGCAGCACGCGGTAGGTCACGGCGGTGCCGTCCGGGTGCGGGTGAGCGCCCAGCACGTCGTGGGGAGCGTAGTGGCGGCCCTGCGCGACGGCGGCCAGCAACTCCTGCTCGACGGGCAGCGGGGCGGGGGACGGGGTGCTCATGCGGTCCTCTCGGTGGCGAACGGTGGGCGACGGGGCACCGGGGGCGCCCCCTCCGCGGGTGGCGAGGGGTCGCCGTCGTCGAATCCGGGTCCACGACGGGGCCCCGCCCGCCTCAGCCGCGGACGATCCGCAGGATGTGGGCCGGCTCCGCGGACGGGTCCAGGCGCACGTACGGGCGCTCGTCCCAGTGCCAACGCTGACCGGTCAGCAGGTCCTCGACCTCGATGCGGCCCTGCTCGTCCCGGTCCTCGTCGCGGACGCCGAGCGCCTCGAAGTCCAGCTCGAGGGTGGACTCGGCCACCTCGTGCGGGTTGCAGGTGACGGTCACCAGGACGACGTCATCGGCGGTGCCGGCCGGGGCGTCGGTGACCGCGGCGGCGTCTGCGTGGATGCCCTCGGGGGCGGCGGCACGACGCTTGGAGAAGACCAGCACGTCCGAATGCAGCGCCGAGTGCAGGGTCAGGTTCTGCAGGTCCCGCAGCGCCGGGTGCTCGGCCCGGATCTCGTTGAGGCGGGTCAGGTACGGGGCCAGGGACTGCCCCGCGGCCTCGGCGCCGGCCCAGTCCCGCGGGCGGTACTCGTACTTCTCCGAGTCGATGTACTCCTCGGCGCCCGGCCGCGGCACATGCTCGAACAGCTCGAAGCCGGCGTAGACACCCCACAGCGGATTGGACATCGCGGCGACGACGGCGCGGATGCGGAAGGCACCGGGGCCGCCGGTCTGCAGGTACTCGGTGAGGATGTCCGGGGTGTTCACGAAGAAGTTCGGGCGGTAGAAGCCCGCCGTCTGCTGCGTGACCTCCTCGAGGTACTCCTCCAGCTCCTCCCGGGTGTTCCGCCAGGTGAAGTAGCCGTAGGACTGCTGGAAGCCCACGCGTCCGAGGGCGTGCATCATCGCCGGGCGGGTGAACGCCTCGGCGAGGAAGACGACCTCCGGGGTCTCGGCGCGGACCTGCGCGATCAGCCACTCCCAGAACCACAGCGGCTTGGTGTGCGGGTTGTCCACGCGGAAGATGTGCACGCCGCGGGCGACCCAGCCGCGCACCACCTCGAGGACGGCGTCGGCCAGACCCTGCGGGTCGTTGTCGAAGTTCAGCGGGTAGATGTCCTGGTACTTCTTCGGCGGGTTCTCCGCGTAGGCGATGGTGCCGTCCACGCGGGTGGTGAACCACTCCGGGTGGCTCTGCACCCAGGGGTGGTCCGGGGCGCACTGCAGCGCCAGGTCCAGGGCGAGCTCGAGGCCGTTCTCCCGGGTGGCGGCCACGAAGGCGTCGAAGTCCTCGAGGGTGCCCAGGTCCGGGTGCACGGCGTCATGGCCGCCCGCCTCCGAGCCGATGGCCCACGGCGATCCCGGGTCCTGCTCACCGGCGGTCAGCGTGTTGTTCGGGCCCTTGCGGTGGGCGTGGCCGATCGGGTGGATCGGCGGGACGTAGAGGACCTGGAAGCCCATGGAGGCCACGGCCGGGATGCGTTCGGCGGCGGTGGCGAAGGTGCCCGAGTGCCAGGTGCCGGTGGCCTCGTCGAAGCGGGCGCCCTCCGAGCGCGGGAAGAACTCGTACCAGCCGCCGCGGCCGGCCAGCTCGCGCTGCACGTCCAGCGGGTACTCCTCCGAGCTGGAGAGCAGCTCGCGGAGGGGGCGTGCGGCGAGCGCGGCGACCAGCTCCGGGTCCTCGGCCGCAGCCAGGCGCTCGGCGGGCAGGCGGGAGGTGTCCCCCAGAGTGCGGGCGGCGGCGGAGAACAGGGCACGGTCCTCGGCGGAGCGGGTGGCGTCCTCGGCGGCACGGGCGAAGAGGGCCTCGCCCTCGGCCAGCATCAGCTCCACATCGACTCCGGCGGCGATCTTCACCTCTGCCGCGTGATGCCAGGTGCCCACCGGGTCCGACCATCCCTCCACCACGAAGTGGTGCAGGCCCGGCCGCGAGGGGCGCAGGGTCGCGAGGAACTCGTCCAGGCCGGGACGGCCGGGGCGCATGTGCACCCGCTGGACCTCGGCGCCGTCCGGGCCGATCAGCCGGGCGGTGGCGCCCAGGCCGTCATGACCTTCACGGAACACGGTGGCGCGGACAGGCACGTCCTCCCCCACCACGGCCTTCGCCGGGAAGCTGCCGCCCTCGACGACGGGCTCCACCTCCGTGACGGGGATGCGACCGGTGAGGGTCACGGGACGGGTTCCGGCGACGGACACCGGATGATCGGCGGACACGGCGACGTTCTGAGGCTTCTCCACGTCTGAGACGCTACCGCGCGGCAGGGTCCGGCGGGAACAGACGCCGGACCGGTCGGACCGGGCACGGCCCCTGCCCCCACGGCGCCCAGATCACTGGAGCATGGTCTTGTCATCCACCACCGCACCCTTGATCTTGCCGAACTCGGCGAGCAGGTCCTGGGCGGTCTTGCCGGCCTTCTCCTGCTCGTCCAGCTCGAGGATGATCTCGCCGTCGTGCATCATGATCAGCCGGTTGCCGACCTGCAGCGCCTGGTCCATGTTGTGCGTGACCATCAGCGTGGTCAGCCGGTGCTCCGCCACGACCTGCTCGGTCAGGCGGGTGACCAGCTCGGCGCGGGACGGGTCGAGCGCTGCGGTGTGCTCGTCCAGCAGCAGGATCTTCGGGCCGGAGAAGGTCGCCATGAGCAGGGACAGCGCCTGGCGCTGGCCGCCGGAGAGCAGACCCACCTTGGTGGTGAGGCGGTTCTCCAGACCGAGCTCCAGCGTGGTGAGCGCCTCGCGGAACAGGTCCTTGCGGGACTTCGAGACGCCGGCGGCCAGGCCGCGGACGTGGCCGCGGCGGAAGGCCAGCGCCATGTTCTCCTGGATCGTCAGGTTCGGCGCCGTGCCGGCCGTCGGGTCCTGGAACACGCGGCCGATCCACTGCGCGCGGCGGTGGTCGGCCATCTTCGTGACGTCCTTGCCCGCCACGGACACCGAGCCGGTGTCCGGGGTCAGCTTGCCGGCGATCGTGTTGAGGACGGTGGACTTTCCGGCGCCGTTGGAGCCGATGACCGTGACGAAGTCGCCCTCGTCCAGGTGCAGGTCGATGCCGCGCAGCGCCTTGCGCTCGTTGACGGTGTTCGGGAAGAACGTCTTGGAGACGTCACGGATCTCAAGCACGGGTGGCCTCCTGCGGGGTAGGAGCGTCGGCCTCGGCGTCCACGGCAGCCGGGGAGGAGGAGTCCGCCGTGGCCCTGGATCGGATGCTCAGGCGCTTGGCGATGCCGAACTGCGGCAGCAGCAGGGCGAGCACCACGAGGGCGGCCGAGATCAGCTTCATGTCGTTCGGGTTCAGGCCGGCGTTCAGCGCCAGCTGGATGATCACGCGGTAGAGGACGGCACCCACGATCACCGCGAAGGTCGCGATAAACACGGTGCGGGTGCCGAAGATCGCCTGGCCGACGATCACCGAGGCCAGGCCCACCAGGATGAGGCCGATGCCCATCGAGATGTCCGAGAAGCCCTGGTACTGCGCCATGGCAGATCCGCAGAGGGCGACCAGGCCGTTGGAGAGCATCAGACCGAGGATCTTCATGCGGTCCGTGGAGACGCCGTAGGAGCGGATCATCTCCTCGTTGTCGCCGGTGGCCTGCAGGGCCAGGCCCATGTCCGTGTGCAGGAACCAGTCCAGGACCAGCTTCAGGACGAACACGAGGATGAACAGGACCGCCACGGACTGCCAGTTGCGGCCGACGCCGAATCCGGCCAGCCCGGAGAACAGGGTGTCCTGGCCCAGCAGCGGGATGTTCGCCCCGCCCATGATGCGCAGGTTGACCGAGTACAGGGCGATCATCGTCAGGATGCCGGCGAGCAGCCCGTCGATCTTGCCCTTCGTGTGCAGCAGGCCCGTGATGAGGCCGGCGGCGGTGCCGACGAAGAACGCCGCGACCATGGCCAGTGCCCAGTGGGTGCCGTTGGTGATGAGGACCGCCGCGGTCGCGGCGCCGGAGGTGTACGACCCGTCCACGGTGAGGTCCGGGAAGTTGAGGATGCGGAAGGTCAGGTACACGCCGAGTGCCATCACGGCGTAGACCAGACCCAGTTCGAGCGCTGAGATCATGCGTGAAGCCTTTCTGGGAGGCGACCTGCGACCACGGTGTGCCGCCCCTGCCGGGCGGGCGGCCGTCGTCGTGCCGCCGGGGGGTCCCACACGGGGGCGGCCCTGACCAGGACACGGGTCCTGTCAGGGCCGCACCCGGTGCGAACGGGGAGAGTGGGTCAGTCGATGGTCTCGTCGGCGCGGTCGATGACCTCCTGCGGGATCTCCACGCCGAACTTCTTGGCGTTCTCAGGGGAGACGACCAGCTCGAGGGCGTCCTCCGGGGCGAAGCCGACCGCCATGTCGGCCGGGTCCTCGCCGTCCTTGAGGATCTTGACGGCCATCTCGCCGGCGAGCTTGCCGTGCTGCTCGTAGTCGATGCCGTAGGTGCCCAGGGCGCCGCGCTCCACGGAGTCGGTGTCCGCGGAGATCACCGGGATCTCGTTCTCCTGGCCGAAGGAGATCACGGACTCGAGGGCGGAGACCACCGCGTTGTCGGTCGGCACGTAGATGCCGTCCACGTCGGACAGCGACTGCACGCCCTGCTGGACCTCGGAGGAGTTGGTGACGGTCACGTCCTTGATCTCGATGCCCAGCTCCTTGGCGGCCTCCTTGGCCTGCTCCACCTGGGACTTCGAGTTCGCCTCGCCGGAGTTCCAGACGATGCCGACGGTCTTGACGTCGTCCTTGACGTCCAGCAGCAGCTGCAGCTGCTCCTTCACCGGGTTGCGGTCGGACTGGCCGGTGACGTTGCCGCCCGGCTTCTCCTCGTCCTCGACGATGCCGGCGCCGACGGCGTCGGTGACGGCCATGAAGACGACCGGCTTGTCCTTTACCGCGGTGGCGGCGGCCTGGGCGGCCGGGGTGGCGATCGAGGCGACCAGGTCCACGCCTCCGTCACCGGCGAAGGTGTTGGCGATCGAGTTCGCGGTGGCGACCTCGCCCTGGGCGTTCTGCAGGTCGAACTCCACCTCGATGCCGGCCTCGTCGAAGGCCTCCTGGAAGCCCTCGGCGGTGGCGTCGAGCGCCGGGTGCGAGGTCAGCTGGGAGATGCCGATCTTGTAGGGGCCGTCGTTGCCGTCACCGTTGCCGTCGCCGGCACCGGAGTCACCGCAGGCGGTGAGACCGAGGGCCAGGACAGCCATGGCGGCGGTGATGCGGAGCGGGGATGCGGTCCTCTTCATGGGAAGTGTCCTCAGCGTTCGGGGTCGCCGCGGCGACCGTGGTGTGCGAGCGCTGCGGGCCGATGCCGGAGACGGTGTTCCGGCCCGCAGTGGGTCACATCGCGTGATGTGATGCACACAACATACAGCCTGGACCGCGGTTCGGGACCCTATGACGCGGTTCACACGCCATGCGTGGACGAAACGTCAGGAAGCGTCCTGTGCGGAGGCATTCCGGCCACCCGAGCGCTGCACCGAGATCTCGTACAGGGAGACGCCCACCGCCATGGAGGCGTTGAGGGACTCCATGGACGAGTCGATCGGGATGGAGACGATCTGCTGGCAGTGCTCGCGCACCAGGCGGGACAGCCCCTTGCCCTCGGCGCCCACCACGAGCACGAGAGGCTCGGTGGCCAGCTCCAGGCCCGGCAGACCGACGTCTCCGCCGCCGTCCAGGCCGAGCACGAAGTAGCCCATGCGGTGCAGCTCGGCCAGCGTGGTGTTCAGGTTGCCGGCCTGCGCCACCGGGACGCGGGCGGCCGCGCCGGCGGAGGTGCGCCAGGCGGTGGCGGTGACGCCCACGGAGCGGCGGGACGGGACGATCACGCCGTCCGCGCCGAACGCGGAGCCGGAGCGGATGATCGCGCCGAGGTTGCGCGGGTCCGTGATGCCGTCCAACGCGATGAGCAGCGGACGGGTGCGCAGGTGCCCGGCCGCGTCCTTCTCCAGGGTGGTGCGGGCCAGGTCCAGGGCGTCCGCGTAGTCGTACGGCGGGATCTGCAGGACCAGGCCCTGGTGGATGGCCTCGCCGGACATGCGGTCCAGCTCCGGCTTGGTGTTCTCCATGACCGGGATCCCCTGCTCGGCGCACTGGCGCAGGGCCTCCTTCACGCGATCGTCCACCTCGATGCGGGTGGCCACGTGGAGGGCCTTCGCCGGGATGCCGGCGCGCAGCGCCTCCACCACCGGGTTGCGGCCGGACACGGTCTCATCCGCGGTGGAGGAACGCTGCCGGCGCGGCGACGCCGGACGCTTGGCCGCCGCACGCTCGGCGAGCTGCTTGTTGCGGTAGGCCTTGTGGTAGACGCGGTCTTCGGCCTTCGGGGTGGGGCCCTTGCCCTCGAGCGCCCTGCGGCCGTGGCCGCCGGTGCCCTTCTGCGGGCCCTTCTTGCCCTTGGCCTTGCGGGAACCGCCGGAGCGGGGTGCGGACGACATGGCGTCTCCTTCAGCGGGTGGGGACTGCGCGGAGCCCTCGGCTCCGGCGGGGTACGGGGGCGGCGGGGCACGACGACGGCACCCGGCTCACCGACTCAGCGGCCAGTCTAGTGGCGCTCGCCTCTGCGGACGGAGGGCACCGGCTCAGTCGGCCAGGTGCCAGGTGGCGCCGTCCGCGCCGTCCTCCACCACGATGCCAGCGGCCGTCAGGGCGTCGCGGATGCGGTCCGCGGTGGCCCAGTCCTTCTCGGCGCGGGCCTGGGCGCGGGCCTCGATCTGCGAGCGCACCAGCGAGTCCAGGGCGTCGGCGGCCGGGCCGGCGGCGCCGGCGGAGGACTCCGGGACGTCGTCCAGGCCGAGGATGCGGGTCATCGCGGTGACCTCGGCGTACCGGGCGGCCACGGCGTCCGTCTCCTTCGCCGCCAGGGCGGAGTTGCCCAAGCGGACGGTCTCGTGCAGCACGGCGAGCGCCTGCGGCACGTTGAGGTCGTCCTCCATCGCCGCGCGGAAGGCCTCCGGGACGTGCGCGCCCAGGGGCGTGCCGTCGTCGTGGTTCACGGCGGAGTCTCCCAGCTGGGAGGAGGCGCGCGAGACGAAGTTCTCGATGCGCTCCACGGCAGCCTCGGCCTCGTCCAGAGCACCCGGGCGGTAGTCCAGCTGGGAGCGGTAGTGGGCCTGGCCGAGGAAGTAGCGGACGGCCTTCGGGCGGGCCATCTGCATCATCTCCTCCGGGGAGATGGTGTTGCCGACGGACTTGGACATCTTCTCGCCCTCGTAGGTAACCAGGCCGTTGTGCAGCCAGAAGCGGGCGAACGGGTCACCGGCGGCCGAGGACTGGGCCAGCTCGTTCTCATGGTGCGGGAAGCGCAGGTCCAGGCCGCCGCCGTGGATGTCGAACTCGGCGCCGAGGTACTTGGTGGCCATGGCCGAGCACTCCAGGTGCCAGCCCGGGCGGCCGCGGCCCCACGGGGAGTCCCACCGGGCGGTCTCCGGCTCTCCGGCCTTGGCGCCCTTCCACAGGGCGAAGTCGCGGGGGTCGCGCTTGCCGCGCGGGTCCGCGTCCGGGGCGTCCTGCATGTCCTCCACGCGCTGACGCGTGAGGGAGCCGTAGGCGGCGAAGGAACGGACGTCGAAGTACACATCCCCGGAGTCGTCGGTGGCCGGGTAGGCGTGGCCGCGGTCCATGAGGCGCTGGATGAGCGCGAACATCTCGGTCACGTGGCCGGTGGCTCGCGGCTCGTAAGTGGGACGGCGGACGCCGAGGGCCAGGTAGGCGGCGTCGAACGCCTTCTCGAACCGGTAGGCCAGCGCCCACCACTGCTCGCGCGCCGGGTACAGGGCCGAGGCCTCGAAGTCGTCCTCCATGGACGCGGCGGAGCGGTCCAGGATCTTGTCGTCGATGTCCGTGACGTTGCGGACCGAGGTGACCTTCAGGCCGGAGGCCTCCAGCCAGCGCACGAGGATGTCGAAGACGATGGCGCTGCGCACATGCCCCACGTGCGGCATGCCCTGCACGGTGGCGCCGCAGTAGTAGACCGACGCCTCGCCGGGGCGGACGGGGACGAAATCGCGGACCTGGGCCGCCTGGGTGTCATAGAAACGCTGTGCCACGGTCCCCGATCCTATCGGGGCCGTCGCGCGGGCCGGTCAGCGGGCCGGTCAGCCGGCGTCGCGCGGGTATACCAGCGCCGTGGCGATCGCCGCGGTGCCCTCGCCGCGGCCGGTCAGGCCGAGGCGGTCCGTGGTGGTGCCGGAGACGGACACCGGGGCGCCGGCGGCCTCCGAGAGCACGGCCTGGGCCTCGTCCCTCCGCGTTCCGATCTTCGGACGGTTGCCCACCACCTGCACCGCGACGTTGCCGATCTCGTACCCCGCCTCACGGACCAGACGCGCGGCCTCGGCCAGCAGGGTGCTGCCGGAGGCACCGGCGAACTCGACACGGCCGGTGCCGAAGTGCTGCCCCAGGTCCCCGATGCCGGCGGCAGAGAACAGCGCGTCGCAGCAGGCGTGCGCGGCGACGTCCGCATCCGAGTGGCCGGCCAGCGCCGACTCGCCGGGCCAGTGCAGGCCCGCCACCCAACACCCGCGCTCCACGGCGGCGCGGTGCTCCTGTGCGTCAGGGCCCTGACGTTCCGGGTCCGCCACGGCGTGCACGTCCACCCCGATCCCTGTCCGGGGCAGCGGGAACGGGCGGTCGGCGGGGCGGTCGGCGGCGGTGTGCTGGCTCATGACAGGCTCCTGCGGGCGATGAGGGCGGCGGCCTGCTCCAGGTCCGCCGGGGTGGTGATCTTGAAGGCGTCGGCATGTCCGGGGACCACACGGACGACATGCCCGGCGGCCTCCATGACCATCGCGTCGTCGGTCAGGGCCGCGGCGTCCAGCTCCGGGTCACGGCGCACCTGCTCGTGCGCGGCCAGCAGCGCGTCCAGGTCGAAGCCCTGCGGCGTCTGCACCGCCCGCAGCATCGCCCGGGACGGTGTCCCGACGACGGTCTCGGCACCGTTCGCGTCCACGCTCACCTGCTTCACGGTGTCCGTCACCGGCACCGCCGGGATGACGGCCTTCGCGGAGGCGAGGCCCTCCACCACGGCGGCGAACACGGCCGGCGGCGTGAACGGGCGCGCGGCGTCGTGGACGAGCACGAGGTGAGGGTCGTTGCGGCAGTGGGTGCCGTCGTCGTGTAGGCAGGAGGACGCGGCGGCCGAGGTGACGTCCGGGGCGGGGGTGGCCGAGGCGGGCGCGGCCCCCAGCAGGCGGGCGACCTCGGCGAGGCCGGCGGCCACGGAGTCGGCCCGCTCGGCGCCGCCCGGCACACAGGAGGCGGTGAGGCCCAGGCGCAGGGCGCACTCCTCGACGATCGCGGTGACCTCCGCGCGCGGCTGGTCGGCCGGCGGGACGAGGACGACCACCACGTCCACATCCGGCACCTGCGCCACGGTCTCGAGGCCGTGCTCCAGGAGCGTGCGGCCGTCGGCCAGCGGGGCCAGGGCCTTCGGCATGCCCGCCCCGAGGCGGGTGCCCGAGCCCGCGGCGGCGAGCAGGACAGCGGTGGGCATGAGGACTCCTTCGGCGAGCGGCTGCTCCCCCATTCCTACCGCACATGCGCGTCGCTTTCGGGTGGGCGGCCGGCGGGGTGCAGGCGGAACTCGACATTTCCCCGAACGAAAATGTCTGGGGACTCGACATTTTCACGAACGAAAGCGCCCCGGGACTCGACGGTTTTCCGAACGAAAGCGTCTGGGGGCGGAGACGCCGACGACCCGCCCGCTGTGGTGCAGCGGACGGGTCGTCGGTTCACGCCTGATGCGGTGTGGACGCAGACCGGGCGATCAGCCCTCGAGGGTCTTGTCCAGGATGCCCTCGGCCTCCTCCTCGGAGACCTTCTTCGCCAGGGCCAGCTCGGAGACGAGCACCTGACGGGCCTTGGAGAGCATGCGCTTCTCACCGGCGGACAGGCCGCGGTCCTGCTCACGGCGCCACAGGTCGCGGACGACCTCGGCCACCTTGATGACGTCGCCGGAGGCCAGCTTCTCCAGGTTGGCCTTGTAGCGGCGCGACCAGTTGGTCGGCTCCTCCACATGCTCGGCCTGGAGCACCTCGACGACGCGCTCGAGTCCCTCCTTGTCGACGACGTCGCGCACACCGACGAGGTCGACGTTCTCCGCCGGGACCTCGATGGTCAGGTCACCCTGCGCCACCTTCAGCTTGAGGTACATCTTCTCTTCGCCCTTGATGTTCCGCATCTTGATCTCCTCGATGCGGGCTGCACCGTGATGCGGGTAGACGACGGTCTCTCCGACCTCAAAAACCATGTAAACGGCCCCTTTCGTGACGCTTCATCCTATCACGGGGGGCCTGCCGGACGGAGTGTCGGAGCGAGGGCCGGGGCGGGGGTCGTGATAGTGGAGGCCTGCGCCGTCACGAGCGTGAGCAGGTCCGGTTGTGCGATAGGCTGGAGCCAACCGTCCGCACGCACGCGTGCGCCCCGGCCCCGCACCGCTTTGAGGAGATCATCGTGAACACCGCCGCCACCCGGTCCGCACGCCTGCGCCGCCTCGGCGCGGGCTCCGCCGCCGCCGTCGCCCTGCTGGCGGCCACCGGCTGCAGCGCCATCAGCCCGATCGCCACCGGCATCCCGTATTCGCCGAGCGACGGCATTGTGGCCGACCTGGACGGTGCCGGCGTGCGCAACCTCGCCGTCGTCTCCACCGGCGCCGACGAGCAGGGCCGCGTCATCGGGTCGGTCGTGAACAAGACCCAGGAGGACATGACCGTCACCGTCGAGGTCTCCGGCGACTCCCAGGACGTCGACGTCCCGGCCGGCAAGGTCGTGTCCCTGCAGGACGAGGAGTGGGTGGTCGACGAGGCCGGCGCCGACGCCGGCGAGTACACCGAGGGCGCCCTCTCCGTGGACGGCGACTCCCAGGACCTCGAGATCCCTGTCCTCGGTCCCACCATGGCCGAGTACCGGGACCTCGTGCCGGGCGACTTCGACGAGGCCGAGTGGACCGACCACCTCCACGAGGAGACCCACCACTACGGCGGAGAGCACTGACGCTCCCCCAGGCACCGCGAAGGCCCCGCCTCCCCGATCCGGGAGGCGGGGCCTTCGCCATGCGGGGCCACCGCGCCAGCCGGAGCGCTCCGCCTCGGCCTGAGCGGCCCAGGCGCCGCCGGCACGGACGGCCGCCCGGACGGCGCCTGGGCCGCTCAGGCCTCGAACTTGTAGCCCAGGCCACGCACGGTCACGAGGTGGCGCGGGCTGGACGGGTCCGGCTCGATCTTCGAGCGCAGGCGCTTGACGTGCACATCCAGGGTCTTGGTGTCCCCGACGTAGTCAGAGCCCCACACGCGGTCGATCAGCTGCCCGCGGGTGAGCACACGGCCGGCGTTGCGCAGCAGCATCTCCAGCAGCTCGAACTCCTTGAGGGGCAGGGACACGGGCTCGCCGTCCACAGAGACCACGTGGCGCTCGATGTCCATCCGGACCGGACCGGCGGCCACGGTGGTGGTCACCAGCTCCTCCGGCTCGCCCTGACGGCGCAGCACGGCGCGCACGCGGGCCACCAGCTCGCGCGAGGAGTACGGCTTGGTGACGTAGTCGTCCGCGCCGAGCTCGAGGCCGACGACCTTGTCCACCTCCGAGTCCTTCGCGGTGAGCATGATGATCGGCACGTTGGAGCGCTGGCGGATCTGACGGCAGACCTCCGTGCCGGACATGCCCGGCAGCATCAGGTCCAGCAGGACCAGGTCGGCGCCGGAGCGCTCGAACTCGGCCATCGCGGCGTTGCCGTCCGCGGCCACCGAGACCTCGAAGCCCTCCTTGTCGAGGAGGTAGGACAGCGGATCGCTGAACGACTCCTCGTCCTCCACGATCAGGATGCGGCTCATGCGCGGTTCTCCTTCCGATGTGCTGTTCGTCCGGCGGCTGAGAGAGCGCCGCGGCGGGTACGGACGCCGTCGGCCTCGACGGTGTCCTGGTCATGGGCATGGTCGCCGCCGTTCCAGAGCGGCAGGCGGACGGTGAAGGTGGACCCGCGGCCCTGCTGGGACCACACTGTCACCTCGCCGCCGTGGTTGGCGACGACGTGCTTGACGATGGACAGGCCCAGGCCGGTGCCGCCGGTCTGGCGGGACCGGGCGGTGTCCACTCGGTAGAAGCGCTCGAAGACGCGCTCCTGCTCCTCCGGGCTGATGCCGATGCCCTGGTCCTTCACCGTGACCTGCGCCAGGCCGTCCACCGCGGACAGGCCGACGCCCACCGTGGTCTGGTCCGGCGAATAGCGCACGGCGTTGTCCACGAGGTTGCGGACGGCGGTCATCAGCTGGTCCGCGTCCCCATGCACCGGGTACGGGATGGAGCCGCCGACCTTGATCGCGATGTCCCGCGCCTCCGCGGTGAGACGAAGCCGGTCCACGGCATCCGCGACCACCTTGTTCATGTCCACCGGGCGGCCCTCATGGACAACGTCCTTCGACTGAAGGCGGGAGAGCTCGATGATGTCCTGCACCAGGGCCGACAGGCGGACCGACTCGACCTGCAGGCGGCCGGCGAAGCGGTGCACCGCCTCCTCGTCCTCCGCCGCGTCGTCCAGCGCTTCGGCCAGCAGGGAGATGGCGCCGACGGGGGTCTTCAGCTCGTGGGACACGTTCACCACGAAGTCGTTGCGCATGGCCTCGGTGCGGGTGATCTCGGTGCGGTCGTCGGCGAGGATCAGGATGTACTCGTTGTCCAGCGGGGCCACACGCAGCTGGACCATGATGCTGCCCTGGCCGATCGGCCCGCGGGGCAGTTCGTAGCGGCGCTCCACAGTGATGCCCTCGGCACGGACCCGGCCGGTCAGCTCACGCAGCTGGTCGTGGACCAGGCGGTATCCCCGGACCAGCCCGAACGCATAGGCGGAGGGGTTGGCCCGGACGACGCCGTCCACGGCGTCCACGACGACGTAGGCGCGCCCGATGACGGAGAGCACCTCGGCCGCACCGCTCGGGAGGGTGGGCTCGTCGACCGTCAGGTCGACGGTGCGGCTGCGCTCCGAGGCACGGAACGCGAGCATCGAGGCCACCCCGACGGCGAGGCCGATCACTCCGCAGAGCAGGCCGATGATCACGGGGTCCACCCCTCAAGGGTAGCCGCTGCCCACTGCGTCACAGCCCGCCGTCAGGTCTTCCCTCGCAGGCCAGGACGGGTTCAGGGTCCGTTCACCTGGACCGGACAGACTGTCCCTTCGGCCTGGGACCCGCAGGCCTCACCGAACACCGCCTGGAGGCCACATGCGCGAGCTCTTCCGTGCGAACCTGAGCCGCCTCGGCAAGGACCTGACGACCACCGCCGAGCTGGTCCACCGAGCGGCCGACGACGCCCGCGCCGCGCTCGAGACCGCGGATGTGCATCGCGCCGAACAGGTCATCTCCGAGGACGCCCGCATCGACCGACTGCAGGAGCAGCTCGACGAACAGGCCATCCAGCTGCTCGCCCTCCACGCCCCGGTGGCCTCGGACCTGCGCACCGTGGTGGCCACCCTGCGCATGAGCACCTCGCTCGAGCGCATGGGCGACCTGGCCCGGCACATCGCGCAGCTGACCCGTCTGCGCTACCCGGAACTCGTCATCCCCGAGTCGATCCGTCCGACCTTCCACGCGATGGCCGACGCCACCGTGGACGCCGCCGCACAGGTGGTCCTGCTGCTGGAGACCCAAGACCTCGGCCACGCGGACTCGCTCTCCGAGCTGAACGAGACGGTCAACGAGCACCACGTCAGCGTCTTCCGCGCCATCGCCGCCCCCTCCTGGACCGAGTCCGCGGCGACGACCACGGACGTCACCCTGGCCTCCCGTTACCTCGAGCGCTTCACCGACCACGCGGTGTCCGTGGCCGGCAAGATGCGCTACCTGGTCACCGGGCAGATGCCCACCCACCAGTCCGCCTGAACCGAAGTCGACGGGGCGCCGGCGGGAGTGTCCTCCCGCCGGCGCCCCGTCGTCGTGCTGTCCTCCGGACGCGGCCGGCTGCCGTCAGTGCTTGGCGTCGCCCTGCGCGGCGACCGCGGCGGCGCCGGCGGCGGCGGCCTCCGGGTCCAGGTAGCGACCGCCCGGGTTCACCGGCTTCATGTCCTCGTCCAGCTCGTACACGAGCGGGATGCCGGTCGGGATGTTGAGGGCGGCGATGTCCTCGTCCGAGATGCCGTCCAGATGCTTCACGAGCGCGCGCAGAGAGTTGCCGTGCGCGGCGACCAGGACGGTCTTGCCGGCCTCGAGGTCCGGCACGATCTCCCCCTCCCAGTACGGGAGCAGGCGGTCGATGACCATCTTCAGCGCCTCGGTGCGCGGGGCCTCGTCGCCGAGCTCGGCGTAGCGCTCGTCGTTCGCCTGGGAGAACTCGGAGGAGTCGTCCAGGGTCGGCGGCGGGGTGTCGAAGGAACGGCGCCAGATCATGAACTGCTCCTCGCCGAACTCGTCCTTGACCTGGGCCTTGTCCTTGCCCTGCAGCGCACCGTAGTGGCGCTCGTTCAGGCGCCAGCTGCGCTTGACCGGGATCCACTGGCGGTCAGCGGCCTCCAGAGCCAGGTTCGCGGTGGTGATCGCGCGCTTGAGCAGGGAGGTGTGCAGCACGTCCGGCAGGATGCCCTCGTCCTTGAGGAGCTCGCCGCCGCGTGTGGCCTCGGTGCGGCCCTTCTGGGTCAGCGGCACGTCGACCCAGCCGGTGAACAGGTTCTTCTCGTTCCATTCGCTCTGGCCGTGACGGAGCAGGACCAGCGTGTAGGTGTTGTTCGCCATGCCGCAAGTCTATGGCGTTGCCGGAGTCCCCGACCCGAGCCTGCCGCTGCCTGCTCCGACGGACACGGGCGAGAAGGTCGGCCGGGGCGGAACCGCGGCCGGTCGGTCACCAGCCGGAGCGGCCTCCGCTGTAGAGGTTCATCTGCTCACGCGGACCGGCGAGGTACACGGCCGCGACGCAGACGGCGAGGAGGCCGAGCACTCCCAGGCCACCGAACGGCCCGAGCACGCCCAGCACGCCGATGAGCGTGGCGCCCCCGGTGAGCATCAGCCAGAAGCGCTTCTCCCGGATGCCGGCACGCAGGAAGTCCTCCGGGCGGCGGCGGGCGGCGTCGACGACGGCCCACACCTCCAGGGCGAGGGCGACGATGCCGAGCGCGAGCATCAGCCAGTACTCGACGTAGGCGGCGTACACGAAGGGGTGGGTCATGCCCGCCATTCTACGCGCTGACCTCCCCGCACAGACGGGTCCGGCACGGGCCCGGCAGGATGTCGGGCCGATAGGCTGGCCGGGTGGAACAGCCAGCTGACGCACGCGGCCTCTTCGTGGCCCTCGAAGGACCCGACGGCTCGGGCAAGTCGACCCAGGCCGGCGCCCTCGCCGCCGCCTGGGAGGCCGCCGGCCACCGAGTGCACCTGACCCGCGAGCCCGGCGGGACCGACCTCGGTGAGCGCCTGCGCTCCCTCGTCCTGGACCCGGAGCACGCACCGATCGACCCGCGCACCGAGGCGCTGCTGTTCTCCGCGGCCCGCGCCGCCCACGTGGAGCGCTGCATCCGCCCGGCGGTCGAGGCGGGGACGACCGTGGTGACGGACCGCTTCATCGACTCCTCCGTGGCCTACCAGGGCGTCGGGCGCGGGCTCGGCGTGGACTGGATCGTGGAGCTGAACGAGTGGGCCGTCGACGGCACGCTGCCGGACCTCACCGTGGTGCTGGACATCGACGCGGAGACCGCCGCCGCCCGACGCACCTGGCGCCAGGGAGCCGGGGGCACCGGGCCGGATCGCCTCGAGCAGGAGACCGCCCACGCCCACGAGCAGCTGCGCGCCGCCTTCCTGGAACGGGCCGCCGCGGCCCCCGAGCGCTACCTGGTGCTGGACGCCACGACCGAGATGGACGACCGCACCGCGCAGATCTGCGAGCGGCTCGAGGAGCTCCTGGAGGAGGCCGGATGAGCGCGCCGGCCGTCTTCGCGGACCTCGCCGGCCAGGACGCCGTGGTGGAGCAGCTCGCCCGCAGCGCGCGCCAGGAGCGGCCCACCCACGCCTGGCTGTTCACCGGCCCGCCCGGCTCCGGACGCTCCACTGCCGCCCGCGCCTTCGCCGCCGCCCTGCAGTGCGAAGCAGGGGACCAGCAGGAGCGCGGCTGCGGTCAGTGCCACGCCTGCACCACCGTCATGGGCGGCACCCACCCGGACGTGACGATCCTGGCCACGGAGAACGTCAGCTACAAGATCGAGGACGTCCGCGAGCTCGTCGAGGCCGCCCAGTCCAGGCCGGCGACCGGCCGCTGGCGCATCTTCCTCATGGAGGACGCGGACCGCATGACCGAACGCGCCACCAACGTGCTCCTCAAAGCCATCGAGGAGCCCCCGGAGCGCGTCGTCTGGATGCTCTGCACCCCGTCCCCGGCGGACGTGCTCCCCACCATCCGCTCCCGCTGCCGCGCCGTCTCCCTGCGCATCCCGTCCGTGGAGGACGTGGCGGACCTGCTGGTGCGCCGCGACCGCCTGGACGCAGAGACCGCCCGGATGACCGCGCGCATCTCCCAGTCGCACGTGGGCATGGCCCGTCGCCTCGCCCAGGACCCCGAGGCACTCGCCCGCCGTGAGGAGATCCTCTCCCTGCCCCTGCGCAGCAGCGCCGTCTCCGATGCGATGGGCATGGCCGCGCATCTGGTGAAGGTCGCCAAGGACGAGGCCGAGTCCTCCGCCGAGGCCCGCAACGCCGAAGAGCTTGCGGCCCTGCGCCGCCAGCTCGGCATCGTGGAGGGAGAGCAGGTGCCCGCCAAGCTCCGCCACCACGTCAAGCGCCTCGAGGAGGACCAGGCCCGGCGCCGCCGCCGCAGCGTCCACGACTCCCTGGACCGGGCGATGATCGACCTGTTCGGCCTGTTCCGGGACGTCCTCGCCGTGCAGCTCGACGCCGAGGGTGAGCTCATCAACGAGCACCGTCGCGCCGAGATCGCCTCCTACGCCCACGGGGCCGCCGGGACCTCCTCCGAGGTGGTGGCCCGCATCGACGCGATCAACCTCGCCCGCGAGCGCCTGGCCGCCAACGTGCCCGAGCAGCTCGCCGTCGAGGCGCTCATGCTCGCCCTGCTGCCGGCCCGGACCCGCACACCGCGCCAGCGGCGCTGAGCCCCGGCCGCCTCAGGCTCGTGCGAGACGCTCAGTCAGCTCCGGGACGTCGGCGAGCAGCGGAAGCACCGCGTCCGCCCCGGCCGCGGCGAGCGCGTCCCCGTCGTCCTCTCCGCTGAGCACGCCCACCACCAGGCCCGCGCCCGCACGACGACCGGCCTGCACGTCCGCGTCCGTGTCACCCACAGTGAGCACGGACCGCACGTCCTCCAGGTCCAGGGCCAGCAGCGCCGTGAGCACCATGTCCGGGTAGGGGACTCCCCTGCCGACGTCGTCCGGGGACAGGCTCAGGTCTGCCAATCCCATCCAGTCCAGCGACTCGAGCAGCGTGTTCTGCGTGTGCCGGGCGAACCCGGTGGCCAGGCACAGCGCCATGCCCTGCTCTCGCAGGCGCTCCAGGGCCTCGACCGCACCGGGCTGGGGGCGCGCCCCATGCTCCGCGATCAGGGCGTCGAGCCGCTCCTCGAAGGTGCGGACGGCGGAGCGCGCCGTCGCCCGGTCCCCGAAGATCGAGGCGAAGACGTCCGTCCGGGAACTGCGCCGCCGGCGGTGAAAGGCCGCCAGGTGGAAGGTCCGTTCCGGGTGCCCCTCCCCCACCCCGTGGGCGTCCAGGGCCTCGGCGAAGGCGGTGTCCTGCAGGCCGGTGTCCACGATCGACGTCCCGGACATGTCCACCACGGCCAGGCGCAGGGGCACGGACAGCGGGCGGGGCTCGGCGTGGGCCCGACGCGGAGGCAGCGGCTGCGTGGTCATGCGAACCAGTCCAGCCTCCCCGTCTGACGCCTCCGTGGCCGCCGGGTGAACGGCGGCGGAGGGCTCGGTCACGGGACGGCGACACCGCGACCTTTTGCCGTGCCGTGCCCGCGCCGGGTAACATGGTCAGCCGTGGCCGTGCGGCCACGTGCCTCCTTAGCTCAGCTGGCCAGAGCAGCTCCCTCGTAAAGAGCAGGTCGCCGGTTCGAATCCGGCAGGGGGCTCGGCGCAGAACGAGGCCCCGTCACCGATCGCATCGGAGACGGGGCCTCGTCGCCTGTCCGGGGTCCTCTCGCCGCAGCCTCGAGGACTGCGCCGCCGCACCCGGAGCCGCCTGGGCTGGTCCTGGGGCTTCAGGCCGGCGCTGCCTCCTGCGCCCGGCGCACGTGGTCCAGGGTGCGCTCTGCATGCCGGCCGACGGAGTCCGAGCCGGTCTGGCGCAGCCGGAACATGGCGACGGCCTGTGCCGTGGCGGCCAGCTCGTGGGCGGCACGGGAGAGCTCCCGATGCGTCTCTGCCGCGGCCGGGGGGATGCGGTGGTCCTCCGTGGCAGGGCAGGCGGCCTGCATGCGCACGCACAGGGCACGCACCTCCGGCAGGGCGTCGGAGAGGACGTTGGCCGCGTGGACGACGCCGTTCAGCTCGTCCGCGTCGAGCTCGCTGCGCGCCTCGGCCTCCTGGAGGACCTGCCAGCAGCGGTCCAGGGCACGCACGAAACGGTCATGGTCCCGCCGCCAGAGTCCGGTACCGAGCTCGCGCTCGTCCGCGCGGGCCTGACGCATGCGGGCGAAGGGTCCGCGCCTCATGTCGTGGCCTGTCCGTCCACGTCGGCGGCCCCGTCCTGACCGCCGGCGAGCGCCGGGTCCACCACCAGAACCACGCGACCGGCGCGGTCGTCCCGCTCGAAGTGCTCGTGCGCGGCCACCACGTCCTCCAGCGGGAAGACGGCCTCGACGGACAGGCGCACCCGGCCATCGGCCACCAGCGGAAGGGCGGCCTTCGCGGCGCCGGCCACCACATGGGCCTTCTCCGTGCGGCTGCGTGCGCGGAGGGTGGAGCCGGTGAGCCAGCCCCGCTTGGCCACGAGCTTCATGATGTTGAAGGACTCCGCCTTGAGTCCGCCCTGCACCGCGATCACCACGATGCGACCGTCCTGGGCGAGCGCGTCCACGTTCGGGGCCAGGTACGGGGCGCCCACCACGTCCAGGACGACGTCGGCGCCGTGGCCGTCTGTGTGCTCGCGCAGCCAGTCGGCGAAGCCGCCGGGCTCGCCTGCCTCGGCGGCGGCGCGGTGATCGAAGGCCGCCTCGGCGCCGAGGCCCACGGCGCGCGCACACTTGTCCGGGCCGCCGGCTGTGGCGAACACCCGCGCCCCGATCGCCGTGAGGTACTGCACGGCGAAGGAGCCGATGCCGCCGGAGGCGCCGTGCACCAGCACCACGTCCCCGGCGCAGACGGCACCGCGCTCGGACAGGTTGGTCCACACGGTGCAGGCGACCTCGGGGAACGCCGCGGCATCCGTGAGGGACATGCCCTCGGGCACCGCCATCAGCTGGCCCACGGGCACGGCCACATACTCGGCCGCGCCGCCGCCGGCCAGCAGCGCGCACACACGGTCTCCCGCCCGCAGGGAGGTCTGCTCCTCCGCCCCCGGGCCGAAGGCGGCCACCACACCGGAGGCCTCGAGCCCGAGCACCTCGGACTCACCCTTCGGCGGCGGGTAGTGGCCCTGCCGCTGCATCACGTCCGCGCGGTTCACACCGGCGGCGGCCACACGCACGAGGACCTCGCCGGGGCCGGGCTCCGGCACGGCTTCATCCACGACCCGGAGCACCTCCGTGCCTCCGGCGCCGTCGCAGCGGACGGCGCGCATCGTGGCCGGGACGTCCGTGCCGGGGTCGGTGAGTGCCGTCATGCGTCGGTCCTCCTGCGTGCTCGGGGCTGCCACGTGCGGACGCACGAGGCGGCCTCCATCTTCCCCCGGGCCCGTCGGGCCCCTCAAGGCGGGCAGCCCCGCCCCTCCCGCCTGGGTAGAGTGGTGCGGGCGCAGTGCCGGGCGTCCCCGGTGCCCGCGCGGGGATGGTTGTCCGAGCGGCCGAAGGAGCCGGTCTTGAAAACCGGTGTGCGGTGACCCCGTACCGAGGGTTCGAATCCCTCACCATCCGCCAGCACTCCCACGACGACGGGCCGTCACCTCGGCGGATCCCAGCGGTCTTCCCCCAGGCGACGGCCCGTCGTCGTCCCCTCGTCCCTTCCCCTGCGCAACGTGTCCCGCCCCGGCTCCTCGGACGTCCGGCCCTCCCACCCGAGGGCTATGGTGGGTGCGATCACATGCCGGACGGGCGCCGATCACAACTCATCGGACATGTGCGCCCTGCATGGTGTTCACCTGGATGACAACTGACCGTGGTCGGATCGATTCCACGGCCGGGCCCGCCCCGTGCCGCACGCCCGCACCCGCACGAGGCCCGGAGCACCCCGCCGCCCGGGCATGAGGAGAGCACCCGTGTCCTACTTCTTCCGCCGCCGCGCCGTGGCCACCGCCGCCTGCGCGACCCTCGTCCTGGCTCCGGCCAGCGCCGTCCCGGCCCTGGCCGTCGAGACCTCCGAGGACTCGAAGACGATCTCCATCCTGTCCTTCAACGACTTCCACGGCGCCCTGTCCCCGGAGTTCTCCGGCACCCAGTTCGCCGACACGGTCGAGGACTACCGCCGTGCCTTCGAGGCCCAGCACGGTGCCGACTCCACTCTGCTCACCAGCGCCGGCGACCTGATCGGCGCCTCCGCCTCCGTGTCCAACGTGCAGCAGGACCTGCCGACCATCGACGTGATGAACGCCCTCGGCCTGGACGTCCTCACCGCCGGCAACCACGAGTTCGACAAGGGCCTGGACGACCTGACCGGCCGCGTGGCCGAGCGCGCCCAGTTCCCGGTGATCGCCGCCAACTTCGTGGATCCGCAGACCAAGGAGCCCGTGCTCACCTCCCACCAGGTGTTCGACGTCAACGGCGTGCGCGTGGCCGTGATCGGCGCCGTGCCGAACGACCTGTACTCCACCACCACCGCCGCGGGGCTCAAGGGCATGGAGGTCCTCGACCTCGTCCAGGCCGTCAACAGCGTGGCCGACGAGCTGGCCGCGAACGACGCCGCCGACGTGATCGTGGCCTCCTACCACGACGGCGCCAACGGCTCCGGCTCCCTGGCGGACGAGATGGCCAGCAGCGCCAAGTTCCGCTCCATGGTCCAGGAGACCTCCGCGAACGTGGACATGGTCTTCAACGGCCACTCGCACCAGCTGTACAGCTATGAGACCGACGTGGACGGCGTCCGCCGCCCGGTCATGCAGACCGGCTCCTCCGGCTCTCACCTGGCCGCCGTCGAGCTCACCTACGACCCGGCCACCGACTCGGTGACCGACGTGACGCAGCAGCTCATCGAGCGCTCCACCCAGGACCCCGCCGAGGCCGCCGCCGAGTCCCCGGTGACCGCCGAGGTCTACGCCATCGAGCAGGACGCCGTGGCCGTCTTCGAGGAGAAGCAGTCCACCGTCATCGCCGACCTGGACGGCTCCCTGACCACCGACTACGCCGACGTCCTCGCCTCCGGAGGCACCTGGCGCGCCGGCGGCTCCCGCACCGCCGAGACCACCCTGGGCAACTGGGTGGCCGACGGCCTGAAGTCCGCCGTGGCCGCCGCCGGCCCGGAGGTCGACCTCGGCGTGACCAACCCGGGTGGCCTGCGCTCCGAGATCATCGAGGACATGTTCACCAACTCCGGCGACTTCGGCCCGAAGCCGTCCGACCTGGTGGGCAAGCTGACCCTCGGCGAGATCCTGGACGTCGCCCCGTTCGGCAACACCCTCGTCTACTTCGACATCCCGGGCTCCTCCATCCGCAAGGCCCTCGAGGAGAACTGGCGCGACGACGAGAAGATGTTCAACCTCGGCTGGTCCGAGAACCTCACCTGGACCTACGACGAGTCCCGCCCGCAGGGCGAGAAGGTCACCGGTGTGTGGATCGACGGCGTCGCCCTGGACGACGACCAGATGTACACCGTCGCCACCCTGTCCTTCCTGGCCGACGACTCGTGGGTCGCCGCCGGCGACCCGTCCCAGGCGCCCGACGGCTACACCGCCTTCGCCGAGGGCCGTGAGAACTTCCACAACATCGGCCTCGTGGACGCCGCTGCACTGCAGGAGTACGCCGAGGCCCAGGCCGCAGAGGACGGCGCCGTGCGCCCGGACTACGCCAAGAAGGGCGTGTCGGTGACCGACGCCCCGGCCACTGTGGCTGCCGGCGAGGAGATCTCGCTGACCCTGGCCGATCTGATGATCGACTCCGACGGCGCCCCGACCGCCACCTCCGTGGACGTCTCCTTCCAGCCGACCGGCGGTGAGCCGATCGAGCTCGGCACCGTGGACGCGGACGCCTCGGGCGACACCGCAGCCCTGACGGGCATCACCGCCCCGGACACCGCCGGCGCAGGTGAGCTCGTCATGTCTGTGACCTACGCGAACGGCACCGTCACCGAGGTCCGCCACGCCCTCGAAGTCACCGCGGCTGAGGGCGAGCAGCCGGGCGAGGGCGAGGAGCCGGGCGAGCCCGGCACCCCGGCCGACCCGGAGCACCCGGGCGAAGGCCAGGAGCCGGGCGAGCCGGGCACTCCGGCCGACCCGGAGCAGCCGGGCGAGGGCGCGGACCCGGCCGACCCGGAGCACCCGGGCCAGGGCGAGGAGCCGGGCAAGGGCCACGGCGCGGACGAGGGCGAGCACACCAAGCCGTCCAAGGTGCAGACCGGCGGCGAGGCCACCTGGTCCCTCGCCGGCCTCGGCGCCCTCGGCGCCGCCGCGCTGCTCATGGTGCGCCGCCGCTTCACCGCCGCCCGCTGATCCCCTGACCGACTGAGCCCGCCCTGCCGGCCGCTTCGCGCGGCCGGCAGGGCACGACGGCGGCGGGTCCATCCCCGACCCGCCGCCGTCGCCCCCTCCCCTGCTGCGGCACCTCTCCCACGCACCCGGTGACCGGCGCATCCCTTCTCTCCCGCGCCGCACCGCCGATCGAAGGAACCTCCCCATGCACATGCCCCGTCATGTCCTCGTGCGCACCGCCGGCGCCGCCGCCGCGCTCGCGCTGCTCTCCCCCGCCGTCGCCCTTCCGGCCCAGGCCTCCCCGGCCGGCGACACCCTCGTGATCAACGAGGCCTACACGAACGGCGGCTCCGCGAACGCGGTGTTCACCCACAAGTTCGTCGAGCTCTACAACCCGACCGACGCCCCGATCAGCCTCGACGGCTGGTCCCTTCAGTACCGCTCCGCCACCGGCACCGGCGCCCCGAACGGTTCGGTGGCCCTCTCCGGCACCGTCCCGGCCAAGGGCACCTTCCTCGTGCAGGGCGGCTCGAACGGCTCCAACGGCGCTGAGCTGCCCACGCCGGACCTCGTGGCCGGCGGCCTCAACCCGGCCGGGGTCTCCGGCACCCTGGTCCTGTCGAACCAGGCCGAGCGGCTGCCGGCCCTGGCCACCGGCTCGGTCGTCACCGGTGACGACCCGGCCGTCGTCGACCTGCTCGGCTACGGGACGTCGAACACCTTCGAGACCACTGCCGCCTCCTCGCCGTCCGCCAACTCGGACCCGAAGTCCATGACCCGCACCGACGGCCTGGACACAGACGACAACTCCGCCGACTTCACCCTCACCGGCGACGTCACCCCGATGCCGTCCTCCGGCGAGGGGGTCGACCCCGCTCCGGACCCGGACCCGGACCCGGAGGAGGCGATCCCGCTGACCATCGCCCAGATCCAGGGCACCGGAGACCGCACGCCCTACGACGAGCAGCTGGTCACCACCACCGGCGTGGTCACCGCCGTGTACTCCACCGGCGGCCTCAACGGCTACTACCTGCAGACAGCCGGTACCGGCGGCGAGGCCGGCTCCACCGAGGACGCCTCGGACGGCGTCTTCGTGTACTCCCGGGACACCATGGGCGAGGTCACGATCGGTGACCACGTCCGCGTCACCGGCACCGCCGGCGAGTTCTACGGCCTCACCCAGATCTCCGTCCCCGCCGGCGGCGTGGAGCAGCTGGACGAGCCGGGCTCCGTGGAGCCGCTCGAGCTCGACTTCCCGCTCACCGCCGCGGAGAAGGAGGCCCACGAGGGCATGCTCCTGGCCCCGCAGGGCGACTGGACGATCACGGACAACTACTCCGTGAACCAGTACGGCTCCCTCACGCTGGCCCCCGGCACCTCCCCGCTGCCGAACCCGACCTCCGTCGCCCTGCCCGGTGCCGATGCCCAGGCTGTCATGGCGGACAACGCGGAGAAGGCGATCGTGCTGGACGACGGCGCGACCACCAACTTCATGCGCTCCCCCGGCAACCAGAACACCCTGCCGTACGTGGACGTGGACTCCCCGGCCCGCGTGGGATCCGCCGTGGACTTCACCACCGGCGTGATCCTGGACTACCGCCACGACGCCTGGACCTTCCAGCCGCTGGGCCACCTCAACGACGACACGGCCGCCACCGTGCAGCCGGTCTCCATCGAGGACACCCGGCCGGCCGAAGCGCAGCGCGAAGACCTCGGCGGCGACGTCACGGTCGGCTCGTTCAACGTCCTGAACTACTTCACGACCCTCGGCGAGCAGTTCCCGGACTGCAAGGCCTACACGGACCGTGACGGCAACCCGATCACCACGAACTACTGCGACCCCCGCGGCGCCTACACCGCCGAGTCGTTCGAGCGCCAGAAGGCCAAGATCGTGGAGGCGATCAACGGCATGGACACCTCGGTGATCGCACTCGAGGAGATCGAGAACTCCGCCCAGTTCGGCCTGGACCGCGACCACTCCCTCGCCGACCTCGTGGACGGCCTGAACGCCGCCGCCGGCGAAAAGAAGTGGGCCTACGTGGCCTCCCCCGCCGAGCGGCCTGCCCTGGCCACCGAGGACGTGATCCGCTCCGGATTCATCTACCAGCCGGACGAGGTCACCCCGGTGGGCGAGTCCGTGATCCTGGACGACCAGGTGAACTTCGACAACGCCCGCGAACCGCTCGCCCAGCAGTTCCGCCGTGCCGACGGCACCGCGAAGGGCATGGAGGGCACCGACTTCGTGGCCATCACCAACCACTTCAAGTCCAAGGGCGGCTCCGGCGCCGCGGACGACAACGTGGACACCGGCGACGGCCAGGGCGCCTACAACGGCGACCGCGTCCGCATGGCCGAGGCCCTCGTGGACTTCGCCGACCGGATGAAGGAGCAGGCCGGCACCGACCGTGTCCTGCTGCTCGGCGACTTCAACGCCTACGAGATGGAGGACCCGATCCGGGTGATCGAAGAGGCCGGCTACATCTCCCAGGGCGCCAAGACCGGCGAGTACTCCTACACCTACGGCGGCGCCGTCGGCTCCCTGGACCACGTGTTCGCCTCCCCGGCCGCCGACGCGACGGTGACCGGCCAGGACATCTGGATGATCAACGCCAACGAGTCCGTGGCCTTCGAGTACTCCCGGCACAACTACACGGCGGAGGACCTGTACCGCGCGGACCAGTGGCGCTCCTCGGACCACAACCCGATCCTCGTCGGCATGGCCCTGCCGGGTCTCGAGGAGGAGGACCCGGTCGACCCGCGTGAGTGCGTGCACCCGCGCGACGGAGGCAACCCGCACGAGTGGAAGAAGTGCCGCCCGGATGAGAAGCCCGGCAAGCCCGGCAAGGGCGGCCACCCCGGGAAGCCGGGCAAGGGCAAGGGCCGGGAGCGCTGATCCCGCCTGGGGCGCCTGAGGCACCCTGACTCCTGACGCACGACGACGGTCTCGTCACCTTTCGCACGGTGACGGGACCGTCGTCGTGTCCTGGCCGAAACGGACCCGGGCGAGGCGGAAGCGTCCGGTGGGGTCCGTCGTCGGGTGCCGCCGGGCGGCGGCCTGGGTCAGGCTCGGGCGAGCAGGGCGGCGGCGATCGCCTCTGCATCGCCCAGGCTCATGGCGCGTCCGGCAGGGTCCTGCCCGGCCTCGGCGGCGATCGCGGTGCCCCACTGGACTCCGGCAAGCTGAAGCCCCAGGACGAAGACGTCCTCGTCCACGCTCCCGTCCGCGGCCTTGAGACGGTGCGGGCGGGAGGTGACGTCGAACCCGGCGGCCGGCTGCAGGGCGCCCTCAGCGTCCTCCAGGGTGCCGACCGCGGCAACACCCTCCTCCAACAGCTGCCGCATGAGCCGGGAGGAACCGGCCTGCACGCGGTTCGGCGGCATCATCGCCTCCACCAGCCAGGTGCCGGACACGGAGGCCGGACCCTGCCCATGCTCGTCGCCGACCTTCGGGCTGCGGGCACGGAAGCCGGCATCGTCCACCTCCACCGACGGCACAGGGCCGATCCAGTCCAGCAGGCCCGCCCGGTGCAGGGCGAGCATCTGCTCCACGCGCCAGCGCGGCGGCCCGGAGGACAGGCCCTCCACGAGCGGCTCGAACCAGGCCTGCACGTCCTTCAGGCGCGAGGAGTCCGTGACCTTGCCCTCGGCGATCCACTGCTTCATGCGCAGACGACCGGCATGCAGCGCGCCCACGGCCATCATGAACGGGGAGTCCTCACCGAGTGTGGCCTCCACGCAGGCCTGTTCCAGGAGCGAGACGACCTGCTCGTGGTAGTCCTGCGGGGTGTCGAAGACGTCGTCCCGGTAGGGGTCTGCGTAGGCCACGATGTCCAGGAAACGGCGGTCCGGCGCGTACCGCTGGAGCAGTTCCTCCGCGTGGCGGGCGGTGACGGGGGCGCCGCGTCCGGCATCGTCCAACAGGGCGACGAGCTCTCCGAGGAAGCGACGGGCGGCGACGGGTCCTCCGAGGATGTCCGGCTGCGTGCGGACCATGGTGGCGTAGTAGTTGCGCACCACGTCCCGGTGCAGCAGCGGCCAGACGTGCTCGTCCAGGTCCAGCACGCCGTGGCGGTCCAGAAGGGCCTGCACGGCCGCGTCCGAGAGGTAGGACAGGGTGACGCCGTGGGGCACGAAGGAGGTCACCTCGGCCTTCGGCAGGTACGGGATGCCGCGGCGGGACATCAGGTGCATCACCGGCTCGCGGCCCGAGGGCTCGTAGCGCAGCGCACGGCCCGGCTGCTCGCCGGTGCGATGGAACGTGCCGCCGCGGCCCTGGGTGAGCTGGGCCAGGATGTCGAAGGCGTTCAGGCCCATGCCGCGGATCAGGACGTCCGCGCCGGCCTCGATGGTGCGCCAGTCCACGTCCGAGGGGATCTGCGGGCCCTGGTAGTGCAGGCCCGAGTGCTGGGAGGCGGCCTCGGCCAGGCGGGTCTGGTGGGCGGTGAGGCGGGCCCGCTGGTGGCCCAGGGCCAGGACGGCGGCGTCGGCCTCCAGTGTCTTCACGCCGGAGCCGTCGCTCGGCTCGAGGGTGAGGACCACGCCACCCTCGGGACGGTGGCGCAGAGAAGTGGCCTCCGCACGGTGCTCGGTGAGGGAGGCGACCTCCGGCCGGCTCCGGAGGGCCCCTGAGATGTGGGACCACAGCTCGGTGAGGTAGCGGCCGTAGACCACGCGCGCCGGGTACTGGTTGCGCTGAACCCCCAGGGCGGCCTCCGGGTTCACGCGGCGCCACTGGTCGAAGGACTGGGCGGCAGTGGAGGGGCGCAGGCCGGGGTTGTCCGCGGCGGCGGCCGTGGGGAAGAAGGACGGGGTGTTCATCAGGTACAGCTCGGACTGGTCCGTCCGCCAGACGCGGCCCGGACCCACCGGATAGGGGTCCACCACGTGCAGCTCCAGAGGCCGGTACGGTGCGGCCGGATCCCGGGACTCGAGCTGGGCGAGAAGCCGCTCCATGACCATGACTCCGCGGGGGCCGCCTCCGACCAGGACGAAGCGCAGGGGTGCGGTGGCGTCAGCAGACAGGGGCACGGTTCTCCTCGGAGTCGGGGCGCAGGGCTTCCAGACGTCCAGGGTACTCAGGGCGTTCACGGGTCGGCCTGGCCGGCGGAGCGCCCCTCCCCTGCCCGCCGAGATCCCGTGCCCCGCACGGTGCCGGTGCAGCACCCACCGTTCCGGGCCGCACCGTGCGGCACCTCACCGGGTGTCGAGTCTGTGCCGGGCAATGCACTCCCTGCATGCTGCCTGGGAATCTGCGCGGACGGGGTGCCGGGGGTTGCGTGCGTGCTCGACGCTCGGAATGGTCGGGATCACCAGGGCGGAGAAGCCGCCCGGACACCTACGACGAACAGGAGCACACCATGGACCGCACCATGCTGGAGCAGCTGCAGAACGCCGACGTCTACTCGACCTCCGGCGACAAGATCGGCTCGGTCGGCCAGGTCTACCTGGACGACCACACCGAGGAGCCCACCTTCATCACCGTGAAGACCGGCCTGTTCGGCACGAAGGAGACCTTCGTGCCGCTGGACAAGGCCCAGACCGCGGAGGGCGGCATCTCGGTGCCGTTCGAGAAGGACTTCGTGAAGGACGCCCCGAACGTGGACGCGGACGGCACTCTCACCCCCGAGGAGGAGCGCCGCATCTACGAGTACTACTCCATGGACTACGAGGGCGGCCACGGCGACGTCAACGCCGACGGTCACGACGACGTCCGCGCCGAGAACGACGGACTCCGTGACGACCGGACCGCAGGCGCCGCGGGTGCCGCAGGCGCCG
>NZ_KV809419.1:0-485 GCF_001812555.1 Micrococcus sp. HMSC067E09 | reverse complement strand
ACTAGCTTGCCGGGTGGTGGAGCCAGATGACTGGTGCCACCGCTGTGGTTCTCAGGGCACCCCTCGGGACACCGTGATCCGCCGGCTGGCGCACGAGCCGCTGGGCTGGAGGCCCACGACTCTGCACGTCACGGTTCGGCGCTACCGGTGCGCCGACTGCGCCCACGTCTGGCGCCAGGACACCACCGCCGCGGCAGAACCCAAGGCCAAGCTCTCCCGCCGTGCCTTGCGCTGGGCCCTGGAAGCTCTGGTCGTGCAGCACCTGACCGTCGCGCGGGTCGCCGAGGCGTTGGACGTGCGGTGGAACACCGCCAACGACGCCGTGCTGGCCGAGGGCCAGCGGCTGCTCATCGACGACCCGGCCCGGTTCGACGGGGTCACCGCGATCGGCGTGGATGAACACGTCTGGCGCCACACCCGGCGTGGCGACAAGTACGTCACCGTGATCATCGACCTCACGCCACTGCGCGCCGGCACCGGCCCGG
>NZ_KV809418.1:0-9980 GCF_001812555.1 Micrococcus sp. HMSC067E09 | reverse complement strand
CCCGAGTCAACAACGTCATGCCCTCCTACACCTAACAGCGACGTCGCCTGGAAAGGCCTCCCGGTCGGGATCATCAGCCACTCCGTCGGGCGCATGGGCGGCTACTCCTCCCAGAAGAATCTGCGGCTCGCGCTGTCCTACTTCGACATGCCGACCGTGGGGCAGCCCGAGGTGTTCCTCTCTCAGTCGCCAGAACTCTTCGCAGAAGGTGACACGATCGTCCGTGAGTCCACCGTTACGTTCCTGCAGAACTACGTAGATCGATTTGTCCGAGTGATCGAGGGGCGCAGCCGCAGCTGATCTATAAAATCGGCATCCGTTAGGTGAACGGTGGACACAGCACTCTGCTCTATGTTCTAGGCAAATCCGGCGGTCTTGTTGGCTCCTGGTTCAGCCTTCTCCATGACGCTGGCGTCGCCGGAGTCGCGAAAAGTGCTAACGAAAGTGCTAAGCAACCTGTAGCTCGGCGTATCGTAGTGGAGTTATCCACAGGCCAAATGCCATAGATCGTTAATTTTATGCGGCACAACGCCCTGTCGAGATTCACGGTGCGAGGGGGTCGAGGTCAGTTCAAGTCCCCCCCTCGCGCACCACGAGGACAAGGCCCCGGATCACCGATCCGGGGCCTTTGTCGTGTGCGGGTTCCGACGGCGGCGGTGCCGGCCGAACGAGACCGAGACGTCCTGCTCGACGTCCGCGGCCACCGGCCCGCCCGGTCCGCGATCACCGCGCCGTCGTCACAGGGCCGGATGTGGGCCCCGTCATCTTCATGACCTTGCGTGTCGGTGTTCTCCCCGGCCCGGTTGCGCCCTTCGGACAGATAGTTCAAACTTGAAGCAGATGGGGCGGCGCCCCGCCGTCCCCGGCGCACTTCCCTGCGCCGCCCGCAGAACCGCCACACCCAGCCGGCGGCCTCTACCCGCGAAGGAAAGACCCATGAGCAACTCCACCCTCACCACCGGAACCTGGACCCTCGATCCCGCCCACACCGACGTGGACTTCGTGGTCCGTCACGCCGGCATCTCCAAGGTGCGCGGCACCTTCGGCGACGTCTCCGGCGAGCTCGTCCTCGCCGACGACTTCACCGCCTCCTCCGTGGAGGCGACGGTCGGCGTCGCCTCGATCGACTCCGGCAACGAGCAGCGCGACGGCCACCTGCGCTCGGCCGACTTCTTCGACGTCGAGCAGTTCCCGCAGATGACCTTCCGCTCCACCGGCGTGACCGGCACCGAGGAGTCCTTCACCCTCAGCGGCGAGCTGACTCTGCATGGCGTCACCCGCTCCGTCGAGCTGCAGGCGGAGCTCGGCGGACAGGCCGTGGACGCCTTCGGTGCCACCCGAGTCGGCTTCGAGGCCCGGGGAGAGATCTCCCGCAAGGAGTTCGGCCTCACCTGGAACGCCGCACTCGAGGCCGGCGGCGTGCTCGTCTCGGATGCCGTGAAGCTCGAGATCTCCGCCGCCTTCGTCCTTCCGCAGGAGAGCTGAGCCGGTCTTCTCCGGCTCCCGCCGGCGTCGGCTTCGCTATGCTGAGGTTGTGTCTGTCCAGGCCATTGCATGTGCCTGCCCTTCCTCAGCCCCCGGAGATCCCATGTCCCAACTGCCCATCGTCCCTGACGCCACCGACCTCGCGGCGGAGCCGGCTGCGCTGAGGCAGGCCGCAGCTGCCCGTCCGCGGGTCCTGCGGTCTGCCGCCGCCCTGCTCACCGTGGGCCTGCTGCTCACCGGATGCGCCGGGACGGACGGCGACTCCCCGGACGATCAGGGCAGCGCCGCCACGGCCTCCGGCACCCAGGACGGCGGCACCGGTGACGGTGGGCAGGACGACGACGGTTCCGCCTCCTCGGACAAGGACGGCGAGGCCGACGCCTCCTCGGACGGCGACGACGGTGCAGACGACTCCGGCGGGGACAAGGACGGCGAAGACAAGGACGGCGAGGACAAGGACGGCGAAGACAAGGACGGCAAGGGAGGGGCCGAGGAGTCGGACTCCGTGGACCCGGCCGACTTCCCGGCGTCCAACACCACCACGCTGACCCACATGGAGACCCTCAGGGACGTCGGCGTCGAGCCGAAGTCCGTGGTCTCCAACCAGCACGGGCTGATGATCGCCAACAACGTGGTCTACCAGCACAACGTCGTGCTCTTCGACACCGCGACCCGCAAGGTCTTCCAGACCCTGGACGACACCGTGAACCCGGCCGAGCTGGGCGTCGAGGGCCTGCCCGACGAGGTCAGCGGCGCCCCGGTCGAGGCCACCTGGACCAAGGACGGCGAGCACGCCTACGTCACCCAGTACGGCCTGTACCCCGTGGGCACCGCGCCGGACGACAACTGCACCGCCGGCTCGGACATCGCCCCCTCCCTCGTCTACCGGTACTCGGTGGAGGAGAAGGACTGGGACGCCGCCTACCGTGTGGGTCGGGTGCCCAAGTACCTGGCTCTGTCCCCGGACGAGTCCCGCCTGCTGGTCACCAACTGGTGCGACTCGAACATGACCGTCATCGACACGGCTTCCGGCGAGACCGAGCACACCATTCCGCTGGACACCATGCCCCGCGGCATCGTCGTACTGCCGGACAACAAGACCGCCTACGCCACCGCCATGTGGGCGGACAAGCTCTACCGCGTGGACCTGGAGAAGGGGACTTCCGAGGTGGTCATGCACACCGGTGCCAACCCGCGTCACCTGACCCTGTCCCCGGACGGCAAGACCCTCTACATGACGCTCTCCGGCGCGGACGAAATCGTGAAGATGGACGCGGAGACCGGCGAGGTCATCGCCAGCGCCCCGGCCGGGGACGAGCCGCGCTCCATGGACATCTCCGCCGACGGCACGGCCCTGTACGTGGTCAACTACTACGACTCCACGGTGAGCAAGATCGACGCCGAGACCCTCGAGATCCTCGGCACGGCGCCGGCGGGCGTGAACACCATCGGCATCACCTATGACAAGCCCTCCGGAGAGGTCTGGGTGGCCAACTACGGCGGCACCATCGACATCTACGACGACACCGACGGCGCCGGCCCGCGCGCCGGCGGCTCCGAGGAGGACTCCGAGGATTCGGAGGATTCGGAGGACGACGCCGAGGGGTGATCCGCCCGGGGCGAGAGCCCTCGCGGTGCGGCCCGGACCGGACCTAGGGTGGGGATCATGATGATGGCATCGAAGACCCCGTACCAGAACACGTCGTTCGACCTGCCCACCAAGGAGACGGGCGACGACCAGACCGGCCACGGCTACATCGCGTTCCCGGAGTCCGGCAAGGGACCGGGCGTGATCGTCATCCAGGAGTGGTGGGGCCTGACCCGCCACATGCGCGACGTCTGCGACCGCCTCGCCGAGCAGGGCTTCGTGGCCCTCGCCCCGGACCTGTTCGGCGGCTGGATCGCCCACGACGGCGACGAGGCCGGCGAGATGATGGAGAACCTCCCCGCCGAGGAGGGCGCCCGCCAGCTCGGCGCCGCCGTGGACCACCTGCTGTCCCTGGACGAGGTGACGTCCGAGACCGTCGGCGCCATCGGATTCTGCATGGGTGGCGGCTTCGTGCTGTCCCTGGCCGAGCAGCAGGGCGAGAAGGTCTCCGCCGCCGTCCCGTTCTACGGCGTGGGCCAGGGCGTGCCCGGCTCCTTCAAGGGCATCAAGGCCGCCGTGCAGGGCCACTACGCGGAGAAGGACCAGATGTTCCCCGTGGACCAGGCCCGGAAGCAGGAGCAGCAGATCCGCGAGGAGTCCGGTGCCGAGGTCGAGTTCTTCTACTACGACGCCGACCACGCCTTCCACAACGACGAGAACCCCGCCGGCAACTACCAGGAGGCTGAGGCGAAGCAGGCCTGGGGCCGTGCCGTGGACTTCCTGAAGGAGAAGGTCCGCTGAGCCGGAGAGGATCCCGCGGAGGCGCCGGCGGCCGAGGCCGTTCCGGCGCCTCCGGTCGGTCCGACGGCCGGGGCGGCTCGTCCGGCCGAGGCGGAGCGTCTGGCCGAAGTGGCGCGAAGGGCGCGCCGCGCGGGTCAGGTGCCGGGCGGGCGTCAGGCGCGGGGCCGTCGTCGGGACGCAGGAAGGCGCGGTGGGAGGCACCGCCGCCCGAGACGCTGTTCCTGGCCACCGTGCCCGGTGCGACGCCGTCCAAGTGGGTGGAGCGGTTCACCTCGCGCGAGCGTGTGGTGCAGCTGGTGAACCACGACGAGTCCCAGCAGTGCGATCATCTGCGGCACGACGAGCACGGGTTCGCCCTGCACCCGCTGCCGCAGCTGGGGTACGTGCGGTGGCGCCGGGATCGCAGCGTGGAGGACGTGTTGGGCGAGGCCGGCGTGGACCCACGGCGCGTGCACGTGGTGCGCGTGTACTCGGAGCTGCCGGTGGTGTGCGTCGGGCGGGAGCACCTGCTGGCCGCCTGGGACGTCGAGGCCGACGGCCCCGTGCCGACGGCCGAGCTCGATCCGGCCGAGGCGATGGACCCGGCGACGTTCGCACCGACCCCTGCGCCCGCCCCTGACCCGGCCCCTGGCGTTTTCGTTCGGGAAAGCGTCGAGTCCCAGGGCGCTTTCGTTCGGGAAAGCGTCGAGTCCGGCGACGACGGCACTCCCCGCACGTCTGTCTCACCGCCTGCGTCGTCGGCCCCCAACCCCATGGACGCCCCGGAGACCCCGGGAGCGGGGGAGCGGATGGCACTGGAGATCGTGGCCTCCGGCGCCGGGCACGTGGTGCTGCCGCAGTCCGTGGCCCGCATGTTCGGTCGGAAGGACGTGGTGGTGCTGCCGCTGGAGTCCTCGCTGGACGAGGTGGTCGGCATGTCCCGGGCCGAACGCGAGGCGGTGGCGACGGCAGCAGAGCTCGCCGCCGAGGAGGCCGGCATGGAGCCCGCACGTGCAAACGAGCCGTTTGGCGTCACCGGTGACCACGTGGACGGCGATGACCGTCACCCCGGCTGGGACGTCGGGCTGGCCTGGCTCAAGGAATCCGACTCGGCCCTCGTGCAGGGCTTCGTGGGCGTGAGCCGTGGTCGCAGGAGCGGCAGCTCGCGCTGAGCGCGGGGGCAAGGGGACCGGGCGGGTCGGCAGCGCCAGCGCCGCCCGGCGGGTCTTCGATCCGATCCGGAGCCTGCGAGGCGTGCTCTCGAACGGATCGAGCGCTCCGTCGGAGGACTGCACCGGCCTTCGTTCCGATCCGGAGTATGCGAGACGAGCTCTGGATCGGAACGAGGGCTTTAGAATCGGGCCTGCCGAAGGCTCGACGGAGGCTCGACGGAGGCTCGGCGTGGATCCTCGCACTACACTCGGGCCATGACATGCAGCATCGCCGAGAGGCCCCGCAGCATCGCGGAGATCTGGCCGCCCTACGGACTCGTCATCCGGGCCGGTGAGCTGACCATGACCGCTCTGCGCGAGGCCGACGTGCCCGAGGTGGTCGCCCTGGTGGAGACCGGCATCCACGACCCCGCCGTCATGCCGTTCTCCTTCCCGTGGACCGACGCCCCGAGCGAGGAGCTGCCCGGCAACTACATGCGCTTCTTCGGCCGCACCCTCGCCGGTACCGGAGCGGGGAACGCCGCGCTCGAACTCGTTGTGCGCAGGGGAGGGGAGATCGTCGGGATGCAGGCGCTCAACGGCCAGGACGTGCGCACCACCCGCCGCCTGGAGTCCGGGTCCTGGCTGGGGTTGCGCTTCCAGCGGCAGGGCATCGGGCTGGCCATGCGACAGGCCATCTGCACCTTTGCGTTCGACCACCTCGGCCTGGACGTCGTCACTTCCGGGGCCTGGGCGGACAACACCGCCTCCCTGCGGATCAGCCAGAGGGTCGGCTACCGCGAGACAGGCCGCCAGCAGTGGCAATGCCGCGGCGAGCCCTCCGAGATGGTCCTGCTCGAGCTGCTGCCCGAGCACTTCGTGCCCGGCCCGGAGACGGTGGAGGTCGAGAGAGCCGAGCCGCTGCGGAGGTTCCTGGGTCTGACGGACTGAACCGGCCGTCGTCGGGAAGGGGTCATGGGGAAGCCCTCGTTCCGATTCGGAGCACGCCAGGCATGCTCCGAATCGGAACGAGGGCTCCGGGATGAGGACGAGGGCTCCGGAATGAGAACGAAGGCCCCGGAACCCACTGGCCTCAGCCCAGCCGGCCGGCCTGCGAGGCCTCGTACTCCTCGAGGTCGTCCTCGGAGACCGGTTCGGTGCCGCGCACCCGCGCCACCGCGGTCATCAGGTGGTAGACGCCCAGCGCCGCGATGGTGCCGAGGGTGATGCCGCCGAACGCCAGGTCGCCGATCATCAGGACCGGGTCGGCGATCGCGATGATCAGGCCGATGCCGGCGGTCATGAGGTTGATGGTGTTGGAGAAGTCCACGCGGTTCTGCACCCAGATGCGCACGCCCATCACGCCGATCATGCCGTAGAGGACGATGCCCGCACCCGCGGCCACACCGGCCGGGATGGTGGCCACGGCGGCACCGAACTTCGGGAAGAACGCCAGGGCCAGCGCGGTCAGGCCGGCCACCCAGTAGGCGGCGGTCGAGTAGACCTTGGAGGACGCCATCACGCCGATGTTCTCCGCGTACGTGGTGGTGCCGACGCCGCCGCCGAGGCCGGACAGGCTGGTCGCCAGGCCGTCGGCGAAGAGGGCGCGGCCGGTCAGCGGGTCCAGGTCGGTCTTCGTCATCAGGCCCACGGTGCGCACGTGGCCGATGTTCTCCGCCACCAGCACCAGCACCACCGGCAGGAAGAGGAAGACCACCTCGGCCCGGAACTCCGGCAGGTGGAACTCGGGGAGCCCGACGACGGCCGCCTCGCCGATCGGGGCGAAGTCCACCTGGTCTTGGGCCAGCGCCAGCAGGTACCCGACCACGATGCCCACCAGGATGGACAGGCGCCCGAGCAGGCCGCGGAAGAGCACGGCGGACAGGACGATCGCCAGGGCGGTGCCGAAGGTGGTCACCGGCAGTTCGACCATGCCGTCCGTGGTGGAACCGGCCAGGTTCAGGCCGATCAGGGCGACGATCGTGCCCATCACCGCCGGCGGCATCAGCGCATGGATCCAGCCGGTGCCGGCCAGGTGCACCACCAGGCCGATCAGTGCCAGCAGGACGCCCACGGTCAGGATGCCGCCGAGCGCCGCGCCCACGCCGGCCATGGAGACGGCGGCGGTGATCGGGGCGATGAACGCGAAGGACGAGCCCAGGTAGGACGGCAGGCGGTTGCCGGTGATCAGCAGGAACAGCAGGGTGCCGAGGCCGGAGAAGAACAGGGCTGTGGTGGCCGGCATGCCGGTCAGGGCGGGGACGAGCACGGTGGCGCCGAACATGGCCATCACATGCTGCACGCCGATGCCCACGGTGCGGCCCCAGCTGAGGCGCTCCTGCGGGCCCACCACGGTGCCGGCGGTGATGGTCCTGCCGTCCCCGTGGACGGTCCAGCCGAAGCGGCGGCGCGGGCCGTTCGGGTCGCGGTGCGTTGCGGTGCGCTCGGGGGGATGGGACATGCGGGTCCTCCAGGGGCGAGACGACGGATGCCTCCGGGCGGGTTCCGTGGAGCCGCCGCCGGGGCGTGCGAGGCCGCCGTGGAGCGCTCCAGCACTGTGGAAAAGCCCACGTTCGGCCATGGACCGTAGGGTACCGTGGAGATGTGTCTGACTACTTCGGTGTGATTGGCGAGGCCCTCGTGGACGTGGTGGTCTCGGACACCGCCACACCCCGAGCGCATGTCGGCGGCAGCCCCCTCAACGTCGCGGTGGGGTTGAGCCGCCTGGACCTGCCGGCGCTGTTCGCCGGTCGCTACGGCTCGGACGAGTACGGCGAGATGATCGCCGCTCACCTGCGTGACAACGGTGTCCGTTCCCTCCTCGGCCCCGACTCGGCGCCCACCTCCCAGGCGACCGCCCGCCTGGATCCCACGGGTGCGGCCAGCTACGAGTTCGACCTCGACTGGACCCTCCCCTCCGCCGGCGAGCTCGTCTCCCGTTACGAGGGGGACGTCGGGGGCCGCCTGCTCCACCTGCACGCCGGGTCGATCGCCACCATGCTCGCCCCCGGCGACGCCGAGGTGATGCGCCTGCTCGAGCTGCTCCAGCCGACCACCACCCTCAGCTACGACCCCAACGTGCGCCCGAGCATCGTCCCGGACCGGGAGTTCGCCCGGAACCGTGCCGAGGAGTCGGTGCGCCTGGCGGATGTGGTGCACGCCTCGGACGAGGACATCGCCTGGCTGTACCCGGACCGTCCGCTGCTCGATTCCCTCCGGGCCTGGCAGCAGATGGGCCCGGCCCTGGTGGTGATGACCCGCGGCGCCGAGGACATCATGGCGGTCACCGCGCACGAGGACTACGAGCGCCCCATCATCCCTGTGGACGTCGCGGACACGGTGGGCGCCGGCGACTCCTTCACCGCCGCCCTGCTGGCCGCCTTGAACGACCGCTGCCTGTTGGGCGCCGAGAACCGCGAGCAGCTGCACGCCATCGGTCACCAGGACCTCGAGTCCGTGCTGATCTACGCCTGCCGCGCCGCGGCCATCACGTCGTCCCGCCCCGGCGCCGACCCGCCGACCCGTGCGGAGCTCGTGGACGACTGAGTCGTCCGGTCCGTCACGCGTGGACAACGACGCCGGCCGCTCGCCTTCTCAGGGTGAGCGGCCGGCGTCGTGGGGCCGGCTTATAGAGGCGGTCGGGACCGGAGCGTTCCGGGGGACGCGACCCTTTCCTGAACGAAAACGCCCTGGGACGCGACACTCTCCCGAACGAAAACGCCCTGGGACGCGACACTTTCCCGAACGAAAGTGCTCCGGGACCCGACACTTTCCCGAACGAAAGCGTCAGGTGGGTGGCTCAGATGAGGCCAAGGTCCTTCACGGCGTCGCGCTCGGACTCGAGCTCGGCCACGGTGGCGGCCAGGCGCTCGCCGGCGCCGGGCAGGGCGGCCTCGTCCGGGGCCAGGTCCTGCACGATCTGCCACTCGCCGCCGTCCGAGGTCACCGGGAACGAGGAGATCAGGCCCTCCGGCACGCCGTAGGAGCCGTCCGAGACGATCGCGGCGGAGGTGCGGCGGGCGGAGCCGTCCGCGGCGTTGCCGGTGCCCAGGGCCCAGTCGCGCATGTGGTCGATGGTCGCCGACGCGGCGGAGGCTGCCGAGGAGGCGCCGCGCACGGAGATGATCTCCGCGCCGCGCTGGGCCACGCGCGGGATGAACTCGTCACCGGTCCAGGCGCTGTCCACCACCTCGAGGGCTGGCTTCCACTCACTGTCCACGCGCACGCGGGCATGGGTGAGGTCCGGGAACTGGGTAGCCGAGTGGTTGCCCCAGATGGTCACGCCGTCCACGTCCTCAACCGTCACGCCGGCCTTCGCGGCCAGAAGGGCGACGGCGCGGTTGTGGTCCAGGCGGGTCAACGCGGTGAAACGGGAGGCTGGGACGTCCGGGGCATGCTGCTGGGCGATCAGGGCATTGGTGTTGGCCGGGTTGCCGACCACGACTACGCGGACCGCGTCGTCCGCATGCTCGTTGATGGCCGTGCCCTGCGGGCCGAAGATGCCGCCGTTGGCCTGAAGCAGGTCGCCGCGCTCCATGCCGGCGGTGCGCGGGCGGGCGCCCACGAGCAGGGCGTGGTGGGTGCCGTCGAAGGCCTGGGCCGGGTCGTCGGTGACATCCACCGAGTCCAGCAGGCCGAACGCGCAGTCGGCGAGCTCCATGGCGGTGCCCTCGGCGGCCTTCAGCGCGGCCGGGACCTCCAGCAGGCGCAGGCGCACCGGGGTGTCCTCACCCAGCATCTGGCCGGCGGCGATGCGGAAGAGCAGGGCGTAGCCGATGTTGCCGGCGGCGCCGGTGACGGTGACGGTCTGCGGGGCACGGTTCTCCACACTCATGCCGCCATTCTGGCCGGCCCGCCGCCGTCCGGTAAAGGGTCCGCGGCGGTGTCGCCCCGGAGTCGGGTCGCCCCGAGCCGCCGGAGGACCCCGGAGGCGGCGGCCGCCGGGGGGGGTGCCTCTATGGTTTTCGTCAAGCAGC
>NZ_KV809417.1:140866-286794 GCF_001812555.1 Micrococcus sp. HMSC067E09 | reverse complement strand
GTCACCAACGTCATGGCCGAGTACACCTAGTCCCGCCCAGCCGCCTCTCCGGGGGCCTCCACCACGGAGGGCACGGCCCGTTCGGCCGGGCCTGCCTCGGTCCTCGGCGCCGAAGCGCCCGCAGCGCGTCCCCTCCGCAGCGCGGCGGCCACGGCCGTGCCGAGTCGGCGCAGGGGCGAGCGGCGAGCACTCCCCGGGACGGTGACCGGACCCGCCGTCCGAGGCGGGCCCGGGTCCGCGAGCTCGCGCAGCGCCTTCCGCAGGGGGCTCTTGGGCGCCGCCTCGGCGAGCAGTTGACCGCCGAGCAGGGCCCGGTCGCAGGCCGCCGGGTCGGCCGGCAGGAACGCCGTGATGGGCAGACCCGGGCCGAACCGCCGCCAGACCGCGGTGATCTGGGACTGCGGCGCGGTCCCGGAGGCTGCGGGACGGACCTTGTTGACCACCACCTCCGGCTCCGGGCCGTCCGGCACCGCCTCGCGGAGCGCGTCCACACCGCGCATCAGCCGGGGCAGCCCGACGGAGTCGCCGCCGCCGACGGCGAGGATGCGGTCCGCGGCCCGGAGAGCGGCCAGGGTCGCCCCGTTGCGCTGGGGTGCGGGGATGTCGAAGCTGAGCTCCTCGTCCTCTTCGAGGCAGAAGCCCACGTCCATCACGACCTCGTCCCAGCCCTCACGCGCGCACCGCATCACCTCCTCGAGTGCGGCGCCGCGCAGCTCGGGCCAGCGCTCCGGCCGGGTCAGTCCCGTCAAAACGCACAGGTCCGCGCCGGCGGCCCGGACCCGCACGGCCGCGCTGTCCAGGGCGCTGCGGTCAAGCCGTCCCCGGTCCGCGGCCCGGGCGGCCTGGGCGAGTCCGGCGGACTCGTCCGTGAGCCCGAGCAGCACCCCCGCCGCCGGTGCGTAGGTGTCCGCGTCCACGAGCAACACCCGGGCCCCCAGTGCGGCGGCCTCGGCGGCGAGGTTGACGGCCACGGTGGTCCGCCCCGGAGCCCCGGCCGGACCCCAGACAGCGGTGATCCGTCCGGCCCGCGGCCGACCCGACCCGGATGCGTCCGGGGTCGCGGCCGGGCCGGACGCTTCCGTGCCGCCGGCAGACGAGCGCCCCGCACGGACCCGCCGAGGATCTGCCTCGCCAGTGCTCCCGGACTCCTCCGGCGCGGTGTCCGCGGAGCCGAACTCGCCGACGGTCCCCGGATCCTGTGCCTCGGATGCGTCGGCACCGCCCGCCGGGGCCCCGTCAGCGGAGGCGCCGCCCGTGCCGGACGGGGACCGGCCGCGCCCCTGCGCCGCGTCCGCCGTCCTGCCGGGTCCTCCCACCGCATGTCCGGGCCGGAAGGCACCACCGTCCGCGACGGCGTTCTGCTCGATGCCCTGGTCGGCGGCCTGTTCCGGGCCTTGGCCGGCCTCCGGCCCTGTCCCGGTCAGCGTCTCGGGCAGGGGCTCGGCGTCGTCCGCGGCCGGGTCCTCCGCCTCGCGGACGTGGCGCAGGCCGGTCTGCGCGTCCCGAGCCGCGGCGGCGAGGGCGTCCGCCAGCTCCAGCGGGTCGACGTCGGCGCGGAGCGTGCGGACGCCGAGGGCACGGGCCCGCGTCCGATCGGCCGAGACCTCGGACACCGCCACGAGGCCGACGGGACGGGGCAGGGAGTCGAGTTCGCCGAGCAGTCCCCGGGACAGCGGCGCGAGGTCTCCGGCCATGAGCAGGACATCGACGGTGCCGGAGCGGGCGACGGCGAGCAGCTCGGCGGCGTCCTCCACGCGCCGCAGGACGGTGACCTCGGACTGCACGCGCTCGAGCGGTCCCACCAGGTCCAGTCCCGGGACGAGGGTGGTCGCGACGAAGACCCGCATGTCAGTGACCGCCAAGGGTGGGGACGACGGTGATGCGGGCGTCGCGCACCTTGGCCTCCAGCAGCTCCGGCAGCTGGTCGGGGCCGACCATGGCCTGGACACGGATGCCCTCCCCCGCGCCGAACGCCCCGGTGTCCTCGACCAGCTCCGAGAGCTCGACGCGCTCGGCGATGCGCTCCGGGCGGGCGTAGCCGCGCCCCTCCTCTTCGGGCAGCGCCACCCAGACGTCCACCCGGTCTCCGACGCCGACGCCGGCGGGCAGCGGCTCGGCGAGGCTGAGGCCGACCGGCCTGCGCTGCTGCGGGTCTGCCTCCACGACGCCGCCTGCCGGGATGAGCTCCCCCTCGCGGACCGCGGCGAGGAGCATGCTGTCCACGGGCGCCGGCTCGTCCGCCGAGAGGTAGTGTCCGTCTGCCCCGGAGAGGTTGGCCTCGACCGGGACGAAGTGGTGCTCTGCCAGGGGTGCCCCGGGGGCCAGGTCCTTCTTCGCCGCCCAGTAGGCCTGGGTGCGGTCGGCCGACTGCAGCAGGGCGACGACGCCGGCCACCGAGGCCAGCACGAGCAGCAGTCCGACGATCAGCCGCGGGTCCCTCCAGCGTGGTCGGCGCAGGCGCGCGGCGGTCTCGGTCCCAGTGGATGCGGGCACGGAAGGTCCTCCCCCTCATGGCGTCGTCGGGCCGCTTCCCGTCGCGGCCCGCGTCCCCCTCGTCGACCCCCGTTCCGGGTCGGAGACGCCCCGCCAGCATACTGACGCGTCACCCGGCGATGCGAGCCACGCCACACCCCTGTGGACAGCGGGGCCTGTGGACGCAGGCCGCCCGATCGGCACGGAGGGTGTTCAATGGTGTGGACCGCTCCCGGGCGGGCTCCCGATCTTCACGGCGGCGCCCGCCACACGACGAACGAGGTGACCATGCCGCGCTTCCTGACCCTGACCGACGTCGCCGAGACGCTGAACGTCTCGATGTCCCAGGCCCGCGCGATGGTCCGCAGCGGCGAGCTGCCGGCGATCCAGGTCGGCGGTCGAGGCCAGTGGCGCATCGAGCAGACGGTCCTCGAGGAGTTCATCGCGGACCAGTACGCCGCGACCCGCCGCAAGGTGGAACAGTGGGCCAAGGAGGACCAGCAGGCCTGAGCGGCCCCTCCTGCACGAGCGCGGGTCGGGTCCGGGACCGATCCGCCGGATCAGAGCGCGTGTCCGGCCGTGCGCACAAGGGCCACGGCCTCCAGCGGCACGACGAGGACCCCGCGCACGGACGATGCCCTGCGTGCGTCGTCACGGGCGTGCCTGGCGACGTCGATGTGGTCCGCCCCCACCCGGTCCACCGTCCCCTCCACGACGACGGCCCCGTCCAGGCCCACGACCTCGACCGCCGCGCGCGACCTGGCCACCCGGCGCAACACCGAACCCAGGGTCGGCCCACCGCCGAGGTGCCCCTCTGCGGTGACGGCCGCCGCCAAGGGGCCGTCCACCGCCGTGATCGCCGCCTGCCGGACCAACACGGAGTCTCCGCCCGGCGTCCGCCCGCCGATCCACCCCTCCCCCACAGCCTGCACGGTCAGCTCGCACTGGTGCCCGTGACGCAGCAGCAGCCTCAGCGGGCGCCCGCGGGCGCCTCGCAGGCGGGCCGCCAACGGCAGGCCGGCCCACTCGCCACGGGTCAGCTCCGCCGCCTCGGCGAGGGTCTGCGCATGCAGCTGCCGCTCCCACTGGGCCTCCAGGTCTGCGAAGAGTCCGTCCCACCTCATGCCGCCAGCGTACCGAGGCGCGTCCCCCACACAGCCTCGTACATCACCAAAGAACATCAAACGAGATCATCTTCCAGCTCTTGACATCATTCGACCCCACCTGTTGACTATGGGCACGATCACACATCGGAGCGCGGGCTCCGAGACGTCACCGGAGGGGAAGACCATGACCGTGACCGCACCGAGGGCCGCATCGTCCTCCACCTGGACCGCCGCGGCGAACGACTCGGCGACGACGCCTGGCCGCCGGCTGCGAGGAGCAGACCTGCTGTCCGCCGCCGCCTGCACGGTCGCCGGGCCAGCGTTCCTGTCCCTGGCGGACCGCCTGGCCGGGACGGCCCCGCAGACCGGCACGGCACGCCTCGAGCAGCTGCTCGCCCTGGGATGTGCCGCCCTCGGCCTCCTCCTCTGTCTCGCGTGGGCCGTCGCCCTGGTCAGCACCGCGCTCTGGGTGGTCGCCGCCCGCCGCGGAAGCAGGCACGCCGACGTCCTGGCCCGGTTCAGCCCGGCGCTGCTGCGGCGTCTGGCCGCAGCGTCCTTCGGGATCCACATCGCCCTCGCCCCCGGTGCCGCCGCGCACGACGCGCCCTCCGCCGCGTGGCTTCCGGCGCCGCCCGTCTCCGCGCAGACCGTCGGAGACGGCCCGTCCGCCCACTGGCTGCCCGACGCCCCCTCGCCCACCGGCCCGGGCCTGGCCCCTGCGCGCCGTGCCGACACCTCCGCCCCGACCGTGACCGTGGTCGACGGCGACTGCCTGTGGGACCTGGCCGCCGCCGAGCTCGGGCCGGACGCCACCGTGCTCGAGGTCGACGCCCGCTGGCGCGAGTGGCATCGCCACAACCGGGAGCTCATCGGTGACGATCCCCACGTCCTCTACACGGGGACCGTCCTGGAGGTCCCGCCGCACACCGGACACGTCCCACCCGCAGAGGACGGCCGGCCATGACCCGCATCACCCGAGCGACTCTCTCTCAGACCGCACCGCAGACCATCCCTGAGCACCAGGAGGACACGATGACCGCCGTCGACATGACCGACACCCCCGAGACCGCTGGCCCCCGCGCGCCTCGCCTCTCGTCAGGACGACCGCTCGTGGCCCCCGCTCCGGGAGGGCGGCCCCCGGCCAGGGGCACCGTCGGCGGCAGCCCCGCCGCCGTCCGGAACACCGTCGGTCGCTGGTCCTCCCTGGCCGCGCCTGCAGGCACCCTGCCCGGCCAGGCCGAGCTCACCCGTCGTGCCCGTGACGAGCGGGGCCGTGAGGATCACCGCGCGGTCCGGACGCTCGTGGGCGTCATCGCACTGGCCTGTGTGGAGGCGGAGGTGGGCCGCCGGCATCTGCGCGACCTGGCGGCCTGGCTCGACCTGCCGGTCTATGACAAGGTGGCCCGGCGCATCGCCCTGCTGGAGCGGACCGGGGCACGGATGACCACCGCCCAGCCGCCACGTCCCGTCGGCGCCCGCGTCTGCGAGGTCGCCCCCGGCCGGGTCGAGGCCAGCGCCTCCATCCGCTGCGGGGACCGGGTCCGGGCCATCGCACTGCGCATGGAGCGCCGGCTGAGCCGCTGGCGCGTGGTGGCCGTGGAGATCGGCTGAGCCGCCGCCCGCCCCTCCGGACACACGAGAACGGTCCGTCGCCTCCTGGAGGTGACGGACCGTCGTCGTGGAGGGGCGTGGACCCCGGCGGGCTGCTCCGGACGGGACCGTCCGGAGCGGGTCAGCGACCCTTCTTCTTCGCGGCCTGCTCGGCCCGACGGCGCTCGCGGCGTGAGCTGTACTGGGTGGTCGCGTCGGTCTCGCCGGAGCCCTGGCCCACGCCGTCGCCGCGATCGCGGCGCACCACGGTACTGCCGTCCTCTCCAGGACCGGACATGCGCAGCTGAGCGGGGCGGCGCGGAGACTCCAGACCCTCCACGTTGACCTGCGGCAGCATCGTCGCGCCACGGGCGTCCGCCACACCGGGCAGGGACACCGGCTTCGGCGCCGCCGAGATGTCGGCGGAGAACAGGGTGCGCACGGAGTCCTCACGGATGCCGGCCATCATGGCCTGGTAGAGCAGGTAGCCCTCGCGCTGATACTCCACGAGCGGCTCGCGCTGCGCCATGGCGCGCAGGCCGATGCCCTCCTTGAGGTAGTCCATCTCGTACAGGTGCTCCTGCCACTTCTTTCCGATGACCGAGAGCACCACGCGGCGCTCGGCCTCGCGCAGGGCCTCGTCGCCGACCTGGGCCTCGCGGTCCTCGTAGGCGAGCAGGGCGTCCGAGGCGAGCTCGCGCTTGAGGGTGGCGGCCTTCAGGCGCGAGAGGCCGCCGGCCTCCTCCACGACCTCCTCATGCGTGATGCCCACCGGGTAGAGGGTGCGCAGGTCGGTCCACAGCTGGTCCAGGTCCCACTCGGCGGCGGTGCCCTCCTCCGTCGCGGCGTCCACCATGGCGCCCACCGCGTCCTCGACGAAGTTCCGGACCTTGTCCCTCAGGTCCTCGCCTTCGAGGATCGAGCGGCGGTCCGCGTAGATGGCCTCGCGCTGGCGGTTCATCACGTCGTCGTACTTCAGGACGTTCTTGCGCTGCTCGGCGTTGCGGCCCTCGACCTGGGCCTGCGCGTTCTGGATGGCCGAGGAGACCATCTTGAACTCGAGGGCCATGTCGTCCGGGATCGCGGCGGAGTTCATGATGCGCTGGGCTGCGCCCGGGTTGAAGTTGCGCATCAGCTCGTCCGTGAGGGACAGGTAGAAGCGGGACTCGCCCGGGTCGCCCTGGCGGCCCGAACGGCCGCGCAGCTGGTTGTCGATCCGGCGGGAGTCGTGGCGCTCGGTGCCGAGCACGTAGAGACCGCCTGCCTCGATCACCTTGTCGTGTTCCTCCTTGACCGCGCGCTGGGCATCCTCGAGGACCTGCGGCCACTTCTCCTCGTAGGCCTCGGAGTCGGTCTCGGGGTCCAGGCCAAGCTCCTGCATGCGGGCGACGGCGGAGAACTCGGCGTTGCCGCCGAGCATGATGTCGGTGCCGCGGCCGGCCATGTTGGTGGCGACGGTGACGGCACCGAGGCGGCCCGCCTGCGCCACGATCGCGGCCTCGCTGGCGTGGTTCTTCGCGTTGAGGACCTCGTGGCGGATGCCCTTCTTGGCGAGCAGCTTGGAGAGGTACTCGGACTTCTCCACGGAGGTGGTGCCCACCAGCACCGGCTGCCCGGTGGCGTGGCGCTCGGCGATGTCCTCCACCACCGCGTCGAACTTGACCTTCTCGTTCTTGTAGACGAGGTCGTTCTTGTCGACGCGCCGCTTCTCCTTGTTCGGCGGGATGACGACCACGCCGAGCTTGTAGGTGTTGGCGAACTCGGCGGCCTCGGTCTCGGCCGTGCCGGTCATTCCGGAGAGCTTCTCGTACAGGCGGAAGTAGTTCTGCAGGGTGACGGTCGCCAGGGTCTGGTTCTCCGCCTTGATCTGCACGCCCTCCTTGGCCTCGATGGCCTGGTGCATGCCCTCGTTGTAGCGGCGGCCCGGCAGCACGCGGCCGGTGTGCTCGTCGACGATCTGGACCTCGCCGTCGAGGACCACGTAGTCCTTGTCCCGCTTGAACAGCTCCTTGGCCTTGACGGCGTTGTTGAGGAACTGGATGAGGGTGGTGTTCTGCGCCTCGTAGAGGTTCTGGATGCCGAGGTGGTCCTCGACCTTCTCGATGCCTGGTTCGAGGACGCCGACGGTCTTCTTCTTCTCGTCCACCTCGTAGTCGGTGTCGCGCTCGAGGCGGCGGACCATGCGGGCGAACTCGCCGTACCAGCGGTTCGCGTCCCCCTGGGCCGGGCCAGAGATGATCAGCGGGGTGCGGGCCTCGTCGATGAGGATGGAGTCGACCTCGTCGACGATCGCGAAGTGATGCTCGCGCTGGACGAGCTCGTCCAGCGACCACGCCATGTTGTCGCGCAGGAAGTCGAAGCCGAACTCGTTGTTCGTGCCGTAGGTGATGTCCGCCTGGTACTGCCGACGGCGGGTGGCCGGGTCCTGGCCCGAGACGATGCAGCCGGTCTCCATGCCGAGGAAGCGGAACACGCGGCCCATGAGGTCGGCCTGGTAGGAGGCGAGGAAGTCGTTGACCGTGACGATGTGCACGCCCTTGCCCGTCAGGGCGTTGAGGTAGGCCGGGGCGGTGGCGACGAGGGTCTTGCCCTCACCGGTCTTCATCTCCGCGATGTTGCCCTGGTGCAGGGCGACACCGCCCATCAGCTGCACGTCGTAGTGGCGCTGGCCCAGGGTGCGGCCGGCGGCCTCGCGCACCGCGGCGAAGGCCTCCGGGAGGATCTGGTCGAGGGTCTCGCCGTCGGCGAGGCGCTCCGTGAAGCGGTCGGTCTCCTCCCGCACCTGGGCATCCGTCATGGCCCGGAACTCGTCCTCGAGCACATTGACGGCGTCCGTGATGCCCCGCAGCCGCTTGACGGCCCGGTTGTCCGAGATCTTGAGGATGCGGTCGATGATCGAGGGCACTGGCTTCTTCAGCTCCTTGCACGGTCGGGCGCGGACCGGCGGGGGCCTGCGGGCATGGTGGTGCCCGGGATAGAGGCCTGCGCCGGAACGTGGTCTGCGTGACAGTCTACGTCCGGCCGGCCGAGTGTTCGCTGAACGTGGACCGCGCCGGGCGTGCGCCCCGCGGACGGGGTCGTCCGCTCAGTCCCCGCGCAGCCTCCGAGCCAGGTCTCCCGGTGCACCGGAGGGCACGACGGGCCGCGGACACGGTCCGGACGCGGCGACGGCGCCCGTCCCGGTCAGGGCGGGCGCCGTCCGGCACGGAGCAGGTGCCGCTCACTCGGCGGCGGCCGCCTTCTTCTCGCCGTAGAAGCGCTCACGGCCGCCGTCCGGCACATGGTCCGCCGGCAGCGACTCGTCGAGGCTGATGACGCCGTACTGCCAGCCCTGCCGGCGATAGACCACGCCGGGCACGCCGGTCTCGGAGTTCTGGAACAGGTAGAAGTCGTGGCCGACGAGCTCCATGGCGTCGACGGCCTCATCCACCGTCATGGGCGTGACGGGGAACGTCTTCTCACGGATGCGGACGGGAGTGTCCTCGGGGACGTCCATGCCCGCGGCCTGCTCCTCCGCCTTGCGGGCGGCGAGGACCTGCTCGACGAGCGAGACGTTGGAGTCGACCGGGACCATGTCCGCGGTGGCCTCGGCCACAGAGGCCTGCCGGCGGCGGTCCTTGCGGCGGTCGTGCAGCCGGCGCAGGCGCTCGGACAGGCGCGTGAAGGCCTTGTCGAAGGCCACCGTCTTGTCGTCGTCGTCCGCCTCGGTGCGGACCACGGTGCCGTTGCCGCGGAGGGTGACCTCCACCTTCACGTTCTGCTCGGAGTGGCGCTGGCTGGAAGGCCTGGACGTCTTGACCTCGATGGAGTCCGCGCCGGCGGCGAGGTGCTCGAGTCGGGCGACACGCTCACGGACGTGCTCGCGGTAGGTCTCGCTCGGCGTGATGTTGCGGGCGATGAAGCTGACATCGATGGTCATGGCGTCCTCCTAGGGTCGTCCTGTCGCTTCCCGCGGCCCTCCCACGCCGGCCTCGGCCGGACCCGGAGAGCACAACGGCGGCTGGTGGAGAGCGTCTCACTCCTTCCAGCCGCCGGCGGGGCGGGATCGGAAGACCGATCCCGTGCCTCCACCCTACGTGAGGCAGGACACACTGTCAGCTTCGCCGTCAGCCTCGTCGGAGCGTTCCGCCGACGGCGAATCCGGGGGCGCCACCCCGGCCACCGCGGCAGCCGCGACCGGCACCCCGCCCGCTCTGCGGACCTGACGCGCCAGTGCCGCCAGCGTCGCACCGGTCGTGACCACGTCGTCCACCAGCACGACCGGGGTCCCCCGGGCCAGCCGACGGCCCACCCGCCAGCCGCGCCGGCGACGGCGCCGGGCCACTGAGGTGGCGCCCGCGTGGGAGGCCGCCGCCGGCGCCAACAGGTCCGCCGCACCGGGCAGGGCGGGCCGGACCACGTCGCGGCGCACCGCGGCCGGCCAGGGCAGCGGCGCCGCCAGCAGCTCGGCCACCGGATCGCAGCCGCGTCGCAGGTGGCCGGTCAGGGAGCCGGGGACGGGCACGAGCACCGGCGGTGGGGCCTGCTCGCCCAGACGGCCCGCGGCGATGTGCTCGGCCGCCCAGAGCGCCCGCACGTCCGGGTCGTCCAGGGCAGCATGGACGGCCTGCAGCAGGCCCGGTGCGAGCAGGCGGCGCAGGTGCAGCGCATCGTGGTCTTTGAAGGCGAGCACGGCGGTGGACAGCGGTGCCGCGTACTGCCCGGCGACGATCGTCGGCAGGGGCGCACCGGTGAGGACCAGCGGCAGGGCCGCCGCGTGCTCCTCGATGCGGACCGGCGCGGACAGGGCGTGCCGCAGCGCCGCCGTGCAGTCGGGACACAGGCGCCGGCCCGGTGCGGCGCAGACGGCACAGTCGGCCGGGAGGAACAGGTCGATGACGTCGGCGAGCAGCGAGGACATGGGGCCAGTCCACCCGTCCTCGCCGCGGCCGGAGGCCCCGGCCCCAACGATGTGCGGGACGCAGCGCGCTGTGCAGGAGGGGCGGACGGGTCAGCCGGGGAACGCCAGGTCCCGGACGGGGCGGGTGAGCTCCTGGCTGCGCCACGAGGAACCCAGAAGCAGGTACACGCCGTTCTCGGTCTCCGCGTAGAAGGACTGCGAGTCCCCCGCGGAGAACCCGGTCAGGCCGGCGAGGGGGTTCAGGGTGCGACGGGTGCCGTCGAGGGAGATCACCTGCGGTTCGATCTTGTCCTCGGCGTCGTCGGCATAGTCGGTGACCGCCAGCGTGACGTCGTCGATCCAGAAGACGTCGCGCATGGGGACGGTCGTCTCGAGCGTCTGCGGGTCGGTGAGCGAGGACGGCACGCCGTCCTCGCCGCGCACCACGCCGGCCACGCGCAGGCTCACGGTGCCCTCCGACTCGACGAGCAGCGCCGCCCGGGCGCCGGTCGGTCCGACCTGCAGGGCGCGGATGGTCTCGTCCGACGTCAGCCAGGGGGTGCTGACCTCACGGGCGGTGCCGTCCTCCTGGTCGCCCAGCGGGACGGCCCGGATGCGGGAGGAGCTGCCGGAGTCCACCGTCCAGGCCCAGTCCAGTCCGTCCACGGTGGGGCGGGTCAGAGAGATGCCTGAGACGATCTGCTTCAGGGTGCCCTCGGTGTCCGCACGGTACATCTGCGTGCGATCGGAGGTGAGGAACACGAAGTCGGTGCGGGCACGGTTCATCGCAGGCTCGACCGGGTCGAGCGCCGAGACGTTGCGGAGCCCGCCGACCGGGGTCACGCTGAGGCCCTGGAAGAAGGCGAGCGTCCGGTTGGTCGGGTCGACGCCGACCTGGACGGTGCCCTTCGAGGGGTTCACCTCGACGGGCTCGAGATGGTCCGCCTCGCCCTCCACCGCCAGCGGGTCCAGGTCCACGGTGACCTCGACGCTCTCGACGGTGCTCAGGCCCTCGAGGGTCATCTCGATCTGCTGGCGCAGCCGCTCGCGGCGGTCGGAGTCCATGCCGTCCACCGTCGAGGCGGCGAGGTCGACGGAGGCGACGCCGTCGGTCACCGGGACGGTCGGGCGGGACAGCTGGGAGCCGCTGCCGGCGGGGAAGGCCGAGACGACGGCGCCGCCGAGGGGCTCCGCGGGCCCTGCCAGCAGGGCCCGGGTCATCGCCGCGGCAGTGGTGCCCCGGTTGATGAACCAGCGCACGTCCGGCACGGCATAGGTGAAGGTCGGGTCGAAGAAGTACAGCTCGTGCGGCGCATAGATTGCGGCGAACTGGGAGCCGGAGAGCATCGTCCCGTCCTCGGCGGCGCTGATGCGGCGCTGCCCGTCGACGTCGGTGACGGTCAGCTCCCAGGCCTCGGTGGTGCCGGAGGGCACCGCGGTCCTGATGCCGTTCTGGTCCACGATGGAGTCGATCTCCACCTGGACGAGGTAGGTGCCGTCCTCGTCCACGCGGGTGACGGTCGGCTGCGAGGAGTAGACCACCGTGCGGCGGTGGGGGTCCCAGTCCGCGGAGGCGTCGCCGGTCAGGTACTGGCGGGCGATCGCGTAGTCGTCCTGGGCACCGACTCCGGCGGCGAGGAAACCTCGGATGATCTCGGGGGCCTCGGCGTCGCGCACCGGACCGGCCGGGACGTACAGCGGAACGTCCTGCTCCTGCTCGGCGCCTGCCAACGGTGGGGAGGTGCCCACCGGGGAGGACGTCGGCACCTGCGCGCACGCGGACAGGGCCAGGGAGGCGGCGGCCAGCACGGCGAGGGCGAGCCGGCGGCGCCCGGCGGCGGTCTCTGCGGTCATCGTGGGTCCTCCTCTCGGGACGTGTCGCGCAGCGCCTGCTCCTGCGTGCGGTCGATCTCACCGGTGTCCACGTCCTCGTCCGGACCCACCGGGTCAGGACGGTCGACCCCGGCGTCCATGAGCGGCCGGTGGGGGTCTGAGGCGAGGCGGCGCTCGCGGACGTCGTAGACGGGCGGCAAGGCCAGGGCAGCGTGGTCCACCATCGTCTCCTCGGAGTGCGGGACGCCGGCCGGGGGCTGGTCGCACGGGACCGTGAGCAGGAAGCAGGAGCCGACGCCCAGCTCGCCCCAGGCGGCGAGGCTGCCGCCGTGGATGCGGGTGTCCTCGGTGGCGATGGACAGGCCGAGCCCGGAGCCGCCCGTGGTGCGGGTGCGGGCCGGGTCGGCGCGCCAGAAGCGGTCGAAGACGCGTTCGACCTGCTCGGCGGACATCCCGATGCCGTGGTCCACCACACCGACGGAGACGACCTCGCCGTCTCCGGAGACCACGACGTCCACGGGGTGGCCCTCGGCGTGCTCGATGGCGTTGTTCACGAGGTTGCGGACGATGCGCTCGATGCGGCGGGGGTCCACGCGGGCCAGGAAGCTGGAGCCCTGCGGGACCACGAAGACCTCCACTCCGGCGCGGTCGGCCAGGGGCTGTGAGGTGAGGATGACGTCGTTGCAGAGCGCGAAGAGGTCGGTCTCCTCGAGGGCGAGCATGGCGGCGCCGGCGTCGAAGCGGGTGATCTCGAGCAGGTCGGCCAGCATCGCCTGGAAGCGGTCCACCTGGTGGTAGAGCAGCTCGGTGGATCGGCGGTTCACCGGGTCGAAGTCGTCTCGGGAGCCGTAGAGGACGTCGGCGGCCATGCGCACGGTGGTGAGCGGGGTGCGCAGCTCGTGGGAGACGTCGGAGACGAAGCGCTGCTGCATCTGGGACAACTGGGCCAGCTGGGTGATCTGGTCCTGGATGTTGTCTGCCATGCGGTTGAAGGAGGTTCCGAGGCGGGCGACCTCGTCCTCGCCGTGCACCGGCATGCGGACCTCGAAATTGCCGCGGGAGAGGGTCTCGGCGGCCAGGGAGGCCTGCTGCACGGACTGCACCACGAGGCGGATCACTGCGGCGGAGACCACCACGTTGAGCAGCACGAAGCCGGAGCCGAAGAGCATGAGCACGCGCAGCACGGAGTCCAGCGAGTTCTGCACGTCGGAGAGGTCGTAGACCAGGTAGAGGGAGTAGCCGGAACCGGGCGGGAGGATCACCTGGGTGCCGAAGGCCAGTGCCGGATGGACCGTCCCTCCTTCGTCCTTCATCGCCATATGGGCGTAGTAGACGCCGGTGCCGGCGGCGACGGCGGACTTGAGGTCGGCGGGGATCGATTCCGAGTCCAGCTGCGAGGAGGAGACGCGGCCGATGTCGGCCGAGTCCGTGTCCGGCAGGGGCTCGAGCATGAACCGGCGGCCGAGCGTGGAGGAGTCGCCCTCGAGGGAGCGCAGGGTCTGGGACACCATGACGTCGGTCAGCGGCGTCTCGGGGGTCCCGGCCAGGGCGAAGGTGTCGCGGACCTGGGCCAGGGATCGGTTCGCATCGACCTCGATCTGCTCGAAGCGGGCCTCGACGAGCGCGTCGGAGATCTGCTGGGCGAAGAAGAGGGCGAGCAGCCCCGAGGCCACGAAGGTGAGCACACCCACCATGATGGAGGTGCGCAGCTGCAGCGACCGCCGCCACGCGCGCCGCAGCCGGTGGAGCCAGTGCAGCGGGTTCAGCCGGGAGTGCCGGACCGGCTCGGGCTCGGCGACGACCGGGACGGCCCCGGCGGCCGGCAACGTGCGGGTGTCCCGTTCCTCCTGGTCCAGGGCCTGGGCCACGGCCTCAGCCCTGGCCGGCCTTGTATCCGACGCCGCGGACGGTGAGCACGACGGTCGGGTTCTCCGGGTCCGGCTCGACCTTGGAGCGCAGGCGCTGCACGTGGACGTTCACCAGGCGGGTGTCGGCCTGGTGGCGGTAGCCCCAGACCTCCTCCAGGAGCATCTCGCGGCTGAAGACCTGCCAGGGTTTGCGGGCGAGGGCGACGAGCAGGTCGAACTCGAGCGGGGTCAGGGAGATGACCTCGTCCCCGCGGCGGACCTGGTGGCCGGCCACGTCGATGTCCAGGCCGCCGATCTTCAGGGTTTCGGGGGCACGGGAGTCGCCCTCGCGCAGGCGGGCGCGGACACGGGCCACGAGCTCGGCGGGCTTGAACGGCTTGGGGACGTAGTCGTCGGCGCCGGACTCGAGGCCGCGCACCACGTCCGCGGTGTCGGACTTGGCGGTGAGCATGACGATCGGCACGTCGGACTCGGCACGGATGAGCTTGCAGACCTCGATGCCGTCGATGCCCGGCAACATGAGGTCGAGCAGGACGAGGTCCGGGCGCACCGCGCGGAAGGTGGGCAGCGCGGAGGAACCGTCCTTCACGAACGCCGGCTCGAAGCCGTCGTTGCGCAGGACGATGCCGATCATCTCGGCCAGGGCCTCGTCGTCGTCCACGACCAGGATGGTGGCTCGGCTCATCTGGGCCTCCTCTGCTAGTCCTCTGCTGGTCCCCTGCGCCTGTGCACGGGATGCCTCGGCAGGACCTGCCCGGCCCCGCCCGATGTCTGTGGGCCAGCTTATCGTCCCCTGGCCGGGCAGCCCGTCACCGTGCTCTGGGACGGACCTGCAGCATCAGCCGGCCAGGTCTGTGCGGCGGTCCTCGAGCTCGTCCGCGGCCTGCGCCGTCCGGCGCAGCGCTTCCTTCCCGACGACGGCCGGCCCCATCATGGTCCAGCCGACGGTCAGCGCGGGGTCCAGTCCGACGCGTTCGACGTCCCGCATCAGCGCCGCGGGTCCGCGGCCGGCCATGTGCCGGATCGCCAGCGGTCGGCCGACCTCGCTCCAGCCGCCGACGACGTCCCAGGCGGCGGGGCCGGCAGGGACGTCCGGGTCCGGGGCGTCCAGGGCCACGCCCACGGTCTGGGCGGCCGAGCCGCTGCGTCCGTCGTCCGCAGCGGGGGCAACCGGCGTCGGCAGGGCCTCGGAGGCCAGCAGAGCCAGCTCGGCCGGGCCGGGGCCCTCCTCCGCGGAGCAGCCACGACGGCCGGCGTCGATCCACACCTGCGCGGGCGCGGCACCCGAGGCCCGGGCCTCCTCGCCGGCGAGGACGGCCAGGGCCGCCCGCCAGTGGGTCCGGGCCTCGTCACGGGGCACGGAGCGCACGGTGCGGTACCCGGACGCGGTGGGCAGGGCTCCGGCGAGCACCGCGGCGGCCAGGGGCTCGTCGATCCACAGGGCTGTGCGGCGGGCACCGGCCTCGGTGCGAAGCCGAGACAGCAGACCTGCCACGCCCTCGTTCCAGGCCGCGGCCACGTCCCGGCGGGCACCGGCGTCCACCGCCACACGCTCGCCGCCGGGCAGCCACAGGCTCCCGAGCAGACTCAGCGGCCCGACGACGCGGACGGCGAGACGGTCGATCCCGATCCCCTCGGCGCCGGCAGTGTCCGCCAGACGGTGCAGGTCCTCGGACAGGTGCGCGGTGGCACGGCGATGGTCCATGCCGTTGCTCCGGGCCCCGGGCGGGCTGATGCGCCAGCCGTGCGGCTGCAGGTCCACGGCGAGGTCCGGCAGCAGGGCGGCGGTGCGGCCGACCGGTTCGGCCCCGGGCCCACGGTCCGGCAGCTCGGGCAGCAGCGGCCAGTGCGCGTCCCCCGCCTCGCCGAGGGTGGCCAGGGCCGCCTCGGCCGCGTTCAGGCCCCGCCAGGTGCCGCCCACGAGGGCACGCACCCGTCCCGGCTCCGCCGGCTCGGCCGACGGGGCGAGCCCGTACCGCGAGGCCTGTGCCTGATCCACCGCCAGGGACGAGCCGGCGGCGCGTGCCGTCGTCAGGGCGGGATCAGTCGTCATGACCGGCCTGCCCGTCATGCTCCTCTTCGGCGATCGCCTGGTGGTGGCGGATGACCTCGGCGATGACGAAGTTGAGGAACTTCGCGGCGAACTCGGGCTCGAGGTCGGCGTCCTCGGCGAGCGCCCTCAAGCGTGCGATCTGGGCCGTCTCACGACCGGGGTCTGAGGGCGGCAGCTCGTGCTCGGCCTTGAGCCGGCCCACGCGCTGGGTGAACTTGAAGCGCTCGGCGAGCAGGTAGACCAGGGACGCGTCGATGTTGTCGATGCTCCCGCGGATCGCATAGAGCTCCTGAAGGACGGCCGGCTCCGTGGAACCGGCGAGGGAGCTGGCGTGGGGGTCGTACTGCGCGCTCATGCCAGCCACCCTACAAACGGCGGGCGGCCCGGTCCTGGCCGTCTCACTGCGCGGGCCGGTCTCGGTCCGGCTCCGCTGTCCGTTCCCCGTCCGGTCCCGGCGCCTCGTCCAGGGCCCGGTTGCGGGCGCGGTCGATCGTGACCTGGCCCAGCACGCGGGTGCCGCGGTAGAGCACGGCGGTCTGGCCCGGCGCCACGCCCCGCAGCGGGCGTTCCGGCCGGATCAGCCAGCGCTCGCCGCCGTCGTCCACCCGGGCGAGGGCCGGGACGATCTCCCCGTGGGCGCGGAACTGCAGGTGGCAGTCGAACCAGTCCCCCGCCGCGGCCTCGGGCAGCGGTGCACCGGCCCAGGTGGGGCGGATGCCCTCGATGCGATCCACGTCCAGCAGCTCGCGGCCGCCGACCACCACGGTGTTCTCCTTCGGCCGCACCTCCAGCACGAAGCGCGGCTTCCCGTCCGGGGCGGGGCGGCCGATGGCCAGGCCCTTGCGCTGGCCCACGGTGTAGGCCTGGGCGCCGGTGTGGGTGCCGAGGCGCTCGCCGTCGGTGCCGAGGATGGCCCCGGGGGCCAGGTCGATGCGCTCGGCGAGCCAGCCGCGGGTGTCCCCGTCGGGGATGAAGCAGATGTCGTGGGAGTCGGGCTTCTGCGCCACGGACAGCCCGCGCTCGGCGGCCTCGGCACGGACGAGCTCCTTGGAGGGGGTGTCGGCCAGCGGGAAGAGGCAGTGCTCGAGCTGTTCGGCGGTGAGGACGCCGAGGACGTAGGACTGGTCCTTGGCGTCGTCGGCGGCGCGGTGCAGCTCCGGGGTGCCGTCCGGGCCGGGGCGCACGGCGGCGTAGTGGCCGGTACAGACGGCGTCGAAGCCGAGCTGCAGGGCCCGCTCGAGCAGCGCGGCGAACTTGATCTTCTCGTTGCAGCGCATGCAGGGGTTCGGGGTGCGGCCCGCGGCGTACTCGGCCACGAAGTCGTCCACCACGTCCTCCTTGAACCTCTCGGAGAAGTCCCAGGTGTAGAACGGGATGCCGAGCCGCTCGCAGGCGCGCCACGCGTCCGAGGCGTCCTCGATGGTGCAGCAGCCGCGGGAGCCGGTGCGCAGGGTGCCGGGCATGCGGGACAGCGCCAGGTGCACGCCCACCACCTCGTGGCCGGCGTCCACGGCGCGGGCGGCGGCGACGGCCGAGTCCACTCCCCCGGACATGGCGGCCAGGACCTTCACGGGCGGACCCCTCTCTCGACGACGGACGGGCGGTCCAGTCTAGACGCCCGGCCCCAGCAGCGTCCGCAGCGCGTCGATGAGCGCGGCCACGTCTGCCGCGGTGCTGGTCCGGCCGAGGGTGAACCGCTGGGTGGCCCGTGCGTCGGCCTCCGTCCGCCCCGGCAGGGCCGCGACCACGTGCGACGGCTCGGCCACCCCGGCGGTGCACGCCGACCCGGACGAGGTGTCCAGTCCGGCCATGTCGAAAGAGAACAGCAGCGCGTCCGCCGTCCGGTCCGGCACGGTGATGTGGATGTTGCCGGGCAGCCGGCGCGTCCCCGGCGGCAGCGGCGTCCCCGTCGCCGGGTCGAGGTCCCGCGGCCCGGTCAGGCGCACCCCGTCCAGGGCGTCGACGGCGGCGATCACCTCGTCCCGCAGCGCACCCAGCCGGGCGGCCTCGGCGGGCTGCTCCGCGACGGCCTCCGCCACGGCGGCCGCGAGCGCCGCGGCCAGGGCCACCGACACCGTGCCCGAGCGCAGGCGGCGTTCCTGGCCTCCGCCGTGCAGCACCGCCTCCAGCGTGACGTCCCGGCGCACCAGCAGGGCGCCGACACCCACGGGGGCGCCGACCTTGTGGCCCGAGACGGCCAGACTCGCGGCCCCGGACGCGGCGAAGTCCACGGGCACGGCCCCGAGGGCCTGGACGGCGTCGGTGTGCATCGGAACCGCGTGGTCGGCCGCGAGCCGGGCGGCCTCGGCCACGGGCTGGACTGTGCCGATCTCGTTGTTGGCCCACATCAGCGTGGCCAGGGCGGTCTGCTCGGGCGCGGCCGCCAGCGCGGTCTCCCATGCGGCGAGGTCGACCCGCCCGTCGTCGTCGACCGGGACGAGCACCGGCTCGGCGTCCTCGTGCGAGGCGAGCCAGTCCACCACGTCGAGGACCGCGTGGTGCTCGATGCCGGTCAGCACGATGCGCGTGCGCTCCGGCGCCGCGGCGCGGCGGGCCCGGTAGAGCCCCTGGACGGCGAGGTTGTCCGCCTCGGTGCCCCCGGACGTGAGGATCACCTCGGTGGGGTGCGCCCCGAGCGCCGCGGCGATGCGCTCCCGCGCCTGCTCGAGGCACAGCTTCGCCCGGCGGCCGGAGGCGTGGAGGGAGGCCGGGTTGCCCGGCAGCGCGGCCGCCTCGGTCAGGGCCTTCAGCGCGGCCGGCCGCACCGCCGTGGTGGCGGCGTGGTCCAGGTGCACGCGGTCCGGGGTGGTCACCCGGCCAGTCTAGGAGCCGCGCCCGGCGTGGCCGAGCACGCCCCAGGGTCCGGTCGCCCCAGCGGGGGCGGACAGCGGCCGAGCGAGGCGCGCAGGGACGGGGACCAGGGCGAGGGGCACGCCACCCCCGGGGCACACAGCCCTTTCGGGTCGCACGGTCCCCGTGCGGTGCGGATGGTTGAATGAACGGGTGCTCTTCCCCGTCCCCGCCCTGAAGCATCCCGTGCACCGGTTCGCCCACACGGAGGTGGACCTGCGCACCCGCGTGCTCGTGATGGCGGTGGTCAACCGGACCCCGGACTCCTTCTACGACGCCGGGGCGACCTTCGCCTTCGATGCCGCCGTGGACGCCGCCCGCGCCGCCGCGGCCGACGGCGCCGACTGGCTGGACGTCGGCGGCGTGCCCTTCGCCCCGGGCGAGGAGCTGGACCCTGCCGAGGAGGCCGAGCGCGTCGCCCCGCTGATCGCCGCCCTGCGTGCCGGAGACGGCGGCGTGCACGGCGGCGAGGAGGCCGCCCGCGCGATCCTCTCCGCGGACACCTTCCAGCCGGCGGTCGCGGCGGCGGCCCTCGAGGCCGGCGCGGACGTCGTCAACGACACCTCCGGCCTCTACTACCCGGACCTCGGCCGCGTCGCCGCCGAGCACGGCGCCCACCTCGTGGTCACCCACTCGCTGGCCCACCTCACCGGGCCGCGCACCGTGGTGCCCCGCCCGCAGTACTCCGACGTGGTGGCCGAGGTGCGCGAGCAGCTGCTGCGCACCGTTGACCGCGCCGTGTCCCTGGGCGTGGCGCCGGAGAAGATCATCGTGGACCCGGGCCACGACCTGAACAAGACCACCGTGCACACCCTCGAGGTCACCCGTCGCCTGGAGGAGATCGCGGACCTGGGCTTCCCCGTGCTGGCCGCGGTCTCCAACAAGGACTTCGTGGGCGAGTCGCTTCACCGACCGAAGTCCCAGCGTCTCGCCGGGTCCCTGGCCGCCGCCGTGGCCTGCGTGGCCGGCGGCGCACGCATCCTGCGCATGCACCAGGTCCGCCCCTCCGTGGACGCCGCCCGCATGGTCGAGTGCATCGCAGGCTGGCGCGACCCCGTCCTGGCCGTCCACAACACCGGGGACCTGAATCGGGATCCCGACCTTTCCGCCGTGGCCGCGGACGAGGACTGGGAGCCCCGCGCATGAGGGCGCTGACCGGAACCGGGCAGGCCCTGACGGACGAGGACCTGCTCGCGCTCTACGCCGCGCCGCGCCGGCTCCGCGGCGCTCTGGACGGCCCGCGCTCCACCGGATCCGCAGGGCACGACCCTCTCTCCGCCCGGCCCGCCGACCGCCCGTGGACGCGGATGATGTTCATCTCCTCCGCGGACGGCGCCGCCGCTGTGGACGGCCGGTCCGGCGGCCTCGGCAGCCCGGCCGATCACCGGGTCTTCGACCTGGCCCGCAGGGATGCCGACGTGATCCTCGTGGGCGCGGGGACCGTCCGTGCGGAGGGCTACGACGGACCGCTGGTGGACGCCGAGGCCTCCGCCTGGCGCACCGCCCGCGGCCTGGACGCGCACCCGGAGGTGGCCGTGGTGTCCGGCGGCCTGCACCTGGCCGCCTCCGACCCCTTCTTCCTCCGCGCCCCGCGCCGGCCTGTGGTCCTCACCTCCGCCGCCGCCCTGCGGGACCACGCCGACCGGGCCGCAGCGCTCGCCGAGGTCGCCGACGTGCTCGCCGCGGGCGAGACCGACGTGGACCCGGCGATCGCCCTGGCCCTGCTCGCCGCGCGCGGCCACCGCGTGGTCCATGGGGAAGGCGGTCCGTCCCTGTTCGGCGCCGTCGCCGCCGCCGGCCGTCTCGACGAGCTGCAGCTGAGCCTGTCCCCTGTGCTGGTCGGCGGGGACGGCCCGCGGATCCTCACGGCCGCGCAGGAGGTTGCGCTCGACCTGCACCTGGTGCACGTGCTGCACGAGGACTCGATGCTGCTGCTCCGCTACGTCGCTGCGGGCTCCGCAGACGCTCTGGAGGACGGCGCCGCCGGCGACGTGCGTCCGTCCGGGAACGACGTATGAGCGCCGCCGAGCTGGGCCCACAGACCGCGTACGAGGTGCTCGCCGTCCGCCCGGACGTGGACGCGGAACAGCTGCGCCGGGCCTACCGCCGGGCCGCCCGCCGCGCGCACCCGGACGCCGGTGGCAGCCCCGAGGCGTTCCGCCGCGTCAGCGCGGCCTGGGAGCTCGTCGGCACCGCCGAGGCCCGCCGCCGCTACGACCTCTCCCTGTCGGCCGCGGACACGCCCACCGGCCGTGCGCGCACCGGACGGGGCACGGCCGGAGGCCGCGGAGGAGGCACGACGACGGCGCGCGCCTCCGACACCTCGGCCCGCCCGGGCCCTCCCCCGCCCTCGCAGCGTCCCGTGCGCTATCTGCCGCCGATGGACACCGAGCCGGTGCCGAACGGGGTCCTGGACGCCGCCCGCTCGGCCCGCCGCTGGCACGGGGTGCCCCGGCGCCGCAGCCTGCTCCCGGACGAGCACCGCCAGCGCCGCCAGGCACGGGTGCTGCGCCTGTTGGACGCGGACGTCGCCCCGGTGCTGCCGGCCGCCCGCTTCCTCACCGGGCTCAGCCTGGGCGGACGCTTCCAGCGGGGGCTCGACGTGGACCATGCCGTGCTCTGCGGCGACCGGCTCGCACTGATCGGCTCCATGCAGGTGCCGGACGGGACCTACACCTGGGACGGGGCGAAGCTGTCCGCACACCGATCCGTCGCCTCCCCGCCGCTGATGGGCCCGGCGATGACGACGCTCCAGCGGTCCCTGCCGCAGGTGACGGTCGGCGGCTTCGTGCTGGTGATGACGGACCGGGACGAGCGCCTGGCCCCCGTGATCCGCCGCGCCCGCGGTGCCGACGACCCCGCCGCCCAGCAGGACCTGCTCACTGCGGCGCCCGCCGCCGGCCGGGACCTGGTCCGCGAGCTGCTCCTGTTCCTCGGCACCGGCAGCGCACCGGACACTGTGGACCGGGCGGCGCTCGGCCTGCTCGTGGACCAGCTGTACTGAGCCCGGCTGAGACGCCCCCAGGCGGAGGTGAAGCGGTGTCAGGAGGCGAACGGCCGTCGTCGGGAAACCCGCACGCCGGGGACGGCGGACCGGCCTACCATGAAGGGCGTGTCCGCCACCGTCCCGCCTCGCCGCACCGAGAACCCTCACCTGGCCGCCGAGCGCGCCCCCGCCCCCGGCACGCCCGGCTTCCATCTGATGTTCCACGCCCCGGAGATACCCGGGAACACGGGCAACGCCATCCGCCTGGCCGCGATCACCGGCACGAGCCTGCACCTGGTGGAGCCGCTCGGCTTCACCTTCGCGGACGCGCACCTGCGCCGCGCCGGCCTGGACTACCACGACCTCGCGGTGGTGCAGACCCATCCCGACCTCGACGCCGCCCTGGACGCCCTGCCGGAGGCCCGCGTCTTCGCCTTCACCGCCCGCGGCGACGCACGCTATGACGAGGTCGCCTACCGCCCCGGAGACGTGCTGCTCTTCGGCCGCGAGTCCACCGGGCTGCCGGACGAGGCCCTCGCCCACCCGCGCATCGCGCAGACGGTGCGTCTGCCGATGCAGCCGGCCCGCCGGTCGCTCAACCTCGCGAATGCCGCCTCAATCGTGACCTTCGAGGCGTGGCGTCAGCACGGCTTCGCCGGGTCCGCCCGCCTAGACTGACAAGACCATGGACGCGACCTGCACTGCTGAGAACGGACCCCACGACGACGCCCTGCCGTCGCTCGACGTGCTGCTCCGCCTGAGCTGCGAAGGCGACCGCGCGGCCTTCGCCGCCTTCTACGACACCACGGTGTCGTGGGTCCATGCCCTCTCCCGGTCCGTGCTGGCTTCGGAGGCCGACGCCGCCGAGGCCACCGCCCTCGTCTACCTCACCGCGTGGGACGAGGCCCCGGACACCGACCTGGACGTGACCGAGGACGACGACGTCCGCCGTCAGGAGCGCACCGTCTTCACCTGGCTGGAGGTCCTGGCCCACCGCGTGGTCACCACCCTGGCCCGCACCGACTCCCTGCCGGAGCGGGGCCACGGACTGCTGCCGGAGAACGCCGGCAAGAGCGAGGACGTCACGGCCGAGCGTCCCCTCAGCTGCGCCTCGCTCACCGATGAGCAGTACCGCGCCGTGTCCCTGGCCTGGCTCGGGGGCCGCACCTGCCGCCGCCTCGCCGAGGAGATGGGCGTCCCCGCCGCCCGTGCCAAGGAGCTCGTGCGGGACGGCGTCCAGGCCCTCGTGGCCGCCCACCGGGACGCCGAGCAGGAGCGCGGCACCCTCACGGGGCCCCTCAGCACCACCCCGCCCCGCGCCGCCGGGCTCATGGACACCGTCCGCGCAGACGTGGAGGCCGGACGAGGTCTCGAGCTGGCCGACGTCGCCGCGCTCGACGCCCTCGACGCGGACGAGCGCACGCTCGTCGAGGGATCCGTCGCCGCCCGCGGCCCGAGCGAGGGCACGCTGTGGCGTACCCGCCTGCGCGCCGCCCGCAACGCCGTCACCTGGGCGTTCCGCTCCGTCCAGGAGGAGCCGCCGTCCGAGCTGCTGGACCGCATCCTGCGCCGTCTGCCCGCCCAGGACATCGGCGTGGCGCTCGTGGACCACGACGATGTGCGGCACTCCCCCGAGGAGGAGGCCACGGGCCGCCGCCGCATGGTCGCGGTCGTCGGCATCGCGGCGCTGCTGGTGGTCGCGGCCCTGGTCACCGCCCTCGTCCTGCTGACCGGCCCGACGCTGCCGGAGAAGGTCGACCGCGCCGACGACGTCTACACGTCCACGCCGGTGGACACCCGTGACGGCGGCACCATGCAGGTGGCCACCTCGCGCGACATCGACGCCGGCTACGTCCGGCTGGAGGGCCTGCGTCCGCTGCCGCAGGGCCAGGCCTACCAGCTGTGGCTGCTCCCGAAGGACGAGTCCCAGCGGGCCCAGTCGCTGGGCGTGTTCTCCGCAGAGGACCTCACCGAGCCGGTGACCTTCCACGGCATCGACGCCCACGGGGCCGTGGGCATGACCGTGGAGCCGGAAGCCGGCGCCGAGCAGCCCTCGGACGATGTGCACTCCTCCGTGCTCCTCCGCCCGGGCAACGACGGCCCCCGTTACGGCGGCAAGTGGACGATGGACGGCTGAGGCAGCCGCCGCGGGGCGGACGGCGGTTCAGAAGGGGTCAGAAGCCGGCGATCGTGTCCGCGCCGTTGACCTCGACGAGGTGGAAGGACTCGGCCGAGCCGTCGCCCCGGCCGCCGGCCAGCGCGAACTCGTCCCGCATCTGACGGCGCACGAACGAGCGCATGCCCTCCACGTCGGGGTGCTGGGACAGGTGGGCGTCGAGCGCACGGATCTTGGCCTCCTCCAGCCCGGTGACGTCCACGGCGGTGTCCACCCGGGCGCGCGGCGCGGCGTAGAGGAGCAGATGGCGGATGCGGAAGGCCTCCAGCCCCTCGTCCCGGAGCAGCTCCGGGAAGGCGTACGGATTCTCGACGGCCGGGTAGGCGGCCCGGACGACGGCCTCGCCACAGGCCAGGTGGTCCGGGTGGGAGCGCTGCATCCGCTCCCAGTCCCGTTCGGGGTGCAGGCTGAGCACGACGTCCGGACGCACCTGCCGCATCACACGGACAAGGGCCTTCTGCACCCGATGGTTCGGCTCGAGGAAGCCGTCCCGCTCACCGAGGAAGCGGACCTGATCGATGCCCAGAACGGCGGCCGCGGCACGCTGCTCCGCATGCCGGCGGGCGGTCATGGCCTCCGGCCCCTCGGAGTCGAAGCCTCCGGCATCGCCGTCGGTGACGATGCACTGCACCACGCGCACGCCGGCGGCGGTCAGCCCTGCGAGGGTCGCGGCGGCGCCGAAGTCGAGGTCGTCGGGATGGGCGCCGACGGCGAGCGCGGTACGCCAGCCGTGGCGCGCGGCGAGGTCGGCGGGGGTCAGGAGAGTCTGCATGGCTCCCATTCTCCCCCGCCGCCCCGTGGGACGCCGCGGTGGGCGTCGGCCGGGTGCGTCCCGACGCCGGCCGGATCAGCCCTGCTGGTCGCCGGCGGCGAAGGTGACCTCGAAGGCCTGCTCCTTGCCGTCGCGGCGCACGGTCACCTCGGCCGAGTCGCCGGGCGCGAACTGGCGCACGGTGGCGGTGAGAGACTCGCTGTCCTTGACCGGATGGCCGTCCACCTCGGTGACGACGTCCCCCTGCTTCAGCCCGGCCTCGTCCGCCGGAGAGCCGGAGACGACCTCACGGACCTCGGCCCCGGCGCTGAACTGGGTGCGGGTCCTGGCGCTGCCGCCCTGGACGTCCGCCTCCGCGGGGGTCACGGAGACGCCCAGGAACGCGTGGTCCACTTCGCCTTCCTCGATGAGCTCCTGGGCGATGCGGTGGGCGTAGTCCACCGGGATGGCGAAGCCGACGCCGATGTTGCCGGACTCACCGCTCTGCCCCTGGCCACCGGCCGAGGCGATGGCCACGTTGATGCCGACCAGGTCGCCGTTGGCGTCCACGAGCGCGCCGCCCGAGTTGCCCGGGTTGATGGCGGCGTCCGTCTGCATGACATTGAGGAACACGGACCCCTGGGTCCGCTGACCGCCGCCCTGCTGCGGGAACTGGAACTCGTACGGGGATCCCTCGGAGGTGTTGTCCGGGACCTCCGAGGAGGCCACCGAGATGGTGCGGTTCAGCGTGGAGACGATGCCGTCCGTGACCGTCCCGGCCAGGCCGAGCGGGGCGCCGATGGCGACCACCTGGTCGCCGACCTGCACGTCCTCGGACGTGCCGATGCCGATCGGGGTGAGGTCCTCGGCGTCCACCTTGATGACGGCGAGGTCGGACTTCGGGTCGGTGCCGACGACCTTCGCCGCGTAGACCGAGCCGTCCGACGTCTGGACGGTCAGCTCCGCGTCGGAGGTCGTGCCGCCCATGGTGACCACGTGGTTGTTGGTCAGGATGTGGCCCTCCTCGTCCAGCACGACGCCGGAGCCGGAGCCGCTGCCGGAGCTCGCGATGGTGGAGATCGTCACGACGGAAGGGGAGGCCTTCTCGGCCGCCTTGCTCACCGTGCCGGCCTCGGCGCTGCGGTCCGCCGCACCGCTCTCACCGGACCCCTGAGCATCCTGCGGGTCCTGGGCGGCGCCGTCGCCGGTCTCGGTGCCCCGGTCCCCGTCCCCGTCCCCGCCGTCCTGCGCGGACGACGCGGCCGGCGCGCCGCCGTTCGCGAGGGCGACGGCACCGGCCCCCACGCCGCCGCCGACGAGTCCGGCGGCGAGCACACAGGCCGCCAGCAGTCCGGTGCCGACGCGCTTCGGGCTGCGTTCGCCGCTGCCCGCGGAAGGCGGGGTCTGGCCGTTGACGTCGGTCGGCGCCGGCTGCTGGGGGTACGACATGGTCCTGGTCCTCTCGTGCGTCGCCTCGGGGCTCGAGCCGCGGGGCGCCGCCGTCCGTGCTGGTGGTGTTCGCCGGGTCGGCGTGGGGTCGATGGAGTCCATGATGGAGCGGTTCTCTGGACATCTCCTGGAATCAGCCTGGAGGTCAGCCGCGGCTTCGCGGAGACATCGCTGTGCCCGCGACACGCCCGCGTCAGCTGTGGGCGGAGTATGCGTCCGATCCCTTCACCGGGGGTTTCCGCCCTGCCTAGACTGCCACCAAGCCGACGCCGCGCGTCGGACCCCGGGAAACCCGGGCATGGCCGCGGCTCCCCGACCGTCAGGAGCGTTCCGTGCAGCGACCACCTCTCCGCCGTCCCGTCCCCGTGCTCGCCCGTGCGGTCCTGGTCGGCGGCGTCGGAGCGCTCGCCGCGGCGGCCGCGACCGGGGCGCATGCGGCCATGGACGTCCCGCCCGGGACCTTCGTGGTGGACCAGGCGGACGTGCTCTCCTCCTCCGAGGAGTCCCGTCTCGAGTCCGAGGTCGCACAGCTGCGGCAGGACACCGGCGAGAGCCTCTACGTGGTCTACGTGGACCAGTTCCCGAACGGGGACAGGGCCTTCATACAGGACTTCGCGGACACCAACAGCCTGAGCACCAACGACACGGTGCTGGCGATCGCCGTGGAGACCCGCCGCTACGCGCTCGATGCCGCGGACGGATCGCAGCTGAACGCCATGCAGGACGACATCACCCGCACCTACGTGACCCCGTCGCTGCAGAAGAACACCACCGGGGACACCCCGGACTGGCTCGCCCCCGCCGTCGCCGCAGTGCAGGGCGTGGACGACGCCGCGGACGGCACCCTGGACGGCCGCGGAGAGAGCGGCCAGGAGTACACCCCGGACGGCGCCCTGCCCCAGGGCGAGGGCGGGGGCGCGACGACCGGCTCCGACTCCGGCTCCGGCGCGGCCGGAGCGCTCACCGGTGGCCTGGTGGCCGCGGGCCTGGGCGCCGGCGGCTACCTCGTGTGGAAGCGGTCACGGAAGGACCATTCCCGGACCCCGGAACGGGGACAGGTCGCCTCCGCCCCGGCGGCGCCGAAGGACCCGTTGGACGAGATGCCCCTCGAGGAGCTGCACGCGAAGGCCGGCTCGAAGCTCGTCGCCGCGGACGACGCGATCCGCTCCTCAGAACAGGAGGTGGGCTTCGCGGAGGCGGCGTACGGCGCGGACGCGATCGCCACCTTCAAGGAGGACATCGCCACGGCGAAGGAGCACATGCGCGCCTCCTTCCAGCTGCAGCAGCAGATGGAGGACGACATCCCGGACACCGAGGAGGACCAGCGCCGCTGGCTCAAGGAGATCATCGGACGCTGCGACGAGGTCGGCGCCGCCCTCGCCGCCCATCAGAAGGAGTTCGAGCAGCTCCGCGACCTGGAGAACCGCGTCCCGGACGCCCTGGGGGAGCTCGGCTCCGCCGTGCCCGCAGCGGAGGAGAAGGTGGCCGAGGCGGAGCAGACCCTCGTGCGCCTGCACTCCTCCTACGCGGACTCCGCCCTCGCCGAGGTGGGGGACAACGCGGAGCAGGCCCGTGAGCGCCTGGACTTCGTGCGGACCGCAGAGGAGAAGGCCCGGACGTCCTGGGACGCCGGGGACCGCCCCACCGCGGCCCTGGCCGTGCGCGCCGCCGAGGAGGCGCTCGACCAGGTGCGCACCCTCACCGAGGCCGTCCGCCGCGCCGAGGGCACGCTCGCCGAGACCATGGAGCACCTGCGCCAGGGCGTGGCCCAGTGCCGCCAGGATGTGGCAGAGGCCCAGGCCGTGGTGGACTCCGGCCGCAGTCCCGAGCTCGCCGGACCGACCGGCGGACTCAAGGCCGTCCTGCAGGACGTGCGCACGCAGATGGACGCCGGCCGCCCGGACCCCGTGGACCTGATCCACCGCCTCGAGGCGGCGCACCGTCAGCTCCACGCACCGCTGGCCGGTGTCCGCGACGCCCGCGAGCACGCCATGCAGGCCTCGCGCATGCTGCCCTCGGCGATCACCCACGCCCAGGGCCAGATCGACGGCACCGCAGACTTCATCTCGGCCCGCCGCGGCGCCGTCGGCCCCGAGGCCCGGTCCAAGCTCTCTGAGGCCGCCCGGACGCTCGACGCCGCCCGCGGCATGCGCACCTCGGATCCGGCCGAGGCGCTCGACGCCGCGCACCACGCCTCCGACCTGGCCGAGCGCGCCTCCGAGCTGGCCCGCCGTGACGTGACCTCGTTCGGCATGCAGTACGGCGGTGCGGGATTCGGCCAGGGCTTCGGCGGCGCCGACCGCTACCGCCGCGGCGGCTCGTCCTTCGGCTCCGGCCTGGGCGGTGCCATGCTGGGAGGCATCCTGATCAACTCGATCCTGAACTCCGGTGGCTCCTCCGGCGGCTCCGACTGGGGCGGCGGAGGATTCGGCGGACTCGGCGGCGGCGGCCTGTCCGGAGGCGACTTCGGCGGATTCGGCGACCTCTCAGGAGGCAGTTTCTGATCCGGCCGGCACACGCCGTCCCTGCGGCACGCGCCGCATGCAGTCCACCGGTCCCACGGACCGGACCGACGCCCCGTGAGGGGCCTCGGACCCGGCCCTGAGGGGGCCTGTACACGATGAACACCGAGTCGGCAGCTCACGGCGCCGGCACCACAGAAGGGAAACGCCCATGGTCAAGCAGTCCATCTTCGGCCGCATCTCCACCCTGGCGAAGGCCAACATCAACGCCATGCTGGACAAGGCCGAGGACCCGCAGAAGATGCTGGACCAGATGGTCCGGGACTACACCAACAACATCGCGGAGGCCGAGTCCGCCGTGGCCCAGACCATCGGCAACCTCCGGATGATCGAGGACGACTACCGCGAGGACCAGGACGCCGCCCGCAGCTGGGGCCAGAAGGCTCTCGCCGCCTCCCAGAAGGCCGACCAGTTCCGCTCCTCCGGTGACGAGGCGAACGCCGCCAAGTTCGACAACCTCGCCAAGGTCGCCATCGAGCGCCAGATGGATGCCGAGCGCCAGGCGAAGGCCGCCGAGCCGACCATCACCTCGCAGCGCGAGATCGTGGAGCGTCTCAAGACCGGCCTGGACCAGATGAAGGTCAAGCGCCAGCAGCTGGTGTCCAAGCGCGACGAGCTCACCGCCCGCGCGAAGTCCGCCAAGGCCCAGTCCGCCGTGGCCGACGCTGTGAAGTCCATCGACCTGCTGGACCCGACCTCCGAGGTCTCCCGCTTCGAGGAGAAGGTCCGCCGCGAGGAGGCCCGCGTGCGCGGCCAGCAGGAGCTCGCCGCCTCCTCCCTGGACTCCCAGTTCGAGTCCCTCGAGGACCTGGGCGAGCAGACCGAGGTCGAGGCCCGCCTGGCGGCCCTCAAGGCCGGCGGCTCCCAGCCGTCCGAGCTGACCTCCGGCGCCGACTCCGAGGACGCCGAGCTCTCCATGGACTACTCGGCCGAGCAGACCGAGACCGGCACCGGCACCCAGAACTGATCCGCACCGGAGGGGCCCGACGACGGCCGCTCCCCCGGACAGCCCGACGGCCCCCGGACTCCCCGGTCCGGGGGCCGCCGCACGTGCACCGTCTCCCCTGCATGCCGCGGTGCGCCGCCACCGGCATGCACAAGGCCCCCAGGACCGAAGTCCTGGGGGCCTTTCTCGTTGCGGGGGCAGGATTTGAACCTGCGACCTCCGGGTTATGAGCCCGGCGAGCTACCGAACTGCTCCACCCCGCGGCGACTTGTTCTACTTTACACACCTCCGCCGGGAGCACCAAATCGAGGGTGCCCGATCTGGGCGTGACACTGCCCACATCGGAGCGGCGGGCACCCCGCCGCGCCCGCCGCGGTCCCGTGTATCCGTCGCACGGGCCCCCGACCTCGAGCGCGTCCCCGGACGCCGGACGGCCCCGGCCCCGTCCCCGCGTGAGGCGGGAGACGGAGGGCCGGGGCCGTCGTCGGGAAGGGCGCCGCAGGCGTCAGTCCTGCGCCTTCTTGGCCTCCTCCTCGGCGGCGATCGCCGCCTCGAGGGCCTTGTTCAGGCGGTCCTGCTGCTTGCCGTACTCGGCCCAGTCGCCCTCGGCCAGCGCCTCCTCGCCGCGCTCGATGGCGTCCTGCGCCTCCTTGAGGGCCTTCTCCAGGTCGGAGCCGGCCGGGGCCGGGGTGTCGCCGCCGGTCTCACCCTCGTCGGAGCCGCCCTCGTCGGAGCCGCCGTCACCGGCCTCTCCGCCGCCGGTCTCACCCTTGTCGAACTCCTGCTGCTCCTCCGGCGTCACCGCACCCGAGTCGCCGTCGAAGACCTGGTTCAGGGCCCCCTCCAGGGTGTCCGCGAAGCCGACTTGGTCGCCGAAGGAGACGAGCACCTTGCGCAGGGTCGGGTACGAGGTGGGGCCCGAGGACCGCACGTACACCGGCTGCACATAGAGGATGCCGCCGGCCACCGGGAGGGTGATCATGTTGCCGTTGATCACGTCCGAGGCGCCCTGGCGGAGCAGGTTCAGCTCCTGGGACACGCTGTCGTTCGAGTCGAAGTTCGCCTGCGCCTGGCCCGGTCCGGGGACCGTGGTCTGGCGCGGCAGCTCGAGCAGGCGGAGCGTGCCGTAGGAGTCGCGCTTCTGGCCGTCCTCGCCGGTGCCGGCGTCGCCGTCGGCGGAGAGGAAGCCGTACAGCACGTTGCGCTGCTGCGCGCCCTGCGTGATCTGCGGGATGAAGGTCGAGGTCAGCGAGAACGCGGCCTCGTCCTGGCCCGGCATCTGCATGGTCATGTAGTACGGCGGCTGCTTCACGTTGTCGTCGTCCTGGGTCGGGTCCGAGGGGACCGACCAGGCGTCGTTGTTCTCGTAGAAGTCGTCCGCATCGGTCACGTGGTATCGGCCGAGCAGCTCACGCTGCACCTTGAACATGTCCTCCGGGTAGCGGACGTGGTCCATCAGCTCCGCGCTCATCTCGGAGTACGGGTGCATGATGTCCGGGTACACGTTCTGCCAGGCCTTCAGCAGCGGGTCCTCGGTGTCCCACGCGTAGAGCTTCACGGTGCCGTCGTAGGCGTCCACCGTTGCCTTCACGGAGTTGCGGATGTAGTTCACCTGGCCGGAGAGGTTGAACTGCTCGTTGCGGTTCAGGGCGTCGGTGGTGGCCTCGCCCAGCGCCTGTGCGGTCGAGTACGGGAACGCGTCCGAGGTGGTGTAGGCGTCCACGATCCACTGGATGCGCCCGTCCACGATCGCCGGGTAGGCGTTCGAGTCCACGGTGAGGAACGGGGCGACCTTCTGGACGCGCTCCACCGGGTCACGGTCGTACAGGATCTGCGATTCCTCGTTCACATCGGAGGACAGCACGAGCTCGGTGGAGCCGAACTTCACGGCGTAGGCGAGCTGGTTGAACAGGTTGCCCACGGACGGGCCGCCGTCGCCGGAGAAGGTGTAGGCGGTGTCCTCGCCGGAGTCGGCGGTCTGCGGGCGGTCGCGCTCCTTCGGCGCCGCGCCCTCGGGAGCGCCCACCACGGAGTACTCCGGCGAGTTGGTGCCGAAGTAGATGCGCGGCTCGTAGTCCTTCTCGTCCGCCAGCGCGCCGGTGGTGGGGATGCCGGAGAGCAGGAACTTCGGCCGGCCCTGGGCGGCCACCTCGGAGGCGTCCGCGGCCACCATGCCGTAGCCGTGGGTGTAGACGATGTGGCTGTTCACCCAGGACTGGTCCTCGCTGACGTTGACGTCGCGGACGGACACCACGGTGTCGCGGGTCTCCCCCTCGATCTCGTAGCGGTCCACGTGCAGCGTGTCGGGGAAGGTGTAGTACGGGCGGAACTGCTGGAGCTGGCCGTAGGTCTGCGAGAGCAGGTTCGGATCCATCAGGCGGATGTTCGCGGTGTTCGCGGACTCGCCCGCCAGCGCGCCGGCCTCGGCGTCGGTGGCGCCCTCGTAGTTCGTGGTCTCGACGTCATGCAGGCCATAGGCCTCGCGGGTCATCTCGATGTTGCGCTTGATGTACTCGGCCTCGAGGGAGCGCTCGGACGGCTGCACCTGGTACTGCTGCACCAGGAACGGGTAGCCGGCGCCCACCACGAGCGAGGTGATCACCAGGACCGCGGTGCCCACCAGGGCGACGCGCCAGCGGCCGTTGAGGATGGTCACCACGAACAGGGCGGCCACGATCACCGCGGTCACCGCGAGGATCGCGGAGGTCGGGATCACGGCGTGCACGTCCGTGTACAGGGCGCCGGCCCAGCCGCCGTCCTGCGACTGCAGGGTGCGGTAGCGGGCGAGCCAGTAGTTCACACCCTGCAGGAGCAGGAACAGCGCGGCGAAGACGCCCACATGGATGCGGGCGGGCTTCTCCACGGTCACGCCGCCGCGCTCCTCCACGCGGATCGAGCCGTAGAGGTAGTGGACCAGCAGGCCGGCGATGCCGGCCACCAGGGTCACGGAGATCAGGAAGCTGACCAGCATGCCGAGGAACGGCAGGGTGGCCAGGTAGAAGCTGATGTCCATGCCGAACTGCGGATCCTGCTTGCCGTAGGGCTCCTGGTTCAGGAACAGCAGGACCGTCTGCCAGCCGTTCATGGCGGCGGAGCCGGCGAACAGGCCGACCACCACGGGAACGGCGACGAACACCAGGCGGCGCATCGGCTCGAGCTGCCGCTGGTACTGGCTCAGCGAGTCGCGGCCGGCCGAGGGCGCCTTCTGCGGGCGGCCCTTCCAGGCCAGGCGCACGGACAGCCACACGGCCGCGGCCATGACGACCGCGGCGACCGCGAACAGGGCCACACGGGTCCAGATCTCCGTCCAGAACACATCCGCGAAGCCGATCTGGTTGAACCAGAGGATCTCGGTGTAGACGCCGGTGAAGAGCACGAAGAGCCCCACCAGCACGACCACGGAGATCAGGGTGAGCACCAGGGCGCTCGGACGACCCGGTCGACGGGACTGCCCACCCTTCCGGGCACCGCCGCCCTCGCCCCCGTCGCCTCCGCCGAAGGGGCCGCGGCCCGCTCCTCCGCGGCCGCCGGCGCCGTCACCGTCGTCGCCGCGGCCGCCGAACGGGTTGAAGGGCCCGAAGGCGCCGAACGGTCCGTCGTTCCCCTTCCCCGGCGATCCGCCGGATCCTCCCTGATGCGGCGGGCCTCCGAAGGGCCCGCTTCCTGACTGTCCGAAGCTCACTCGTCTCCTCTGTGGTGCTTCCCGTCCCGCCGCCTGCGGGACTCGTGCTGATGGTCTCGGCGCCCCGTCCGTCCGACGGGGACTCCGTGGTGCCGGTGCGGGGCTGCGCGGCACGGCATCGTGCTGCGCTCCCCCACCGTCCGGGTCGTGGTGCGGCCGATGTCAGCCGCAGGTGCGCACCCCCTCGGGGGTGCGCCCGTGGGCCACGGCGTCCACCGTGTCCCGGGCCGTGGACAGGGTGTCCACGGCGTACACGGTCAGCCCCTCCGGGACCCGACCGTCCAGATCTGCGCAGTTCTCCATGGGGGCGAGGAACACCTCGGCCCCGGCCTCCCGGGCACCACGGACCTTCTGCGGGATGCCGCCGATCGCCCCGACGACGCCGTCCGGGGTGATGGTCCCCGTGCCGGCGATGTGCCGCCCGCCGGTGAGGTCGCCCGGCGAGAGCCGGTCCACGATGGACAGGGCGAACATCAGCCCGGCGGAGGGGCCGCCGATGTCCTCGAGCGCGATGTCGACCTGCACGGGGAACTCGAACGTCTGCTGCAGGTACGCGCCCATGAGCCAGCGGTCCGGCCCGTCGGTGGGGGCCGCGGACACGGGGACGTCGATCCGCATCTGTTCGCCGTCGCGGCGCACGGTCATGGGCACCGGGTCTCCGCCCGAGGCGTTGAGGACGTTCTTGAGCGCAGACACGTCCGAGACCTGCTCGCCGTCGGCCTCCAGGATCACGTCTGCCACCTGCAGCGCCCCCTCCGAGGCGCTGCCCTCGGTGAACTCCTGCACGGTCAGCTGGGTGCGGTAGTCCACGCCGAGCTCGGTGAGGGCGGCCGCGGTGGCGATCTCCTGGGACGAGGCCATGGCGGCCGTGTTGCCGGCGCTGACCTCCTCGGAGGTGGTGCCGGTCGGGTAGACGAGCTCCCGCGGGACCACGTCTGCGCCCGGGTCCAGCAGGGCTCCGAGCAGGTCCGAGGCGGTGGTGGTTCCGGTCGGCGGCCCGCCCACGAGCACGGTGGTCATGTCGAGGCGGCCCTCGGAGGCGCCGTGGTCGTCCACCTGGGCCGTGTCCTCCTCGCCGGTGACGGTGAGGACCTCGTGCCCCTCATAGGTGCCGAGGACGTCGATGGCGGGGCCGGGGCTCTCCACGATGTAGGGGGTCGGCGCGGCCACGGCGACCGTCGCGCTGGCCGCGGCGATCCAGCCGGCCAGGCGAGGCGGCCTGCGGCGGCGGGCGGCCGTCGTCGTGGTTCCGGCGGGCGGCGAGGCGTGGCGGGGTCGGGCCGCAGATGCAGGTCCCCGGGGCGCGTCCGGGCGCGGCTCCGGAGAGGGTGTCTTCTGGGGCACGCGGCACCGCTTCCTGTAGCTCGGCCGAGGCGGGCTCGGCGGGGCGGGTCCGTGCGCCGTCGGCGTGCGACGGACACGGAACGGCCCCGCCAGTCTACCCGTTCCCCGACGACGGCCCTCGGTCATGTCCTCCCAGGTCGCCCGGGCGCCCGGCAGAGGCCGGACACCGCGTCCCGCGGGCGGCCCGCGGCCGTCACCTGGTGGCGAACACCGGCCCGCGGACGGGCCCCGGCACAGACAGGGCACGGCCGACGCCACTACGCTGAAGGACATGACCAACGACCCGAAGAACCCCGGATCCGGCGACGAGCGCGACCCCCTGGAGGAGATGCTCGGGCGCCTCTTCGGCGGTCAGGGCCCGGACCCGGAGGAGATCCGCCGCGCCATGGAGCAGATGGGCGGCCCCGGCGGCGGCGCCATGCCCGGCTTCGACCCGTCGCAGATGGACCCGGCGATGATGCAGCAGATGATGGCCCAGTTCCAGGCGATGATGAACCCGGCCGCGTCCGGCCAGTCCGGTCCCGTGAACTGGGACCTGGCCAAGAACGCGGCCCGCCAGGCCGTGGCCGGCACCGACCCGTCCGTGGGCTCGTTCGCCCGCCGCGAGGTCGACGAGGCGCTGCGCCTGGCCGAACTGTGGCTCGACGGCGCGACCGACACCGAGCAGTCCGGCCTGATCGGCAAGGCCGTCTCCCGTGCCGAATGGGTCGAGGCGACCATGGACAGCTGGCGCCGCATGACAGAGCCGGTCGCCACCTCGCTGTCCCGGGCGATGTCCGCGGCGATCGAGCAGCAGCTCTCCCGGCAGATGCCCGAGGAGATGGCAGGCATGCTCGGCGGCCTGGAGGGCCTGAAGCCGATGCTGCAGAACATGGGCGGCACCATGTTCGGCCTGCAGCTGGGCACGGCCGTGGGCGAGATCGGCAAGGACGTGCTCTCCGGCACCGACATCGGCTTCCCCCTGGCCGGCCACACCCTGTCCATGCTGCCGGTGAACATCGAGGAGTTCGGGGACGGGCTGTCCGTCCCGGACGACCAGCTGCGCATCTACCTGGCACTGCGCGAGGTGGCCCGGATGCGCCTGTTCCTCCACTCCCCGTGGCTGGAGCGGGACCTGTTCGCGGCGATCGAGCAGTACGCCGCCGGAATCCGCCTGGACACCGAGGGCATCGAGTCCGCCGCGGCGAACGTGGACCCGATGGACCCGGAGTCCATGCAGCAGGTGTTCGACGGCCGTTCCTTCATCGCCGAGCCGGACGCCACCCAGCGCGCCGCCCTCGAGCAGCTGGAGCTGCTGCTGGCCCTGGTGGAGGGGTGGGTGGACGTGGTGGTCGCCGAGGCCGCCGCTCCCCTGGACCACGCCGCGGCGCTGCGCGAGACCATGAACCGCCGCCGCGCCTCCGGCGGCCCGGCCGAGCACGCGTTCGCCGCGCTCGTGGGTCTTGAGCTGCGCCCGCGCCGCCTGCATGCCGCCTCCGATTTGTGGGCGGAGATCACCAAGACCCACGGCAAGCAGTACCGGGAGGAGGTCTGGCGCCATCCGGAGCGCCAGCCCACCGCCGAGGACCTGGACGATCCGACCGGCTACGCCGGCCGCCGCGAGGAGCAGGACAGGACCACCGACTCCCTCGACGACGAGCTGCGCCGCCTGCTGGACGGCGGGTTCGGGGACGCCCCGAAGGAGAAGTGATCCCCTCCTGCTGACCGCCCGGTCCTCGCCGACGACGGCCGCCCTCCGCCCGCGACAGGCGCACCCGGGACGGTCGTCCGATGGAGACGACGAGGCCGCCGCTCCCCTGCCGGGGCGGCGGCCTCCTCGCGTTCAGGACGTTCAGGACTCGGTGTCCGCAGCCTGGTCCGGGGTGGCGTCCGGCACGGCGTCCGGGCTGAGCCCGCGGCCGGTGGCGAAGGTGACGCCCTGGAGGAAGGCCATGGCCTCGGCGTAGCGGTCGTACCGGGACACCAGGCGCCGGAAGGCCGGTCCGTGGCCGGACTCGAGCAGGTGGGCCAGCTCGTGGACCAGCACGGCGTCCAGGACCCACTCCGGCATGCCGTGCACCTGGGTGGAGATGCGGAGGGTGCGACGCGACGGGGTGCAGGAGCCCCACCGCTGCCGCTGCCGGGAGGACCAGGTCACGGACGTCGGGCGGGGCGCCTCGGGCACAAGGCGAGCGCGGAGGCGCTCCGCTCGGGCGGCCAGGGAGCCGTCGTCGGGTGCGGGACCGTCGTCGTGGGCCGCCGGCGGGGCCGGGGCCTTGGCGATCATGCGCTCGATCCACTGGCGCTCCTCCCCCGCCGCCAGGCCGGCGGGCAGCAGGATGCGCAGCCGGCCGTCCCGCCAGGCCGCGGACACGGTGCGGCGACGGGCCGTGGAGCGGATGAGCGTCAGCGGGACCCCATGGACCTCGGCGAGCTCGGTGGTGCGCACGGCGGGGGCGCGGCCGGAACGGCCGCCGGACGAGGCGCGGGAGCCAGGCGCTGTGCGGCGCGGAGTCGAGCGGCGACGCGATCCTCCGTTGAAAGGCATCCCCACATTGTGCACCGTCCGGGACTCGGAGGCGGCACCTGTGGAGGACCGAACCGCACGGGCGTCGTCGGGGGACGGCCTGCTGTGGACGGCCGCGGGGCCGTCGGACGCGTCGATGCGACGCTGGAACGGACCCGCCGCGGACGGATCCGCGGCGGACCGGAGTGGTCGCAGGCGTCGGGAGGGACGCCGGAGGGGACAGAGCATGCGGATCGATCCGACGGTGTCGACGGTGCAGGTCGGCCCGGGGCAGGTGCAGGTGGGCAACGGGCCGCGGGCCGTGGTGGTGGACGTCCGGCCCCGCGGGGTGCGGACGCTGCTGGCCGAGCTGTCGGCGGGGACGGTGGCCGGACGCGGCTCCGCGGCTGCGCTGGCGCGCCGCTGCGGCATGGAGGAGACGGAGCTGGCCCTGGTGCTGGAGGGCCTGGCACCGGTGCTGGTCGAGGGCGCAGGGGCGGACGGCGCAGCGGACCCTGGGGCGGACAGCGCAGCGGACCCCGGAGCAGACGGGCGCCGGGACAGCGGCGGGAACGAGACGCAAGTTGCTCCGGCGCCGAGCCGGGCGCTGCCGGACGCCGTGCACGTGGACGGGCTCGGGCCGACCGGGGCCGCGGTGGCCGACCTGCTGGCCGCCGCCGGGGTCGGACGGTTCGGGCTGACGGACCAGCGCCCGGTGCGGGCGGAGGAGCTGGGCCACGGGCTCGTCACCGCGGACGTCGGACGGCCGCGGAACGAGGCGCTGGCCCAGCGCCTCGGAGACCGCGGGGTCGCCGCGGTGGCCTGTCACCCGGCTGGACGCCGCGCGATCGGGGCGGTCACGGTGACGGTGGCGGCGGGCGCCTGGGACGCGGACCGGCTGGCCCGGGCGCAGGCCGGCGGGCACATCGTCCTGCCGGTGGTGCTGCGTGACGAGGACACGCTCGTGGGGCCCTGGTGCGCGCCGGACGTCCCGGGATGCCCGCTGTGCTGGGAGCGCTGGGCCGGACAGGAGGACCCGCTCCGGGCGCAGCGGACCGCGGCACTGCACCGGGCCGGGGCCGGCCGGGACCCGGTGGAGCGGGCCCGCCTCACGGCCTGCGTGGTGGTCGCGGCCCTGAAGAGCGGGCCGGTGCCGGGACTCGCCTGGCGGGTGCGGGACCAGGCCCCCGGACCACGGTCGTCGCCCCTGGGCGTGGACGAGGAGTCCGTGGCGCCCTGGCCGGGCTGCGCCTGCGGCGGGTGAGGGCTCTGGCGAGGGGCGGCTCGGACAGCTCAGGCGACGTCGGTGCCGTGGAGCAGCTCGATGACCTCTTCCCCGTAGGACTCCAGCTTGATCCTGCCGACGCCGGAGATCCTGAGCAGCTCGGCCGCGGAGCGCGGCATGGTCTCGGCGATCGCGACGAGCGTGGCGTCCGTGAACACCACGAACGGCGGCTTGCGCATCTGCTTCGCCTTGGCCGTCCGCCAGTCCTTGAGCGTGTCCAGAACGGCCTCGTCATAGGTGGCCGGGCAATCGATGCAGCGCCCGATCTTTCGCTCGGCGCCGGTGTCCAGGACCTCGCCGCAGGTGCGGCAGGTCGCGGGGGCCGCGCTGCGCCGGCGGCGGGCCGGGGCGGCCGACGCCGAGGCCGCCGCGGCCTTGCGGTTGCCTCCGAGCGTGGAGTCGATCGCGGACAGGAAGCGGGACGGCCTGCGGGTGGACCGGCCGCCGCCGCGGGACAGCGTCCAGGTCAGACAGAGGTGCTTGCGCGCACGCGTGATTCCCACGTAGAGCAGGCGGCGCTCCTCGTCCACCTCCGCGGGGGTGTCCGCGAAGGAGATCGGCATGAGCCCCTCGGACAGGCCCACGAGGAAGACGGCGTCCCACTCCAGGCCCTTGGCCGAGTGCAGGGACGCCAGGGTGACGCCCTGGACCGCCGGGGCGTGCTGGTGCTCGGCGCGCTCGTCCAGCTCGGCCACCAGCTCGGTGAGGGTGAACTCCGCGCCGCGGGTGTCCGCCAGCTGCTCGGCCAAATGCACGAGCGCCCGCAGGGACTCCCACCGCTCGCGGTGGGCCCCGGAGCCGGCCGGAGGCTCGTCCGTGTAGCCGAGTGAGGACAGCACGTCCTTGACGCGCTGGATCACGTCGGCACCGGTGAGGTCCTGGGCCGCGCGGGCGGCCGCCCGCAGCTGCAGGATGCCGTCCCGGACCTCGGCGCGGGAGAAGAACCGCTCGCCGCCGCGCAGCAGGTAGCCGATGCCCGCCGTGGTCAGGGCGGTCTCGAACGCCTCGGACTGGCCGTTCGTGCGGAAGAGGACGGCGATCTCCGAGGCGGGCACGCCCTCGTCGATGAGCCGCTTCGCCTGCTCCGCGACCCAGCCGGCCTCGGCCTCGTCGTCGTCGCACTCGGCGAACACGACCTGCGGGCCGGACTCGCGCTGGGACACCAGCTGCAGCGGCTCCGGCCACGCCGGGAGGGAACGGTCGCGGGCCCCGGCGCGGGTGCGGTCGGCCAGCAGCCGGTTGGCGGCTTCGACCACCTGGGGGCTGGAGCGGTAGTCCCGGACGAGCTTCACCTGGGTGGCGTCCGGGTAGCGCTCGCGGAAGCCCGTGAGGAAATCGGAGGTCGCGCCGGTGAAGGAGTAGATGGTCTGGGAGGCGTCGCCCACCACGCAGAGGTCGTCGCGGCCGCCGAGCCACAGGTCCAGGAGCCGATGCTGCAGCGGAGAGACGTCCTGGTACTCGTCCACCACGAACACTCGGTACTGCTCGCGGACGGTGGCCGCGATGCGCTCCTCGGACTCCAGGATGGCCACCAGGATCAGGAGCACGTCCTCGAAGTCGATGGCCTGCTGCGCCGTCTTGAGCTCCTCGTAGCCGGCGTAGAGGCGGGCCACGGTGACCGGGGTCCAGCCGGAGGGCATGTCCCGCTCCGCGGCCGCCTCGGCGTAGGCCTCGGGGGCGTGCAGGGACACCTTCGCCCACTCGATCTCCGAGGCGAGGTCACGCAGGGCGGCGCGGTCCACGCTCATGCGCATGCGCTGGGCCACCTGCGTGAGCAGGCGGACCTTGTTCTCCATCACGTTGGGCATGGACCCGCCCACGGCATGGGGCCAGAAGTAGCGCAGCTGGCGCAGGGCGGCCGCGTGGAAGGTGCGGGCCTGGACGCCGTGGGCGCCGAGGTCGCGCAGGCGGGTGCGCATCTCCGCGGCGGCGCGCGCCGTGAAGGTCAGCGCCAGCGTGCGCTGCGGGTCGTAGACGCCGCAGGCCACGCCGTACGCGATGCGGTGGGTGATGGCGCGGGTCTTGCCGGTGCCGGCGCCTGCGAGGATGCAGACGGGTCCGTGGAGCGCGGTCGCGGCCTGGCGCTGCTCAGCGTCGAGGCCGCGGAGGATCTCATCGGGCGAGCTCACGGGTGTTCCAGACTCCTTCGGGCGCTTCGGCGTCGGCGTGCCCGCACGGGCAGGCGCTCCACCGTATCAACGGCGTCTGGACGGGGCCCGAGAGCCACACCGGGGCCGGTGTCGCCCCAGGGCGACGAGCCCGGACGGACCTAGGATTGTGGGCGTGAACCGTCAGCCCATGCATCTCGCCGCCCTTGCCGCCGCTGCCGTCCCGGGCCTGTCCCCGACCGGCGTGCTGGCCAGCCCGGACGACCCCGCGGACTTCTCCTCGGCGATCGTGCTGGCCGAGAGGGGCGAGCGCTGGCGCGTCCGCTCCCCGCACACCCCGGAGGCCGCCATGCGCCTGGAGACCGAGCTTCAGGTGCTCGCCGGCTTCACGCCTGCCGTGCGGGCGAACCTCCCCTTCCGCACCCCGTCCGTGGCCGGTGCCGTCCGCTTGGACGGGCTGCGCACCTTCGTCTACCAGGACATGCCGGGGGCCGTGCATCCGCTCGAGGACCTGGTGGACGCCGGCGAAGCGGCCGTGGCGGACGTCGCCCGGGTGATGGCCGCCATCCACACCCTCCCGGACCAGGTGGTGGCCCTGGCCGACCTCCCGGTGTACACCCCCGAGCAGGTCCGCACCCGCCGGCTCAACGAGCTGGACCAGGCCGCGACCACCGGCCGCATCCCGGCCACGCTGCTGCGCCGCTGGGAGACCGCCCTGGAGGAGAAGGAGCTCTGGAGCTTCGAGCCCGTCCCGGTCCACGGCGACCTGCACGAGGAGAACCTGCTGCTCGAGCGCGGCCGGGTGGTCGGGGTGACCGGATGGACCGACCTGCATGTGGGCGACCCGGCCGTGGACTTCGCCTGGCTGGCCGCCGTCGAGGACCCCGACTTCGCAGACCGCGTGCTCGAGGCCTACCGTGCGCGCCGGGGGGCCGCCGGCGCCGCCGACGACGGCGACGAGCACCTGATGCGCCGCGCCGCCCTGGTGGCCGAGTTCGCCCTCGCCCAGTGGCTGGTGCGCGGCGTGGACCGCCACGACACGGCCATGGTGGCGGAGGCGGAGGAGATGCTCGGCGAGCTCGAGGACGGGATCCGGGCGGCCGAGGAGGCCGAGCGCGCCGCCGAGCAGGCCCGCCGCGCCGAGGCGGAGCGCGCCGAGCTCGGCGCCCCCGCCTCCGACGTGGACGACGAGGCCGAGACCGGCGTGCTGCCGGCAGTGCCGCCGTCCGGCACGCCGCGCACCGGCGGCTCGCACCGGGCCTGATCCGGCGCCGGCCGCCGAGGCTCTCTGCCGGCCCGCGACGGTCGAGGAGGCCGGTCACCCCGCAGCGGCCGCCTGGTGTCAGGGGCTGCCCAGCGCCTCACGCAGGATCCGCTCCAGCTCCTCCTCCCCGGGGAGCGCCTCCATGGTGCGCTCTTCGCCGTGGGCGATGTAGACGAAGCTGGCGCCGATGTTCTCCAGCGGGATCCCGTGGAGCCGTGAGAAGGCCAGCCGGTAGACGGCCAGTTGCAGCGCCTTGTTCTCCAGATCCCGGCCAGTGGGGACCCGGCCGGTCTTCCAGTCCACGAGCTCCCACTGCGCCTGCGGGTCGAAGGGGTCGGCCGGGTCTCCTCCGGAGCGGTAGACGGCGTCCACGCGGCCGCGGAGGGTCACTCCGGCCACCGTGGTCTCCAGCGGCGCCTCCACCTGGGCGGGAATCCGGTCCGCCCAGCGGGAGGACAGGAACCACTGCTGCATCGGCTCGAGGTCGAGGGCGTCGTCCATCCACTGGTCGGCGGCGTCGTCCGGGTCGTCGATGTCCAGCATGCCGGTGGCCTCGAAGCGGTCCTCGAGCCAGGCGTGGAAGGCGGTGCCGCGGCGGGCGGCGTGGGCCGGCGGGCGGGGCATCGGCCTGCGCAGCTGCTCAGCCACGGCCTCCGGGTCCTTCGCCAACTCGCCGTACAGGGAGACGGACAGGTGCTGCGGCAGGGCCACCTCGCCGCTGGCGTCCTGCAGGGCGCGCTCGCGCAGCACGGCCCACTCCAGCTGGGCGCCGAGCGCCGAGTCCAGGTCCAGGTCGGCAGGATCGGCTCCGCGCACGGCAGCGGCGGCGGCCTCGACGGCCGCGCGGCGTCCGCGGGAACGGCGCGGCAGCTCGGTCCAGGCCTCGCGGTCCTCGGGGTCGTCCGGGTCCACGTCGTAGGCGATCGGGCCCTCGAGCGGGTCGAACGGCCAGAGGGCCGCCCGCATGCGGCCGGCGGTGGGGTTGGCGTCGGTCCGCTGCTGGTCGGTGAGGCGAGTCCCCCAGCCGACGCCGGCGACCGGTGTGGGGCCGTCCTCGGCGAGCTCGGCGGCCTCGGCGAAGAACTCGGAGACCTCCACGGGCGTCTTGTTGGTCCCCTTCCACTGGCAGGTGCTCAGCCAGAGGCGGCTGCGGGCGCGGGTGAAGGCCACGTAGGCCAGGCGCCGCTCGTCCCGGAGCGCGTGCTCGGTGAGCAGGGTGGCGAAGTCCGGGCGGGAGCCGAGCAGCTCGAGGGCGGCCTTGGCCTTCACGGTCCCGGAGCTCTGCACCCAGTCGCGGTCGTTCTCGGCCCACGAGTGGTCCCACTGCGGGAGGGCGTTCCGGTCTCCGCGCAGGGGCCACGGAAGGGCGCCGGCGCCGAGGGCCATCCAGCGGTCGGCACGGGTGGAGGGGAAGGCGCCGCGCACCAGGCCGGGCACGGCCACGACGTCCCACTCCAGGCCCTTGGAGGCGTGGGCGGTGAGGACGGAGATCGCGCGCGGGTCCGGCTCGGCGTTCTCGATGCCCAGGCCCATCTCGTGCTCGGCGGCGGACTCGACCCAGGCGAGGAATCCGGCCAGGTCCACGGTGCGTCCGACGGCGCGGCGACCGAACTGCCGGGCGGTGTCGATGAAGGCGTTCAGGTGCCGCCGGGCGGCCACGGCGGAGGGTCCGGGGCGCAGGGCGAGCTCGACGTCCAGGCCGGTGGCGCGCTCGACCTCGCCGATCATCTCGGCCGGGTCCATGTCCGTGCGGCGGGCCAGGCGGCGGAGCATGTCCCGGGCGGCGGTGAGCCGGCGCAGCCCCTCGGCGGAGAAGGTGCGCCCGTCGCGGCCGGTCCAGCGGCTCGACTCGCGGGGCAGGTCGTCCAGGGCCTCGAGCAGCACGGCGGTGTCCGCGTCCTCCTCCGGGCTGGTGTCCTCGAGGCGGGCGGCCTCCTCGTCGCTCTGGCGCGTGCGCAGCCGGGCGACGAAGCGGGCGCGTTCCTTCAGCAGCGCCAGGTCGGCCGGGCCGATGCGCCAGCGCGGGCCGGAGAGCCAGCGAACGAGGTGGTCGGAGCGGCCGGGCTCGGCCACCACATGCAGGACGGCGAGGACCTCGGCGACCTCGGGCAGGGACAGCAGGCCGTTGAGCCCGAGGACCTGGTAGGGGGCGCCGGCGGCCTCGAGCGCGTCGATCACCGGGCCGAACTGGGCGCGTCCGCGGCAGAGGATCGCCCGCGAGGGCACGGGGCCGTCGCCGGCGTCGTCGGCGAGCCGCTGCATCCGGGCGACGAGGTCGGCGGCCTCCTCCTCGCCGGTCACGTACTCGTCCAGGCGGACCTCGCCGGCGGAGGCGCCGGGGCGCGACTGCAGGGGTTGCACCTGGACGGTGTCCGTCTCCGGCTGGGCCATGGGCGCCACGATCCGGTTGGCCAGGGCGAGGATCGACTCGTCGTTGCGCCAGGCGGTCGTCAGGTGGGACACGTCCGCCGGCCTCAGCCTCCCGACGACGGCCCCCTCCCCCGTCTGCGCCTCGCCGTCCGCGGCGGCCGGGTCGGCGCCGGGCGCCTGCCGCGCGTCCTCGTCCCTCGCCGGGAAGCGGTGAGGGAAGTCGAAGAGCTGCCCGGCGGAGGCGCCGCGGAATCCGTAGATGGACTGGTGGGGGTCGCCGACGGCGGTGACGCAGTGGCCGACGCCCTCGCCGGAGGACGCGCCGAAGAGCCCTGCGAAGATCGTCATCTGGGCGTGGGATGTGTCCTGGAACTCGTCCAGCAGGACCACTCGATAGCGGTCTCGCTCGATGTGGCCGACCTCGGGGACGTCGGCGGCGATGCGGGCAGCATGGCGGAGCAGGTCGCCGAAGTCCATGACCTCGGCCTCCTCCTTGGCGGCCGTGTAGGCCTCGACCATGTGCGCCATGAGCAGCCGGGCCCGCAGGGAGAAGAGCAGCTCGCCGGCCTCCTTGTTGCGGGCGGCCCCGGCACGGGTCGGCGGCAGGGAGGCGCCGTGGGCGATTTCGGCGGCCAGGTAGTCGCGGACGGCGTCGGGCTCGACGAGGTGCTCGGCCATGTCCCCGGCCAAGCCGAGCGCGCCGGAGACGAGCGTGGACAGGGCGGGTGCACCCTCCTGCAGGTCCACATCCGCGTCCTCGGCGATCTGCCGCATCATCCGATACGCGTCGGCGTCGGTGATCTGCACGGCACCGGGTTCGACGCCGATGCGCAGCCCGTGGTCCCGGACGAGGGCGCCGGCGTAGGAGTGGTAGGTGGAGACGGCGGCGCGGCCAAGCTCCTCGGCAGTGCCCTCGAACCCGGGGATCTCGAAGCCGGGCACGGCGAGCAGCCGCTCGAGGCGGCCGTTGATGCGGTGGGCGAGCTCGCCGGCGGCCTTGCGGGTGAAGGTGACGCCGAGGACCTGGTCCGGGCGGACGAGTCCGTTGGCCACGAGCCAGACGACGCGGTCGGCCATGGTGGCGGTCTTGCCGGAGCCGGCGCCGGCCACCACCAGGCGCGGCGTGAGCGGCGCCTGGATGACCTCGGCCTGCTGGGCGGTGGGCCGCAGCCAGGTGCCGGCCTCCTGCTCGGCCTCGGTGGCCAGGAGGCGGGCGAGCTCGTCGGGGCTGTAGCGGATCTGCATGGGCTGCTCCACGGTCTGGGCTGGGCTGCTCGGTGCTGGGCTGCTCTGGGCTGTGCCGCCGCCCGGGCGGCCGGCGGTGGTGCTGGGGGCGTCGGTCACCGGGTCCACTCGGTCACCTGCCGTCCCTCGGAGCACAGCGGGCAGAGCGCCGCGTGGCGGCAACGGTCCCCTGTGCCGTGCAGGGTCAGGTAGAACGGGCCGACCGTCCGGCCGGCGGCGAGCGCCAGCTGGGCCCATGCCCACTCGTCGTCCTCGCCGAGGGCGGGCTGGTCCTGGACCTTGACCTTCTTGGTCCCCGCGCCGAGCTGCACGAGCCCGGCGCCGCCGGGCTCGGTGGGTCGGGAGACGCCGGGGACCTCGACGCCCTCGGCGGTGAGCGCGCCCGCGGCGAGGGCCACCTGGTAGGCCGCCAGCTGGGGCTGGCGCAGCATCTCCTTCTGCGTGGGGGTGCTCCGGCCGGTCTTCAGGTCGATCACGTAGGGGCGTCCCTCGGCGTCCACCTCGAGACGGTCGATCACACCGGTGATGCGCACGGTGACGTCGGCCAGCGGCACCGGCACGTCGATCCGGATCTCCTGGGCCACGCACACACGGCCGGCGTCGCGGGACTCGGGCAGGTAGCGGATGAAGGTCTCCACGAGCTCACGGACCCGCTCCAGCTGGACCTCGCCGGTCCAGCCCGCCGGCAGGCCGAGCTCGGGCAGGCGACGCTCGACCTCGTCCCGCAGCGCTTCGGGCGGGCCGGCAGGGTGGGCCTCACAGACGCTGTGCACGAAGGTGCCCACGGACTGCGCCAGGGTGGTGGTCGCTTCGGCCCCGGCCTGGGACATGATCCAGTCGAGCGGGTTCTGCAGGAGCATCTGGGCGCGCGAGGGGGACAGCCGGACCTCTCCGGCCGGGTCCACGACCGGTTCCTGCGAGGACAGCGGGGCCAGGCCCCACCAGTGGTCCGGATGGGCTGCCTCCACGCCCTGGGCGGCGAGCCAGGCGAGGCCGCCCGCGGCCTCGGCGCCGTCCTTGCCCTCGCCCTCCTCCAGCGAACGCCGCATCCGGGCCACGAGGGCGCCGGTGGTGAGCGGGTCGGGGACCTCGGTGCAGACCAGCTCGCCCTTCTCGGTGCGTTCGGGGCGGGCGATCAGCTCGAGGAACTCGGACGGTGCCGCCTCATGGTTGACCACGGCCGTGCCGACCACCGTGTGACGGGCCCGTGAGACCGCGGCGGCGAACGTGCGCAGCTCATCCTGGCGGGTCTCCTGCAGGCGGATCCGGTGCGGGGTCGGCCAGGCCGCGCCCTGACGGTGCAGGACGAGGTCCGCCAGGTCCGTGGCGCCGAGCAGCTGGCCGCGCAGGCGGGTGTTGGGCCAGACGCCGTCCTGGATCCCGACGACCAGCACGGTGTGCCAGCCGCGGCCGGCCGCGGAGGCGGGGGTGAGCACGTGCACGGCGTCCCGTCCGGACGCGCCGCGGGCCAAGGAGTCCATCGGCAGATCCTGGGACTCCATGTAGCGGGAGAACGCTGCGGGGGCAGCGCCGGGGAACTGGTCCACATAGCGCTCGACCATCTGGAACAGGGCGACGACGGCGTCGAGGTCCGCGTCCGCGCGCCGGCCCTCGCGGGCGGCGTCCGGGCGGTCGGTCTTGCCGAGCGCAAGACGGCGCCATGCCTCCCCGCGTTCGGCGGCCTCCCAGACGGCCCAGAGGACGGTCTCCGCGGTGGCCCCCTCCTGCCGGGCGGCGTCGAGCCCGGCGTGGAGCATGCGGGACAGGCGCTGCAGGCCGTGGTGGCGAGGCGCCTCCTCCCCCAGCAGCGAGGGGTCCAGCAGGGCGGCCGGAAGCAGCACCTCGGAGCGACGGCGTCCGCCGCGGGCGCGCTCCGTGGCGAGCAGGTCCTGGCGCAGGCGGCGCAGGTGCAGCGGCGTGGTGCTGCCGTAGCGGCCGCGCAGCAGGTGCTGCACGTCGAGGGAGTCGAGGACGTCCGCGAGCACGTCCTGGCGGTCCTCCTCGGCGGTGTCCCGGCCGTCCTCGTCCACGAGGGCGGCCACCACGGTCAGCAGGTGCAGCAGCGGGGCCACCGCGGGCTCGTCCTTGAGGACGGTGCCGGCGACGTCGCGGACGACCGGCACGCCCTCCGACTCGAGGAACGCGGTGATCTCGGCGACGCGGGAACCGGCGCGGGCGATCACGGCGATCTCGTCCAGGGGCACGCCCTGGCCGTGGTGGACCTGCAGCACGCGCTGCAGGACGAGGCGGTCCTCGTGCGCGGCGGTGGGCACCACGTGGACCTCGGCCGCCGGGGCCGGGATCTGTCCGCCGTCCGGCCCCTCGGTGCTGTCCGGCCCCTCAGTGTTGTCCGGCCCCTCAGTGCTGTCCGGCCCCTCAGTGCTGTCCGGCCCCTCGGTAACGTCCGGCCCCTCAGTACCGTCGTCCGTGCGGTCCTCGGCCGCCCGGGTCAGCCCACGCACGCGCGCCAGGTCCGCGGAGGCGGTGGCCACGCGTCGGGCCACCCGCTCCCAGGCCTCGAGCACGGGGGCGGACATGCGGTGGCCCTGGGTGAGCACGTGGATCCGTTCGGCGGCCGGACGCGGCCCGCCCTCCTCGTCCAGACGGGCCGGATAGGAGCCGACCTCTGCCGGGACGGCGCCGCGGAAGCCCTGCACGGTGGTGTCCGGGGAGGCGGCGAGCAGTGCGTCGGTGCCGCGGGCGATCACCGCGAGCAGGTCGTGGACCGCCGGGGTCGCCTCCTGCAGGTCGTCCACCACCACAAGCCGCAGCCTCCGGCGCTCGGCTGCGGCGAAGGCCTCCGTGGCTGCGGCACGCTCCGGGTCGTCCGGGTCCACGTCCGTGAGCACGCGGACGGCTGCGGAGATCAGACCGGCGGGGTCGAACGCCTCGGCCATGCCCAGGTCGATGCGGTCGCGGTAGTCCTGCACGAGGATCGCGGCGGCCTCCCACTCGGGTCGGCCGTGCCGGGCGCCCAGCTCCTGCAGGTCCCCCGGCTCCACGCCGAACTCACTCATGCGGTCCACGAGCTCGCGGACCTCGCGGCGGAAGCCGCGGGTGCCGACGGCCTCGGACACGGACGGCGGCCAGTCCGGACCCACCGCGGTGCCCTCCGCGTAGCCGTCCAGCAGCTCGGCGATCACGGTGTCCTGCTCGGCGCCGGAGAGCAGGCGCGGCGGCCGGGCCAGGTGCCGTAGGGGGCCGTCCACACGGGCGCGGCGGATCAGGTCGAACGCGTAGGAGGACCAGGTGCGCACCGGTGTGACGGCGCGCGTGCCGTGGCCGGTGGCCTCGAGGCGCACGGTCAGGGCGTCCCGCAGGCGAGCCGCGGCCTGGCGGGTCGGTGCGAGCACGAGCACGGACTCCGGGTCCAGCCCCGCCTCGAGCCGGCGGGCGACGGCCTCCACGAGCGTCGCGGTGCGACCGGTGCCCGGGCCGCCGAGCAGCAGGACGGCGCCGTGCCCGGCGGTGAGCGAGGCGACGGCCTCCTGCTCCTCGGCGAAGGCTCCCGGACCCGTCTTCGCGGTGTCCGGTCCGCGCAGCCGGGCCGCCACGGTGCCCTCGACGGTGGACGTCTCCGCCCAGGACTCCTCCCACGCCTGCCGCTGCTCCTGCCGCAGGGCGGCGACCTCCTGCACGTCGTCCGCGGCCGGATGGTCGGCGACGTTCGGCGGGGCGGGGTGCTCGGTGCTCTGGTCCATGTCCCCGATTCTGTCAGGAGCACCGGACACGCTAACGGCCGCCTTCGGGCCTCAGGCCTGGCGCGACCGCTGCGCCAGCCGCTCCAGGGAGCGCTGCGCCGCGGCATCCGGCTGCCAGCGCGCAGCGGACAGGTCGACCCTCGGATCATCGTGTCCGCGCAGCGGCGTCCCCTCGGCCTCCCAGTGTCCCTTCGCGACGACGGCCAGCTGAGTCGGCAGGGACCCGTCAGCCCGCACCACGCGCCACCAGGGCGTGCCCTCGGCAGACTCCGCCATGGCCCTGCCCGCCTGACGGGCGCCGCCGACGCCGAGCAGGGCGGCCAGGCCGCCGTAGGCGACGGCACGCCCGGCCGGGATCAGCCACGCGGCGGCGGCGAGGGCCTCGAGCACGGTGAGGGGGCCGTCGTCGGGAAGGCCGGGGACGGCAGGAAGGGAGCCGTCGCCAGGCGGGCAGTCCCCGGCGAGCGGCTGTGCAGGAGGGGTCTCGGCGGTGTCCACAGGCCCATCCTGCCGTGTCCGTCGACACGGTAGCGTGGGGGCCGTGAACTGGCATGAGCAGATCCGGGCAGGGTTCGACCTCGAGACGACCGGCCGCGACCCCGCGAAGGCGCTGATCGTCACCGCGACGATCGTCATGGTGGACGGCGCGGGCCTCGCCCGCTCCAGCGCCGAGTGGCTGCTGGACCCGGGTGTGCCGATCCCGGACGAGGCCGCCGAGGTCCACGGGGTCACCACCGCGAAGGCACAGGCTGAGGGCATGCCCGCCGCTCAGGGCGTCGCCGAGATCCTCGAGACCCTGCGTGACCTGTTCCGCGCCGGCATCCCGGTGATCGCGTTCAACGGCGTCTACGACTTCACGGTGATGGACCGAGAGGCCCGCCGCCACGGCCTGCAGCCGCTGGAGCCGACGCCGGTGATCGACCCCTTCGTCCTGGACCGTCAGATGGACCGCTTCCGCAAGGGCAAGCGCACCCTCTCCGTGGTGTCGGAGCACTACGGCGTCACCCTCGAGAACGCCCACACCTCCGCCGCGGACGCCCTCGCCGGCGTGCACGTGGCGGACGCCCTGGCCCGCAAGTACGACGCGCTGCGCATCGACCCCGCCGACCTGCACGAGCGCCAGGTCACCTGGAAGGCCGAGCAGGCCGCCAGCTTCGAGGAGTACCTGCGCCGCAAGGACCCCCAGGCCACCGTCTCGCGGGCCTGGCCGGTCGAGCCGCAGGCCTGAGGCCGCCGGCTGCCCCGCCGCCCGGCTCGGCCAGGCCGCGCACACCACGAACAGTCGTGACGTCCGTGATACGACGACGGCGCCCCACCTCGAGCAGGTGGGGCGCCGTTCGTCTGTGCTCCGGTCCGGGAGGCAGCGGCTGCGGATCAGCCCTGCGGCGTGGCCTGCGCCGCGGCCTCGGCGGCGGCCGGCAGTGCGTCGAGGACCTGCTGGACGGCGGCGTCGTCGTGGGCGGCGGAGACGAACCAGGCCTCGAACACCGAGGGCGGCAGGTACACGCCGGAGGCCAGCATGGACTGGAAGAACGGGGCGTGGCGGAAGACCTGTTGGCCCTGGGCGTCGGCGTAGTCCTTGACGCCGTCGGCCGAGGTGCCGAAGGCGACGGAGAACAGGGTGCCGGCACGCTGGATGGAGTGGTCCACGCCGGCGGCGGTCAAGGCTGAGGTCAGGCCCTCGCGGATGGCGTCGGAGGCGGCGGCCACACGGGCGTAGACGGCCTCGTCGGCGTGCTCGAGGGTGGCGTGGCCGGCGGCCATGGCGACCGGGTTCCCGGAGAGGGTGCCGGCCTGGTACACCGGGCCGAGCGGGGCCAGGTGGTCCATGATCTCGGCGGAGCCGCCGAGGGCGGCCGCGGGCATGCCGCCGCCGATCACCTTGCCGAAGCACCAGATGTCCGGGGTCCAGCCCTCGACCTCGCCGAACAGTCCCCAGCCGCCGGTGGCGGTGGCGCGGAAACCGGTGAGGACCTCGTCCCAGATCAGCAGCGCGCCGTGCTTCGCGGTGATCTCGCGCAGGAAGCGGTTGAACCCGTCGCCCGGCTCCACCACGCCCATGTTGCAGGGCACGGCCTCGGTGATCACGGCGGCGATCCTCTCGCCGTGCTCGGCGAAGACGGCCTCGAGCGCCTTGGGCGAGTTGTAGTCCACCACGATGGTCTCGGAGGCGGCGGCCTCGGTGACTCCGGCGGAGCCGGGCAGGGCCTGGGTGGCGACGCCCGAGCCGGCGGCGGCGAGCAGGCCGTCCGAGTGGCCGTGGTAGCAGCCTGCGAACTTCACGATCAGGTTGCGGCCGGTGACGCCGCGCGCCAGGCGGATGGCGGTCATGGTGGCCTCGGTGCCGGTGGACACGAAGCGCACGCGCTCGACCGGCACGCGGGAGGCGATCAGCTCGGCCAGCCGGGTCTCGCCTTCCACGGAGGTGCCGAAGGACAGGCCCGCGTCGACGGCGCGGTGGACGGCCTCGACCACGGCGGGGTGCTGGTGGCCCAGGAGCATGGGGCCCCAGGAGCAGACGAGGTCCACGTAGCGCTTGCCCTCGACGTCGGTCAGGTACGGGCCCTGGGCAGAGGCCATGAAGCGGGGCGTGCCGCCGACGGAGCCGAAGGCGCGGACGGGCGAGTCGACGCCGCCGGGGATGACGGCCTGGGCTGCGGCGAAGGCCGCGGCGTTGGTGGTCACAGTGACCCCTCCTTGATCCAGCGGCCGAGTTCGGCCGCGTAGTAGGTGAGCACGGAGCCGGCGCCGGCGCGCCGGATGGAGAGCACGGACTCGGCGATCGCGGCGCGGCGGTCGATCCAGCCCTGGGCCGCGGCCGCCTCGATCATCGCGTACTCGCCGGAGATCTGGTAGGCGGACACCGGGACGTCGGCCGTCTCGGCCACGTCGCGGACGATGTCCAGGTAGGCCATGGCCGGCTTGACCATCACCATGTCCGCGCCCTCCTCCAGGTCCAGGCAGACCTCACGCAGCGCCTCGGTGCGGTTGGCCGCGTCCATCTGGTAGGTCTTGCGGTCGCCGGTGAGCTGGGAGTCGACGGCGTCCCGGAACGGTCCGTAGAACGCGGAGGAGTACTTGGCGGCGTAGGCGAAGATCACCGCGTCGGTGTGACCGGCCGCGTCGAGGGCCTCACGGATGACGCGGACCTGGCCGTCCATCATGCCGGAGGGGCCGAGCACGTCCGCCCCGGCTTCGGCCTGGGCCACGGCCATCTGCCCGTAGATCTCCAGGGTGGCGTCGTTGTCCACGGCACCGTCCTCGCGGAGCACGCCGCAGTGCCCGTGGTCGGTGAACTCGTCCAGGCAGAGGTCGGACATGACCAGCAGCCCGTCCCCGACCTCGGCTTTCACGTCCGCGATCGCCCGGTTGAGCACGCCCTGCGGGTCCAGGCCGGCGGAACCGGTGGCGTCGCGGGTCTCGGGGACTCCGAAGAGCATGATGCCGCCCAGACCCAGTTCGGCGGCCTCGGCCGCGGCGGCCTTGAGGGAGTCCGTGGTGTGCTGCACGACGCCCGGCATCGAGGCGATCGGCAGCGGCTCGTCCGCCCCCTCCTTGATGAAGGCGGGCAGGATCAGCTGGGACGGATACAGGCGGGTCTCGGCGACCAGCCGACGCATCGCCGGGGACTGGCGCAGGCGGCGCGGACGCTGCAGCGGGAACGGCATGGGGACGTCATCTCCTGTCAGAGAGTCTTTCCGGGGGCCCGGACGGGCCGACGGTCCAGCCCTCCACTGTACCGAGACGCCACCGCCGCCCGCAGGAGAAGGCGGACAGCCGTCGTCGAGACGAGCCCGGCCCCGCCGATAGGGTGGGACCATGACCTCCCCCTCCGCCGGCACACGCATCGCCGTGCTCATCGACTGCGACAACGTCTCCCCGTCCTACGCCTCCCTGATCCTGGAGGAGCTGGCCAGCCACGGCACACCCACCATCAAGCGGGCGTACGGCGACTGGACCACCACCAACCTGAACGGCTGGAAGAAGACGCTGTCCACGCTGGCGATCCAGCCGATGCTGCAGATCGCCAACACCGTGGGGAAGAACTCCTCGGACTCCGCCCTGATCATCGACGCGATGGACCTGCTCTGGATGGGCAACGTGGACACCTTCGCCATCGTGTCCTCGGACTCCGACTTCACCCGCCTGGCCATGCGCCTGCGTGAGTCCGGCAAGCGCGTGATCGGCCTGGGCGCCCGCAAGACCCCGGCTTCCCTGCGCAACGCCGTGGACCAGTTCGTGTACCTCGAGCTGCTGGCGAAGGCGGCCGAGGACGAGCAGGCCGAGAAGCGGACCGGTGAGGCCGCCGACGAGGCCGAGGACTCGAAGCCCTCGGGACGCTCCCGCTCGCGCGGCGGCCGCGGCTCCGGCACCAGCGGGGCGAAGAGGAAGGCGGAGACGAAGGACGAGACGGACGCGGCTGCCGCCGAGGAGACGAAGCCGGCCAAGGAGCCCGCGAAGCCCGCGGGTTCGCGTGCAGACGACGTCACCCCGGCGTTCTCCGATGCCGAGCACGCCGACGACGCCCCGCGCATCAACCTGCAGTCCGCCCTGGTCAAGGCCATCAACGCCACCTCCGGCGACGACGGATGGGCCTCCCTCGGCGTCATCGGCCAGCACCTGTCCCGCACGCACGTCGACTTCGACCCGCGCGACTTCGGCTTCCGCAAGCTCTCGGACCTGGTGGAGGACCAGTCCTACCTGCAGACCCGCACCGAGGGCCGGACCATGGAGGCCGCCGTCAAGGCCCGGCGCCGCCGCAGGGCGGAGGGCTGATGGACGGACCCGAGAACGCCGGGGCGGACACCGCGGCGGGCTCCGGGCGGTCAGGGGCGGTGCGCCGCGCGCGCTCGCTGCTGGCGATGCTGCGCAACCCGAAGCTGCGCCGCAGCCTCGGCGCCGTGTTCTCCGGGACCGCGACCGCCGACGACGCCGGTCCCCTGCGCGGGGCCGTGTCGCTGGGTGCGGTCGAGCTGTCCGAGGACGGCGCTCCCGTGTTCGTCGAGTCCTTCCTGGGCGAGGCCGTGGCCGACCTGGACCGGGCGCTCGGCCCGCTCGCGGTGCTGGACGGCGCGCGGATCGACGTGAAGGACCTCGCCCTGGACGCCGTGGACGACGCCGTCCGCGCCGTGGCCGTGCGCGTGCTGGATGAAGGCGAGCGGGTGACCGAGTCCGAGCTCAACGGACGCCTGCGACTGTTCGTGCAGGACGTGGCGTTCTTCCGCCGGCACGCCTTCGACCTCGGCGTCTACGAGCGCGCCGCCGACGGCTCGGCCTACTGGCGCGTGGAGGGCTGAGCGGGGCTGGACGGCGGCTGACCGGGACTTCGTGTCAGGTGTGTCTTGCGTGGATCGAAGCACCGCCGCGTTGCGTGTATCGAAGGCACCGCCGCCTTGCGTGTATCGAAGGTGGGCCGAAACCGCTCTGATCGGGCCGATCTCGCCCAACTTTGATACATGCAAGGACGTCCGACCAGGAAACAGTCCTGCAGGTCCTGAACCCCGCCCCCGCAGGTCCTGACCTGTCACGGCCGCACGGCCACGCCCCATTCACCTCGGCGATACCCTGCGCTCACCTGGGATTCCTACGCTGACCGGCATGGCCAACGAACTCGAGTTCCTCAAGGGCGTGGACAAGCTGCATGCCTTCTACACCGAGAATGTCAGGATGCTGGCCCACGCCTACGACCTGACGGACGAGGAGGCCTCGAACCTGCTCTACCAGCACGACTTCCAGAACGTCTCGCGCTCCATCCTGCGGCCGCCGCGGGTGGACGTGATGGCCCCGCCGCCGGAGAACTGACCGGGGCCGGACCGGGCCCACGGCCGAGCCCGCCGCTCAGGCGATGCGGGTCAGCTGGATGAGCACGACCTCGGTCTCGTCCGGCAGCGCACCGCCCCAGAACTCCTCATGGGCCGCCCGCCAGGCGCGCACGTCCCGGTGGCCTTCCCCCTCCGCCACCACGTGCCAGTGCGGCACCCGGCCCAGGGGCACCACGGTCACGCCGGTGACCTCCACGACGGCCGCCACCTGCCCGGCCGAGTCCAGCACACGCTCCCGCGTCCCGGCCCGCGGCAGCGGCTCCTGCGCAGCCTCGTAGTCCCGCAGCAGCGCGGAGGTGGCGGTCTTCTCCCCGGCCAGGATCGCCGCGACCAGCGCATCGCGCAGCGGACCGGGCTCGGCGTACTCGCCGTCCACCTCCGCAGTGCCGCCCGCCTCCTGAAGGCTCAGCCCATGCCCCAGCGCACGCAGGATCCCCTCGGCGTCCGGCGACTGCGCCACGGCCGACAGCTCCAGCCCCAGCCGCCGCGCCTCCGCGGCCGTGGGCCGGCCGATCGCGACCAGGCGGCTGGTCAGCCGCACCCGCTCGTCGTCCAGCCCGTGGTGCGTGGCCAGCTCGCGGGCGGCCGAGGGGCTCGTGAGCACCACATCGTGGCCGGCCAGCCTCGCCACCGGCACGACGACGGCACCCGCCTCCGCCATCTCGCCCACCGGGGCATCGTGGCCCGTTCGCGCTGCACCGTGGCCCGGTCGGGCTGCATCGTGGCTCGCTCGGGCTACGCCGTGGCTCGCTCGGGCTGCGCCGTGGCCCGGTCGGGCTGTGCGCGCGGACCCCGCCCCGGGCGCCGGCCCGGCGGTGTCCCCGCTACGGTCGAGCTCGCCGGCGTGGTCGGCCCCGCCCTGAGGTTCGGGCAGCAGGCGGCGCGAGGGGTCGGCCGGGTAGGGCACGGTCCGGTAGGCCTCCACGCGGGCGACGTGCCAGCCCTTCGCCTCCAGGCCGGAGGTCAGCTCCCCGGTGGCCAGCGCGGACTGCGGAAGCAGCACCAGGGACGCCGGGGCCTCATGGGGGTCGGAGACGTCCGCATCGACACCCTGCGGAACGGCACCCTGCGGAACGGCGACGTCCGCATCGGCGCCCTGCGGAACGGACCGGTCACCGGCGACGTCCGCATCGGCGCCCTGCGGCACGGACCGGTCACCGGCGTCCCCGGCGACGTCCGCTCCGTCGGCCGTCATGGCGGCGTCTGCGGCGCAGCGGCCTGCAGGCTCCACGGACGGGAAGTCGGCCAGGATCCCGGCGGCCGACGCCTGCTCGGGCATCCACGGCTCGGCGGTGCAGCCCAGCTCGGCCAGAACCCGCGCGGTGCCGGCTCCGGTCACGGCCACCTTCGTGCTCCCGCCGACCCGGCCGGTCCAGCCGGCGGCCTGCAGGGCGCGCACGGTGTTGGGACTGGTCAGCACCAGCCATGCGCACTCCCCCGCCTCCACCCTGGCCACCACGGCCCGCAGGGGCCCCGGCTCGCCGGACAGCTCGAAGTCCGTCAGCGGGCAGAAGCGGACGTCCAGCCCCGCCGCGGCCAGGTCCGCCTCCACGGCACCGGCCTGAGACGGCTGCCGGGTGAGCACCAGCGGTCTGTGTCGCACGCCGGAAGCCCGCCCGGTGGCCGCGCCCGCCACGGGAGCACACCCACTCGTCCCCGAGGACCCCTGCCCGGCGCCCGGGCGGGGGTCCTCGGGACGGTGCGGGTCCGACGTCGTCATGTGCGGCGTGCCCCGAGGATCAGGCACCGGTGCCGCGGACGGTTCCCGGCAGCAGGTCGGCGCCCTCGGCGATGAACCCCTCGGCCATGTGCACGCCCAGCGCACCGGCCGCCGTCATCAGGGTGTCCTCGAGCCACTCGGCCGACTGCTCCGGCTCCGCATTCACCTCCTGCGGCACCGCGTCCAGCTGCACCGAGGAGGTGCGGCGCAGGATGCGGGAGCCGTCCAGGGCGGCGACCATCGCGTCCATGACGATGCGCGGGGCGGCGGCACCGGCCTCGTCCTCACCGTCCTCCACACGGGCGACCGCCCCGATCGGCGCGGCGCAGCCGGCCTCCAGGCGCAGCAGCAGGGCGCGCTCGGCGGTCACGGCGGCATGGGTGTGCAGGTCGTCCAGGCGGGCCAGGCCCTCCCGCAGGCGTCCGGCCGGCGTGGTCGGGTCCAGCAGGGCGTCGCCCACGATGCCGTCGTGGAGCGCACGGACCTCCACCGCCAGGGCGCCCTGGCCCGGGGCCGGGAGCATGACGTCCGGGTCGATGCGCTCGGTGATCACGTGCCCCAGGCCGAGACGGTCCAGGCCGGCGCAGGCCAGGACGACGGCGTCCAGGTCCCCGCGCGGGGAGCCGGCGGCGGCCGGGGCGTTGTCGTCGTGCTGCTCCAGGCCCGGCACACGGGCCAGGCGGGTCTGCACGTTGCCGCGGATGTCCACGAGCTCCAGGTCCGGACGCAGCGCCTTCAGCTGCGCCACACGGCGCGGCGAGCCGGTGCCGACCCGGGCTCCCTCCGGGAGGGTCTCCAGGGTCAGGCCGTCACGGGCGCACAGGGCGTCCCGCAGGTCCGCACGCACCGGGACGGCGATGATCTCCAGGTCCTCCGGCTGAGCCGCCGGCAGGTCCTTGAGCGAGTGCACGGCCATGTCCACCACGCCGTCGAGGATCGAGGCGCGCAGCGCGGAGGCGAACACGCCGGTGCCGCCCAGAGAGGCGAGCGAGCCGGTGGTGACGTCCCCGTCGGTCCGGATGATCACCAGCTCGTGGTCCAGGCCCGCCTGCTCGGTCAGCGCCTGCGCCACCGTCCGGGTCTGGGTGGTGGCCAGCGCAGAGCCGCGGGTGCCGACGCGCACGGACATGGTTCAGGCCTCCTCGACGTCGGCGGCGGTCTCGGCTGCCGGGGCCCCCTCGGACGCCTCGGCGCCTCGGCCGTGCTCGGCCAGGCCGCGCACAGCGGCGTCCACGGCGGAGGTGGTCGGGCGGACGGAGCCGTCCCGCATGACCTTCACGCAGCAGTCCGGGCGGCAGACGTCCGGCCAGGCCGGGAAGCAGCCGACGGCGGCGCGGCCGGCACGCAGGCCCATGCGCTCCTCGACGATGTCCACCAGGCCGGACACGAAGCGCGCGTCGGTGCCCGGGGTGCCGGTGCGGCGGAAGCCGACGCCCAGCTCGGCCGCGGTGTCCTTCGCCTCGGTGTCCAGGTCCCAGAGGACCTCCATGTGGTCGGACACGAAGCCGAGCGGGACCACCACGAAGCCGGCCACGGCACGGCCGGAGGCGTCGGTCTGCGCCCCCTCGCCGGCGAGCGCCTCCATGGCGTCGTTGATGTCGGGCTCGAGCCACGGCACCTGCGGGGAGCCGGAACGGGACTGGTAGACCAGCGACCACTCGACCCCCTCGGCCTCCGGGACGCCGGCGAGGATCTCGCGGGCCACGTCCAGGTGCTGCGCCGAGTACAGGTCGGCGCCCTCGGCCTCGCCGGCCTCCGCGCCAGCCTCGGAGGCCAGCTGCGCGGACAGCTCGCGCGGGCCGGCGGCCTCGGCGTCGGCGGTCGGGATGGAGTGGGTGACGAACAGGACGTGGATCCGGGCGTCGTCGCCCAGCTCGCCACGCAGGGAGAGCAGGTCCTCACGCAGGCCGTCGCGGAACGGCTCCACGAACCCCGGGTGGTTGAAGTACTGGCGGGTCTTGTCCAGGTCCACCGTGCCCTCCAGGCCGGTCTTCTGCATGGCCATGCCCATGTCCTCGCGGTACTGGCGGCAGGACGAGTAGCAGGAGTAGGCGGAGGTGGTGACGGTCAGGATGCGGCGGTGGCCGTCGTCGACCATCCGCTGAAGGGTGTCCGGGAAGTACGGCTCCCAGTTGCGGTTGCCCCAGTAGACGGGCAGATCGTGGCCGCGGCGGTCCAGCTCGGCCTCGATCGCGGCGATCAGCGCACGGTTCTGGGCGTTGATCGGGCTGACGCCGCCGTTGGTGCGGTAGTGGACGGCGACCTCCTCGAGGCGCTCGTCCGGGATGCCGCGACCGCCGGTGACGTTGCGGAGGAACGGGAGGACGTCCTCCTGGCCCTCGGGGCCGCCGAAGGAGGCGAGCATGAGGGCGTCGTAGGTCTTGGGCGCCATGGTGCCGTGGGCGTCGTAGTCGACGCCGGCGGGGGCCTCCGGGACCTGCCGGACCGGGCGCTCGGCGCCGTCCGGGTGGTGGTGCGTCGGGGACAGGCTCATCAGGCGAGGACCTCCAGGATCTCGGCGGTCTCCACGCGGCGGCCGGTGTAGAACGGCACCTCTTCGCGCACGTAGTGGCGGGTCTCGTTGTCCCGCAGATGGCGCATCATGTCCACCAGGTCGGTGAGCTTCGGGGCCTCCAGCCCGAGCAGCCACTCCCAGTCGTTCAGGGCGAACGCGGACGTGGTGTTGGCCCAGACCTGCGGGAAGTCGCGGCCGAGCAGGCCGTGTTCGCGCAGCATGCGGGCGCGCTCCTTCGGATCCATGGTGTACCAGTCGTAGGAACGCACGAACGGGTAGAAGCAGAGCCACTCGAGGGGCTCGCGGCCCATGGCGAACGCCGGGATGTGCTCCTTGTTGAACTCGGCCAGGCGGTCGGCGCCCATCGCGGAGAGCACGATGTGCGTGCCGGCGAACAGGCGGGTGCGGCGGATGCGGCGGATCGCAGCCTGCAGGTCCTCAGGGACCTGGCCGTACATCCACACCATGACGTCGGCGTCGGCGCGCATGCCGGAGACGTCGTAGGTGCCGCGGACGGTCACGCCCTGCTCGCCGAGCTCGGCGACGAGGGCGTCGAACTCCTGCACGGCGTCCTCCGCCTGCGGACCGTCGAGCGGGGCGGGGCAGGAGCCGTCGTTCGGGCGGGCGAACACGGTGTAGGTGGTGAACCAGTCCTTGCCGGCCAGCGGGTTCGGCGCGTTCTCCTCGGTGGCGGCGGCGTCTGCGGTGTGCTGGGTGTCCTGCACGGGGATCACTCTCTTCCTGCTGCGGGGGTGATGGGGTCGAAGGAGCCGAACCGGCGGTCCACGGCCTCCACGATCGAGGCCAGGCCGGTGCCGTCGGCCCAGGCGCCGACCACGTCCACGCCGTCGGTGGCCTCGGCGTAGGCGGTCAGCGCCTTCATGGCGGTGCGGGCGGGGCCGGACTGCGGCGGGATGGCGTCGCGCCAGCGGACGACCATGTGAGCGGCCACGTCCTCGGCTGCGAGGTCCACTCCGGTGAGCACGGCGGCGTCGGCGATCGCCTGCTCCACGAGCTGCTCGTCCGCGGTGCGGTAGCCCAGCTGGTCCGGGCCGCCGCCGTGCCGGCCGTAGGAGAGGCGGAGCACGTGGCGGTGCCGGTGGCGGGCGGTGCCGTCCTCGCGGTCGCGGCGGACGACCTCGGCGAGCCACTCCCACTTGGCGGTGGCGTGGGTGAGCGCCTTGACGCCCACCTCGGTGCCTTCGGCCACGAGGACTCCGGTGCCGCGCGGGGCGCAGTCGAGCCCCTCGGCGTCCACCACGAGCGTCACCAGGGCGACGCCGTCGGCCGGGTGGGGGCCGTCGTCGGGGTCGAGGGCGCCGTGCGAGGCGGGGGCGAGCAGCTCCCAGGCGTTGGGGCCGTCCACGGCGAGGACGATGCGGTCGGCTTCGAGCCCCCGGAGGACCTCCTCGTTGCGATCGCTGATCTGCGCCCACCACTGGCCGCGCTCGTCGAAATGCTTCAGGGCGGCCACACGGACGCCGCGCAGCACGGTCACGCCGGTGTCCCGCAGCCGGGCGATCAGCCGGGTGGTCAGGATGTTCATGCCGCCGTCGAGGCCGGCCACGAGGGAGCCCGGGGTGTGCTGGCCACGCAGTGCGGCGACGCCGGCGGACAGGCTGCCCTGCTCCACGAAGGCCTCGAGCAGACCCGGGGCCACCCGGTGCACGGCGACGGTGGAGGGGTCGGCGGAGTGCACCCCCGCCACCACGGGGGCCACGAGGCGCTGCAGCACCTCGTCGCCGAGACGGTCGGCCACCAGCTCGCCGAGGGTGATCTCCTCGCCGGCGGCGATGCGCTCGGCCCAGTCGCCCACCTCGGCGGTCAGGTCCTGGCGTGCGCGCTCCAGGCCGGCGGCGGACAGGGCCGCGGCGGTGTCCTCGGCGTCCAGGTCCCCGGGGATGCCCAGCAGGCCCAGCCGTGGAGACGGGAACGAGCCCTCGGCGGCGTGGATCCAGGACCCGCCGGCCGCCGGGGACATGATGCGTTCGTAGATGTCCAGCTCATGCAGCAGCTCCTGGACTGCGGTGCCGCGCAGCGCGAAGGCCTCCGCTCCGCCGTCCAGCTCCAGCGTCTGGTCCTGCACGGCGCCGTGCTCGTCTTCGGACGGCACAGTGAGGTAGCGCGGCGAGACGGCGCCGCCGAGCACCGAGGTGGCCTCGGCAAGGGTGACTTCCCAGCCGGACTGGCGCAGGCGCAGCGCGGAGAGCAGGCCGGCGATGCCGCCGCCGATCACCAGGGCCGTGCGGGGCGCCTGGTCCGCAGCGGGGGCCACCGAAGCCGGGATCTGCTGCACGGAGATGTCCGGGACCTTCATGCGTGCTCCTCCCCCGAGGCGGGACGCTCGGGCACGTCGATGGAGTGGATCAGCTCGACCACGCGGGTCAGCTCGGTCGGGTCGGTCTCCGGCGGGACGCCGTGGGCCAGGTTGACCACGTGTCCCGGCGCAGCGGCGCCGGAGGCGACGACCTCGCGGACGTGGGCCTCGAGCACCTCCCAGGGGGCGCCCAGCAGGGCCGGGTCGATGTTGCCCTGCAGCGGGACGGCGCCGCGGCCGTCCGGGCCCGGGTTCGCGCAGAGGCGACGGTGCGCCTCGGCCAGGGTGAGGCGGTGGTCCACGCCGACGGCGGACGCGCCGGCATCGCGCAGGTGGTGCAGGAAATCGCCGGTGCCGATGCCGAAGTGCAGCAGCGGGACGCCTCCGACCACACCCGGTCCGGCCAGGTCGGCGACGGCCTCGAAGGCGGCGGCGGAGTGACGCTGCACGTGGGCACGGTAGTCGGCCGCGGAGAGCGAGCCGGCCCACGAGTCGAAGAGCTGGGCGGCGGAGGCGCCGGAGACGATCTGGGCGCGGAGGAACTGGCCGGACACGCGGGCGGCCCAGGACGCCAGCGCGTTCCAGGTCTCCGGGGCGGCGTGCATCATGCGGCGCGGCCCGAAGTGGTCGCGGGAGGGGCGGCCCTCCACCATGTAGGCGGCCAGGGTGAACGGCGCGCCGGCGAAGCCGATGAGCGGGCGGCTGCCGAGCTCGCCCACGGTGAGCGAGACGGCCTCGCGGATGACGTCGAGGGCGGAGTCCTCGAGCTCGGGCAGGGCGGCGACGTCCGCGGCGGTGCGCACCGGGTGGTCCAGGACCGGCCCGACGCCCGGGACGATCTCCACGCCGATCCCGGCCAGGCGCAGCGGGACCACGATGTCCGAGAAGAAGATGCCGGCGTCCACGTCATGGCGACGGACCGGCTGCATCGTGATTTCCCTCACAAGGTCGGGCATGAGGCAGGAATCGAGCATCCCGATGCCCTCGCGCACCTTCTTGTACTCCGGCAGCGAACGGCCGGCCTGGCGCATGAACCAGACGGGGTGGCGCTCGGGGCGGGCGCCGCGCAGCGCGGTGATCAACGCCGAATCGGCCGTGGATCGCGCGGATTCGGTGGTGCGCAACGGATGGTCGGCCGGCAGGGCTGCGGCCGCCGTGGACGGGGTCTGAGCAGAGGTCTCGGCGGACATGCCCCCCATTCTTCCATCGAAAGCGATTCCGGGCCCGTGGACGACGACGGCCCACCTCATCCCACGTGACGGCCGCCACCTCAGCGTCGCCCTATCTGCTGCGGATGCCCCGCATCAGGTGAGGTGCGCCTCGGTGACGGAAGGACCGGCCCCGGCTAGGATGGACGGCGCTGTGACACTCTTCTCGCTGATCGCCTCGCACAAGGACGTCCACCTCGACACGGTCGCCCGCCTGTCCGCCGGTGCCGCGTCCGTGCTCTCCGCCCTGCCCGCCTCCGGTGCCGGCGGGGCCGTCGTGCTGACCACGTGCAACCGCGTGGAGGTCTACGCCGACGCGGACAACGGCGACGTGTCCGGCACCCACAACACCCTCGTGAAGGCGATCGCCGCCGAGACGGACCTCCCGTACGCCACCGTGGACGGCACCTTCCGCCTGCTCGGCGCCGACGCCACCGTCCGCCACCTGTTCGAGGTCGCCTCCGGCCTGGACTCCGCCGTGGTCGGCGAGCGCGAGATCGCCGGGCAGGTGCGCCGGGCCCTCGTCGAGGCCCGGGAGGCCGGCGCCGCCACGGGCCCGCTCGTCCGCCTGTTCGAGGGCGCGACCCGCGCGGCCAAGGACGTGGGCTCCCAGACCGCTCTCGGCGCCACCGGCCGGTCCGTCGTGACCGTGGCCCTGGACCTGGCCGAGGAGCTGCGCGGCGTCGTCACCGAGGAGGAGGCCGAGGACTTCTGGGCCGAGGCGAACGTGCTGCTGATCGGCACCGGCTCCTATGCGGGCACCACCCTGTCCCAGCTGGCGGACCGCGGCGCCACCGCCGTGGCCGTGCACTCCTCCTCCGGCCGTGCCGAGCAGTTCGTCGCCGATCGCGGCGGCTGGGCGATGGCCTTGGGCGGCGAGAGCATCGCCGGGGCACTGGCCGAGGCCGACGTGGTGATCGGCTGCTCCGGGTCCGGCCGGCAGGTCTCCCCTGAGCAGCTCGTGGCCCTCCGTGAGGGCGCCCGGCATCCCGTCACCCTGCTGGACCTGGCGCTCACCCGTGACTTCGACCCCGCCGTGGCGGACCTGGACCAGGTCGACCTGATCACCCTCGAGGACGTCCGCCTCGCCGCACCGGAGCAGGCCGCCTCGGCCGTCTCCGAGGCACGCACCCTCGTGGAGGGCGCCCTCCGCGACTTCACCGACTCCCAGCGCGGCCGCACCGCAGACGGCGCCATCCGCGCCCTGCGCGAGCACACCCTCGCGGCCCTGGACACCGAACTGGAGCGCGTCCGCCGCCGCCACGGCTGCACCGCACCGGCCGAGGAGATCGAGTTCGCCCTGCGCCACATGGTGCGCCAGCTCCTCCACACCCCCACCGTCCGCGCCCGGCGCATGGCTGCCGAGGGACGGCTGGACGAGTACGAGCGCGCGCTGCAGGCGCTGTACGACATCGAGGTGCCCGCCGCCGCTCCGATCCCGGACTCGCCGTCCGCCTGCCCGGTCCCCCATCAGGACGCGGACGGGCAGAGACGCACCGCATGAGCGGCCACACCCGCGCGGCACGCCTGCCCCGGGCCGAACGCCGCCGGCAGCTGGTGGAGGTCGCCCGCGCCCTGTTCGTGGAGCACGGCTACGCGCAGACCTCCATGGACCAGATCGCCGAGTCGGCGGCCGTGTCCAAGCCGGTGCTCTACCAGCACTTCCCCGGCAAGCACGAGCTCTTCCTCCACCTGCTCGACGTCGAGGTCGAGGCCTTCGTCGCACAGATCTCCGAGGTGCTGTCCTCGGACCTGGACAACAGGCAGCGCACGCGCCAAACGGTGACCGCGGTCTACCGGTATGTGTCCGACCCGAGCCGCCGCCACCGGCTGCTGCTGTCCTCCGGCCGCACCCACGACCCGGACGTCCAGCAGCGCGGCGAGGTCATCGAGGGCACCCTGGCCCGGCACATCGCCAAGCTGCTGCAGGAGGGAGCCACGGTCACCGTCGAGGAGGCCGAGCTGGTCTCCCGCGGCCTGGTGGCCTGCATGATCGAGGCCGCCCGCTGGTGGGCCGACGAGACCGACGAGGCCTCCCGTCCCACTCTCGAGCGCGCCGCCGAGGTCACCTTCACCATGCTCTGGCGCGGCCTCTCCAGGCTCTGAGCACGCCCCGCCCCGACAGCGGGGCGCCACACACGCCCCGCCCCCGCCGGCGGGGCACCCACACCGTCCGCGCCCCGCGGACGGACCTGTTCCGGCCCCTGTGTTTCGCCACGGGGTGAAACGCCTCCCGTGCCCTGCCTGCCGCGGCGCCCCGTGCCCTAGTCTGAACGGGAACAGAGCCGTTCCGGACGCGCGCGGCCCCGGCCCCGCCGTCCGACGCAGACCGCAGACCCCTGTCCTAGGAGGACCCCATGGAGATCCGCATCGGAGTGCAGCACTCGGCCCGCGAGGTGACTCTGGAGACCGAGCACACCGCCGAGGAGGTCCGCGAGCGCGTGGCCGCCGCGATCGCCGACGGCTCCCTGCTCCAGCTGGACGACGCCAAGGGCCGCACCGTGCTCGTGCCCGGCGAGAAGATCGCCTTCGTCGAGATCGGCGCCCAGAAGGCCGGCCCGCTGGGCTTCGCCGCTCGCTGAGCCGACGGGCGAAGGGGCCTGACCCATGCTGCTGCCCGCACTCGGCGTCCACGGCGCCGGTGAGGACTCCGCCCTCACCGCACGGCTGACCCGTCTCCGCCGGGACCTCGAGCTGCCGGACGCGTTCCCGGACGACGTGCTGGCCGAGGCCGAACGTGCCGCCGAGGACGTCCTCGGCTCCCTCGGGCAGGACCCCGAGCGCGTGGACCTCACCGACGTCCCCTTCGTCACGGTGGATCCGGCCGGGTCCACCGACCTGGACCAGGCCGTCTTCATCGAGCGCACGGACGTCGGCGTCCGCGTGCACTACGCCATCGCCGACGTCCCCGCGTTCGTGGCCCTCGGTGGCGCCATCGACGTGGAGGCCCGCCGACGGGGCCAGACGGTCTACCTTCCGCACGGGCGTGTCCCCCTCCACCCCGAGCGCATCAGCGAGCACGCCGGCTCCCTGCTGCCCGAGCAGGAGCGCCCCGCCTACGTCTGGTCCATGGACCTGGACGGCGAGGGCGTCCTCGGGGCCGTGGAGCTGGTCCGCGCACGGGTGCGCTCCCGCTTCCAGCTGACCTACCCGCAGGTGCAGGCCCTCGTCGGGGACGAGTCCCCGGCGGGCGGGGCACCCGGGGGCGGTGCCGTCGTCGGGAAGGACGGGCGGGTCCCGGCCGAAGTGCCGGACCTGCCCGAGGAGGTTGTGGCCTCGCTGCGGCTGCTCCCCGAGGTGGGCCGGCTGCGGCGCGCCCAGGAGGCGGCCCGTGGCGGCGCGTCCCTGAACATGCCGGACCAGGAGATCCACGTGGACGAGTCCGGCGCCTACCGCCTCGTGCAGCGCAACCCGCTGCCGGTGGAGGACGACAACGCCCACGTCTCCCTCATGACGGGGATGGCGGCGGCCCGCATCATGCTCGACGCCGGCGTCGGCATCCTGCGCACCATGCCCGCCCCGGACGATGAGGCGATCGCCGAGTTCCGCTCTCGCGTGGCCGCCCTCGGCCTGCCGTGGACCCACGAGCAGGACTACGGCGCCTACCTGCGCACCGTGGACCCGACCGCACCCCAGGGCCTGGCCGTCCTCCACGCCGCCACCGCCCTGTTCCGCGGCGCCGACTACACCGCGTTCGACGCGTCCTCCGACGACCCTGAGCTGCGCACCCCGCCGGAGGACCCGGAGCAGGCCGCCCTGGCCGCCCCCTATGCCCACACCACAGCTCCGCTGCGCCGCCTGGTGGACCGCTTCGTGCTGATCGTCTGCCATGCCCTGGTGCAGGGCCACGAGGTGCCCGCCGAGGTGCGGGCCGCCCTGCCGGAGCTGCCCGCGCTGATGGCGGACTCGGGGCGCCGCGCCTCCCAGGCCGACCGGGCGGCCGTGGACCTCGTGGAGGCCGCCGAGCTGACCGCCCACGTGGGCGAGGAGCTCGCCGGCACCGTGGTCCGCACCCGCGGCGAGGACTCCGTGGACGTGCAGCTCGTGGACCCGCCCGCCTACCTGAGCGTCCCCGCCGGTGCCGCCCCCGGCGACGAGGTGCGCGTGCGCATCGACTCCGTGGACGTGGCCTCCGGTCAGGTCGACGCGTCCCTGGCCGGCGGCCGCTGAGGCTCCCTGCCGTCCGCTCCTTCCGGCGCGCCCGCAGGCCGAGGGGCTAGACTGGCCCCCGACGACCGCGTCCCCGCAGTCGTCGTGACCACTGGATGACCGGTCGCACCTGATCACCTGTACTGCCGAATCCGGCGGCGCCTCCCCACCGTGGGGGACGGCCGAGACCGGGTTCCCGGGGCGGGGCCACGAGGCCTTGCGGCTCCGGTGTGTTCTCCCCGCGATCGGCTTCCCCCTGCAGCGCGCACACGGCGCGAGCCCGCACGCACGGGCCCGGAGGCATCCGGCCGCCCGCGCCGCGGACCGACGCCCCGCGCGCCCGAGAAGGAAACGGGAGCGTGAGCATGAGCGACACACCCACCACCCAGAACCCCGAGACCACCCCGGACAGGGCCGCCGAGGAGATGGCCGCCGTCGAGGAGATGGCCGCCGAGACCGTGACCCCTGACGAGGTCCCGGCCGTCGAGGAGAAGACCTTCGCCGACTACGGCGTCTCCGCCGAGATCGTGGACGCGCTGTCCGCGCGCGGCATCACCCATCCGTTCCCGATCCAGTCCATGACCCTCCCGGTCGCCCTGGGCGGGCATGACATCATCGGCCAGGCCAAGACCGGCACCGGCAAGACCCTCGGCTTCGGCATCCCCGCCCTGCAGCGGGCCGTCGGTCCGGGCGAGCCCGGCTGGGACAGGCTGGAGAAGGACGGCTCCGCCGGCGCCCCGCAGGCGCTCATCGTGGCACCGACCCGCGAACTGGCCGTCCAGGTGGCCGGCGACCTCACCGAGGCCGCGAAGAACCGCTCGCTGCGCATCGCCACCATCTACGGCGGCCGCGCCTATGAGCCGCAGATCGAGGAGCTGGGCCGCGGCGTGGAGATCGTGGTCGGCACCCCCGGCCGCCTGATCGACCTGATGCGCCAGCGCCACCTGCGGCTGAACCTGGTGAACACCGTGGTGCTCGACGAGGCCGACGAGATGCTCGACCTCGGCTTCCTGCCGGATGTGGAGACCCTGCTGGCCGCCGTGCCGCAGGTCCGCCAGACCATGCTGTTCTCGGCCACCATGCCGGGTCCGGTGGTCGCCATGGCCCGCCGGTACATGACCCACCCGACGCACATCCGCGCCACCGACCCGGACGACGAGGGCCTGACCAAGAAGGACATCCGCCAGCTCGTCTACCGCGCCCACCACATGGACAAGGACGAGCTCATCGCCCGTGCCCTGCAGGGCGAGGGTCGCGGCCGCACCATCATCTTCACCCGCACCAAGCGCACCGCCGCCCGTGTGGCCGACGAGCTGACCAAGCGCGGCTTCGCCGCCGGCCCGCTGCACGGCGACCTGGGCCAGGGCGCCCGCGAGCAGGCGCTGCGCGCCTTCCGCAACGGCAAGATCGACATCCTGGTGGCCACCGACGTCGCCGCCCGCGGCATCGACGTGGACGACGTGACCCACGTGTTCAACTTCCAGGCCCCGGAGGACGAGAAGACCTATGTCCACCGCGTCGGCCGCACCGGCCGCGCCGGCAACAAGGGCATCGCGGTGACCCTCGTGGACTGGGAGGACATGCCGCGCTGGTCCCTGATCGACAGGGCCCTCGGTCTCGGCCAGCCCGAGCCGGTGGAGACCTACTCCTCCTCCCCGCACCTGTTCGAGGACCTCGGCATCCCGAAGGGCACCAAGGGCCGTCTGCCGAAGGACAAGCGCACCCTCGAGGGCCTGGACGCCGAGCACGTCGAGGACCTGGGCGGTCCGGGCTCCGCAGCGCGCGGCGGCCGCAGCTCCGAGCGCGGCGGTCGCGGCGGCGGCCGGGGCCGTGGACGCGGTCGTGGCCGCGGCGGCGAGGCCCGGGGCCGTAACGGCGAGGGCCGGAGCCGCGACAGCGAGCGCGGCGAGTCCGGCGAGTCCCGCGGCCGACGCGGCGGCGAGGGTCGTGACCGCTCCGAGGGCGGCGAGCGCTCGGGTGAGGGCGGGGGCGGGGGCCGTCGCAGGCGCTCCCGCGGAGGCCGCAACCGCACCCGCCGCCGCAACGGCGAGGTCGTGAAGGGCGGCGAGGGCGCCCCGAAGACCGAGAGATGAGCCTCCCCCCGCACGTACTGGTGAGGACTCACCGTCATCACGGGTCCTGAGGGGCTCGAGACGGCGTGTCCTCACCAGTCGGGAAGCAGGTCGGTCGAGCACCCGGCCGCCGACGACGGCGGCGCACCTGACGCTGTCAGGCGCGCCGCCGTCGTCGTCTCGTCTGCCGCGCCCGGGGTATGGCCTCCGGGTCTCCAGTCGTCGTCTCGTCTGCCGCGCCCGGGGCATGGCCTCCGGGTCCCCAGACCTCGTCGTCTCCCCGCGGCGCCGCTGGGACACGGCGCCCGCTCAGCGCAGGACGTCCGTCCCGGTTGCCTGACGTTCGATCTCGGCGAGCACCTCGGGTGCGGTGAGGTTCTCCCCCAGCCGGTTGGGCTTGCCGCTGCCGTGGTAGTCCGAGGATCCGGTGGTGAACAGGCCGTGGCGCTCGGCGATGCCGCGGAGCACGGCGCGGGCCTCGTCCGGGTTGTCGCGGTGGTCCACCTCAAGACCGCCGAGGCCGGCGCCGATCATCTCCTCGAAGGTCTCCATGCCCACCACCCGTCCGCGGGCCGAGGCCAGCGGATGCGCGAACACGGGGACTCCGCCGGCGTCGCGCACGAGGCGGACGGCGTCGGCCGGATGCGGCGCGTAGTGCGGGACGTAGTACTTGGAGGAGCCGGCGAGGATGGAGCGGAACGCGGCGGTGCGGTCCGGGACCACGCCGATCCGCACGAGGGCATCCGCCAGGTGCGGTCGCCCGATGGTGGCTCCCTCCCCCGCGTGCTCGAGCACGTCGTCCCAGGTGAGGTCGAAGTCCTCGGCGAGGCGCTCCACCATCATCTGCGCGCGGTGCAGGCGGGCGTCGCGGGCGCGGGCCATCTCGGCGTTGAGGCCGTCGTGCTCCGGGTCGTGCAGGTAGGACAGCAGGTGCACGGAGACGCCCTCGTCCGTGCGGCAGGACATCTCCATCCCACGCACCAGCAGCAGGCCGTGCCTGCGGGCCGCCTCCTCGGCCTCGGCCCAGCCGGCGTTCGTGTCATGGTCGGTGAGCGCCAGCCCGTCCAGCCCCGCCGCCGCGGCCGCCGCCACGAGCTCGGCGGGAGACTCGGTGCCGTCCGAGACGGTCGAGTGCGTGTGCAGGTCGAAGCGGGGCGTGCTCATGACCCCAGCCTACGGGGCGGAGCCTGCTGCCGGTCCCCGCGGCAGCGCCCCGAGTGCGGCGCCCGGTCCCGGGTGACAAGATGGACGGCATGACCGAGCAGAACAGCGAGAAGACGACCCTCGAGACCTCCGGTGCCGAGCAGGAGCGCCAGCCGCTTCACGAGCGCGTGGAGAACCGCTCACAGCGCCCGAACTCGGACGCGTTCCGCGCGTTCATGGGTTCCCAGTGGGCCCCGGCGCGCACCGAGCTGCCGGAGGCGGACGCCTCCGCCGAGCACGCCGCCCGCCGCCGTGCCGCGGTGTCCGAGCGCTTCCAGGGCGAGCGCCTGGTGATCCCGGCCGGCCAGCTGAAGGTGCGCTCGAACGACACGGACTACCGCTTCCGCCCGCATTCGGCGTTCGCCCACCTGACCGGCCTGGGCGTGGACCACGAGCCGGACGCCGTGCTCGTCCTCGAGCCGACCGACGCCGGTGCCGGGGACGAGGGCTCCTCCCACGCGGCCACCCTCTACTTCCGACCGCTCGCCGGCCGGGACACCGAGCAGTTCTACGCGGACGCCCGCTCCGGCGAGTTCTGGATCGGCCCGCGCCCGACGCTGGCCGAGATGGCCGCCCGCACCGGCCTGCGCACCGCCTCCCTCGAGGAGCTCGAGGTGGCCGTGACCAAGGATGCGGGCTCCCCTGCCGCCGGTCAGGTCCAGCTGCGCCTGCTCCGCTCGGACGACGCGGACATGCTGCAGCTGGTGGAGTCCACCCGCTCCGCCGCGGGCGTGGACCCGGCCGAGGCCGAGGCGCAGGACGGCGAGCTCGCCGAGTTCGCCTCCGAGCTGCGCCTGGTCAAGGACGAGTGGGAGATCGAGCAGATGCGCGAGTCCGTGGCCGCGACCATCGCCGGCTTCGAGGACATCGTCCGCGTGCTGCCGCGGGCGATCGGCCACCACCGCGGTGAGCGCATCGTGGAGGGCGCCTTCTTCTCCCGTGCCCGCCTCGAGGGCAACGACCTCGGCTACGACACCATCGCCGCCTCCGGCAACAACGCGACCATCCTGCACTGGATCCGCAACACCGGCGACGTGCAGGACGGCGAGCTGCTGCTGGTGGACGCCGGCGTGGAGGCCGACTCCCTCTACACCGCGGACATCACCCGCACCCTGCCGGTCAACGGCACGTTCACGGACATCCAGCGCAAGGCCTACCAGGCGGTGCTGGACGCGGCGGACGCGGCTTTCGCGATCGTGAAGCCGGGCATCCGGTTCCGCGAGATCCATGCCGAGGCCATGAAGGTCCTCGTCTCCCGCCTGCACGAGTGGGGCCTGCTGCCGGTCTCCGTGGAGGAGGCGCTGTCCGAGGACGGCCAGCACCACCGCCGCTGGATGCCGCACGGCACGAGCCACCACCTCGGCCTCGACGTGCACGACTGCGCCCAGGCCAAGCGCGAGCTCTACCTGGACGGCGTGCTCGAGCCGGGCATGGTGTTCACCATCGAGCCGGGCCTGTACTTCAAGGAGGAGGACCTGGCCGTGCCGGAGGAGTACCGCGGCATGGGCATCCGCATCGAGGACGACATCCTCGTCACCGAGGACGGTGCGGAGAACCTCTCCGCCGCGCTGCCCCGCACCCCGGACGAGGTCGAGGCCTGGATGAAGGGTCTCCAGCAGCACTGACGCCCACTCCACGACGACGGCCCCGCACCGTGCCGAGAATCGCTTCCGGCGGGTGCGGGGCCGAGTCATGTCCGGGCCGGCCGGGTCAGCGGCCGGAGCCTCCCTGCGGCGGCTCGGGCGGCTGCTGTCCGGGGGTGCCGCCGCGGGCGGCGATGATCCGGTCCACCTCCTCCTGGGACAGGCGCAGGCCGTAGGTCCTGTCCAGACCCTGCGGGGCACCGTCGGCGGAGGCGGAGCCGTCGGCCTCCTGTCCGTCCTGCGCCGGCTGCGCCGGCTGGGCCTGCTGCCCGTCCTGGGTCTGCGGCCCCTCGGCCGGCCTCTGCGCCTGCGGCGCCCCGTCCTGCTGCGCGTGACCGGCCTGGCCGCCCTGGCCCTCATGCGGGGTCTGGCCCGGCTGCGGCCCCTGCGGCGCGGGGACCTGCTCGGACCCGTCCGGACCGGAGGCGCCCTGCGGGGCGGAGGCCGGTGCCGTCGTCCGGACACCCTGCTGACCCTGCTGGGCCGACTGGCCCTGCGGACCCGGCTGGACCGCGGCGGCGGGCACGGCCTGACCGGTCCCGGCGTTCAGGACGCCGCGAGCGCGGCCGGCGTGCTCGAAGGCGACCACCACGTCATAGGCGGCCGGGACGACCTGCTGGGTGGAGGCGAAGCCGTTGCTGTCCTTGCGCATCGCGAAGGCGATCACGCCGAGGATCATCCACAGGCCCACGCCGAGCAGCGCGGAGAACAGGATCTGCTGCGCGCCGCCCTGGGGGGCGATCAGGTACATGAACAGGCCGATGAGCGAGCCGAAGAGCAGGCCGCGCAGGCCCGCGGACAGCGCCACCTGCGGATAGGACATCCGGCCGCGCACCCGCTCGACCACACGCAGGTCCTTGCCCACGATCGTCACCGAGGTGGGCGGGACGTCGCCCTGGACCAGCTTCTCCAGCTGCTCCTGGGCGGCCGCGCGGGTGGTGTGGGTGGAGACGAGCTCGCCGCGGGGCAGGCCGTCGTCACGGGAGGCGTTCGGTCCGGACATCATGAAGGACATGTGCCCATTCTGCCGTGTCGGCCCGCACACGGCCGGGTCAGCGCGGCCCTGTACGCCCAGGGCCGATCTGGGACGGCACGCACCGGACGACTAGGCTGGACCGGTGAGCTCCTCCAAGATCTTCGTGGCCCGGCTGCTGGGCCTGGACGTGTTCGACCCGCTCGGCGACCGCCTCGGCCGCCTGCGGGACGTCGTGGTGCTCGACCGCGGGCTGCGCAACGCACCGCTGGCGATCGGCCTGGTGATCGAGGTCCCCGGCAAGAAGCGCGTGTTCGTGCCGATGACCCGCGTGACGTCCATGGACTCCGGGCAGATCATCACCACCGGCCTGATCAACCTGCGCCGGTTCTCCCGCCGCGGCGCCGAGCAGACGGTGGCCGCCGACCTCTTCGACCGCCGCATGACGCTGCTGGACGGGGAGGGTGAGGTCGTCCTCGAGGATGCCGGACTGGAGCAGCAGCGCAACGGCGACTGGCTGATGACCGAGCTGTACGTCCGCAAGGACGCCGGGCGCAGCACCTTCGGCCGCCCCCGCGGCGAGCACCGGCTCATCGCCTGGAACGAGGCCCGCTGGACCTCCGGCGCCGAGCCGCAGGGCGCCACGAGCTTCGTGGCCCACCATGAGGACCTCAAGCCCGCCGACCTGGCGGACATGATCCATGACATGCCGGCCAAGCGCCGCGTGGAGGTCGCCTCCGAGCTGCAGGACGAGCGCCTCGCGGACGTCCTCCAGGAGCTCCCGGACGACGACCAGGTGCAGATCCTCTCCCACCTGGACATCGAGCGCGCCGCGGACGTGCTGGAGGAGATGGACCCGGACGACGCCGCCGACCTGCTCCACGAGCTGCCGGACAGCCAGCAGGAGCTGCTGCTCGAGCTCATGGAGCCCGAGGACGCGGACGACGTGCGCCGCCTCCTGGAGTACGAGGAGGACACCGCCGGCTCCGTCATGACCCCGGTGCCGGTGATCATGGCCCCGGAGGACACCGTGGCCGAGGCCATGGCGACCATCCGCCAGCAGGAGATCTCCGCGGCCCGCGCCTCCCTCGTGCTGGTGGTCCGTCCCCCGCTGGAGACCCCCACCGGCCGCTACCTCGGCGCCGTGCACTTCCAGCAGCTGCTGCGCTACCCGCCGCCGGAGCCGCTGGGCAACATCCTGGACAAGGACCTCGAGCCGGTCTCCGACCTCGCCCCGATCGCCCATGTGACCCGCGAGCTGGCGACCTACAACCTCACCTGCATCCCCGTGGTGAACGAGCAGCAGCGCGTCGTCGGCGCCGTGACCGTGGACGACGTGCTGGACCACATCCTCCCGGAGGACTGGCGCGCCATGGACCCCGAGGACCTGCCGAACCCGACGACGAGCACGCAGTAAGGAGCGCCCATGGCCGAGAACGCGAACGACCCGCGCACCCGCCAGTCCGGACTGGACACCCCGCTCAGCGCGCGCCGCCGCCGCCTGCCCCGCCTCTCCCCGAACCCGGACGCCTTCGGCGAGGCCACCGAGGGCTTCGCCCGCTTCATGGGCACGCCGCAGTTCCTGCTCTGGATGACGCTGTTCTGTGCCCTCTGGCTCGGCTGGAACACCTGGGGTCCGGAGTCCCTGCGCTTCGACGACGCCGCGATCGGCTTCACCGCCCTGACCCTGATGCTCTCGCTGCAGGCCTCCTATGCCGCCCCGCTGCTGCTGCTCGCCCAGAACCGCCAGGACGACCGTGACAAGGTGGCCCTGCGCGAGGACCGCGACCGCGCCGAGCGCAACCTGGCGGACACCGAGTACCTCACCCGCGAGATCGCGGGCCTGCGCCTAGCCCTGCAGGACGTCTCCACCCGTGACTTCGTGCGCTCCGAGATGCGCAGCCTGTCCGACGACATCGTCGAACAGCTCCGCGAGTCCCTGCGCGAGGAGATCCGCAACGAGATCCGCAACGACCTCCTCGAGGCCCGCTCCGCGGACCGGGACAGGAAGACCACCAAGAAGGGCTCGGCCAAGAAGACCGGCAAGAAGAAGCGCGGGACTCGACCCGCCGACGCGGAGGACACCTCCACCACCACGCTGGCGCTCCTGGCCGCCGAGGAGGCCGCCGAGGCAGCCGCCGAGCGCCCCCAGGAGGGACCGCAGGCATGAGCGCCCCCGAGATCGTCACCTCCACCCCGACGACGGCTCTCGAGTCCGCCGCTCTCGTCGCCCTGGCGGCGGTGCAGGACCCGGAGATCCGCCGTCCGGTCACCGAGCTCGGCATGGTCGCCTCCGTCAGGGAGTCCTCCCCGGGCCGGCTCGAGGTCGTGCTGCGCCTCACGATCGCCGGCTGCCCGCTGAAGGGCACGCTCGAGGCGGACGCCCGGGCCGCCGTCGAGGGCCTGGACGGCTGCGCGGAAGCCGAGGTGCGGCTCGAGGTGATGACCCCCGAGCAGCGCCGCGACCTGCAGGAGCGACTGCGCGGCTCCCGTCCGGCCAACCCCTTCGGAGAGGGCACGCTCACCCGGGTGGTCGGCGTCGCCTCCGGCAAGGGCGGCGTGGGCAAGTCCACCGTCACCGCCAACCTCGCGGTCGCGCTGGCCCGGCGTGGGCTGTCCGTGGGACTGATCGACGCCGACGTCCACGGCTTCTCGATCCCCGGCCTGCTCGGCACCCACGCCGCCCCGACCCGCGTGGAGGACATGATCCTGCCGCCGGTCGCGCACGGGGTGAAGGTCATCTCGATCGGCATGTTCCTGGACGAGGACCGACCGGTGGCCTGGCGCGGCCCCATGCTGCACCGCGCCCTGGAGCAGTTCGTCACCGACGTCTACTGGGGCGACCTGGACGTCCTGCTGATCGACCTGCCGCCCGGCACCGGGGACATCGCGATCTCCGCCGCCCAGCTGCTGCCGACCTCCGAGCTGATCGTGGTCACGACCCCGCAGCACGCCGCCGCCCAGGTCGCCGCCCGTGCCGGGCAGCTGGCGAAGCAGACCGGCCAGCGCGTGGCCGGCGTGGTGGAGAACATGGGCCCCATGACCCTGCCGGACGGCACCGTGCTGGAGGTCTTCGGCGCCGGGGGCGGCCAGGAGGTCGCCGACCGCCTGTCCCAGACCCTCGGGGCCGAGGTGCCGCTGCTGGGCACCGTCCCGCTCGAACCGGCCGTCCGCACCGGCGGCGACGACGGCGTGCCCGTGGTCCTCACCGAGACCGCCGCCTCCCCCGCGGCGCAGGCGCTGGAGCAGGTCGCCGCACGCCTGGCCGTCCGCCCGCGCAGCCTGCGCGGCGTCGGACTGCCGCTGTCCCCGCGCTGACCGCGGCGTGCCCGGCCGTCGTCGGGAAGGACGACAGGAGGGTCAGGTGGCGTCCACGTCGAACGGGGCGGGCGCCTTGCCGAGCAGGTCCAGCGGATCCGGCTCGGTGTCCGGGTGCGCAGCAGGGGTCTCCTGCGTCATCGCGGCCTCGGCACGGCCGGAGCCCATGAGCGCGGCGGCGGCACCTCCGGCGGCGACGGCGGCCGCTCCCCCGGCTGCTGGGGCGCCGGATGCGGCGGTCCCGGCGGTGGCCGCGGGAGCCGCAGTCTCTGCGGTGGCCGCGGAGGCGGCGGTCGAGCCGCCGCCTGAGGGGCGGAAGATCGTCCGCGGGTCCATGTCCTTGATGTCCTGACGGCTCAGGCCGCCGTGCAGGTCCTCGGCACGGACGCCGTTGCGGGCGGTGTCGCGGGTGGAGTCGACGGGCTCGCGCAGCGCCTCGCGGATCATGCGGCGCGGGTCGTACTGGCGCGGGTCGTACTTGCGCCACTCGATCTCGTCGAAGTCCTGGCCGGTCTCCTCCTTGAACTGCTCCTTCGCCCCTTCGGCCATGACCTTCATGGAGCGGAGCCAGTCCGTGAACTTCCTCGTGTACTCGGGCAGTCGCTCAGGACCCAGCACAAGAAGGGCGATGAGGACGAGGACGATGAACTCGCCGCCGTTGATACCGATATTCACAGGCTCTGACTCTACTAGAGGGCCGGGCCCCGGGCCACGCCGGTGGACAGTCCCACCGAGCCGAGCAGGCGATCGATGCCGCGTTCGAGACGGTCGGTGATCTCGTCCGGGTCGCCCAGGTCGTCCGCCACGCTCGAACGCTCGGACAGGACCATCATGGACAGCAGCTGCTCCACGCGCTCGCGCGGCATGTCCGAGGTGACCACATACCGTGCCTGGCCCACCGGCAGGACCGCCGTCCAGGTGTCTGTGCCGTCGTCCGCGGTCACGTGATAGGTGACCCCCACTGGGAGGGTGCCCTCGGTGGCCGCCGGGGCGCCGTCCTGGCCCGGACACGCGGCCGGGACCGCAGGCTCGCCCGCACTGCGGCACTCGCGCACATGCACCGTACGCTCCTCGTCCGACCAGTCCACGGAGACCTCCACCACATCCTGGTCGCTGGCGACCTCCAGGCCCTGGGGGCGCAGGCCGACCGTCTGCAGGGACGGGACCGCCCAGCCCTGGCGGCGCAGGGCGCGGATCGCCGCCCCGTTCTCCGCCGCCACCGCGGCCGAGGCAGCCCCTGCGGACTCGGCGGAGGCGGCCGGGTCCGCCTCGGACTCGGCGTCGGCGACGATGCTGCGGGCGTCCGCCAGGTCGGGGCTCGACGCCGCGTCGGACGGGTCTCCGGCGACCCAGACGGCCGCCAGGGCGCCGGCGGCGAGGACGAGGACGCCGAGCCCTGCGACCACGAACCGACCCGAGACGCCCTGGGCGGCCATGGCGACGCTCTGGCGGTGCGTCGCACCGGCGGCCGTGGATCCATGGCCGGCGGGCGTGACGCCGTGGGAGGCGGGTGTGACGCCGTGGGCGTGGTCGCGTTCGACGCGGCGGGCGGCGGCCAGCACGCGGGCGCGCTCGCGAACGGCGTCGGTGCAGTAGGGACACGACTGAAGATGGGAGGCGACGCGCCGACGGCGATGACCGCTCAGGGTGCCCTCAAGATATCCGTCGAGGCGCCCCAGGGGATGGCGGGCCATCGGTCCGAGCGCCTCCTTCCCTGGATCGGTCCGGAACGGCGGTCGTGCGGAGCCGTCCCGCTGTGCCTGTTATTCTCGTCGCCGCTACTGGGAGAAGGCTGAACCCGAGCCGCCAAGGTCCCGAGACCCCCGCGGCCACGAGGGCCGGGACGCGACACGCCGGGGTCCGTACACTGGACCGGTGGCCCGGTCCGGGCCCAGCGCGGAAGGAAGCAGCACACGTGAGCATGAAGGCCGTCAGCCCCCAGCCCTCGGACAAGCACGCCTCCTGGGCCTATGCCGAGTCCCGTCCCGTCGAGGGCGAGGTCGTGGAGCGTGCCCGTGAGCGCTCGGCCGAGCTCGGTCTGCGGGCGGTCACCCCGGGCACCTCGGCGCTGCTCACCGTGCTCGCCGCCACGCGCTCCGCGTCCGCAGTGGTGGAGGTCGGCACCGGCGCCGGCGTCTCCGGCCTCGCCCTGATGGCGGGTCTTCCCGCGAACGCCGTGCTCACCACGCTCGACGCCGACGGCGACGCGCAGCGCGCCGCCCGCGAGGCCTTCAGCGAGGCGCGCCTGCCCAGCCAGCGCACCCGCATGATCACCGGCCGGTCCCGGACGGTCCTCCCCCGCCTCAGCAGTAGCTCCTACGACATGGTCGTCCTCGACGGCGACCCGGCTTCCCTGCCCTTCGACGTCGACCAGGCCGGCCGCATGCTGCGCCGTGGCGGCCTGCTGGTGATCGTCGACGCGCTCGACCACGACCGCGTCCCCAAGCCGGCCGTCCGCGAACCGGCCACCGTCACCGCCCGCCAGGTCGAGCGCGCCCTCCGCGAGGACGAGGCCTGGAACTCGGCGTTGGTCGCCACGGGCACCGGCGTGCTGCTGGCGGTGCGCCGCTGAGGACCGTGACGCGGCCCCGGTCCGGCCTGCCACAGCCTGGGATCGGTCCCGGCTGCAGCGGCCCCAGCACGAGCGAGCCCCCGCCTTTCGACCGTGCGGTCGAAAGGCGGGGGCTCGCGCTGTCTGAAGTGCAGACGCGGGGGCTCAGGCCTCGGTGACTCCCACCAGGCACTCCTTGAGCTCTGCGGCCTCCTCGTTGTTGAGCTCCAGGACCAGGCGGCCACCGCCGTCGATCGGAACTCGCATGATGAGGCTGCGGCCCTCCTTGGTCACTTCCATGGGGCCATCCCCCGTACGAGGCTTCATGGCGGCCATTGCGACTTCCCTTCTTGCTGGTCGGCTCAGGACGACGACCGCCCGGTGCAGGGCTGCGACGTCTCGGGCCCGTGCTCGCCGCCTGTCGGCGAGTCGCCCGTCACACGTTCATTATCCAGGATTCTCCTCGCTGGTGCTAACCGGACCTGCTCCGTCCGCCTCCAGCACCGCGATGCGCTCCTCGCTTCGGCGCAGCGCCTCCTGCAGGCGGGCGACGGTCGCGTCCACCTGCCCGCGGTGGTAGCCGGGCACCGAGTGCGCGAAGCGGACGTGGTCCACGTCGTCCGCCGTGGGCTCGTCCGGCAGCAGCACCGGGGCCGCCGGAGCACCGTCTCGCGGGTCCTGCAGCGGGGCGGTGAACCGTCCGGCCAGCACGGCCACCAGGACCGCGACGACCACGGCCACCGCGGCCAGCAGGGTCAGCCAGACCGGGAGCATCATGCGCGCTTCCCCTGGGCCACGGCGCGCACGGCCGCGACCGCCTCCTGCGCGGTGTCCACGACCGACACGAGGTCCAGGTCCTCGGGCGAGATCATCCCGCGGGCGGCGAGCGTGTCTCGCAGCCAGTCCACGAGCGGACCCCAGAACTCTCGGCCCACCAGGACGATCGGAAAGCGGGTGACGGTGCCGGTCTGCACCAGAGTGAGCGCCTCGAACAGCTCGTCCAGGGTGCCCATGCCGCCGGGGACCACGATGAACCCCTGGGCGTACTTCACGAACATGACTTTCCGCGCGAAGAAGTAGCGGAAGTCGATCCCGATGCCGACCCATTCGTTCATGCCCTGCTCGTGGGGCAGCTCGATGCCGAGGCCGACGGAGGTCCCCTCGGCCTCGGTGGCGCCGCGGTTGGCAGCCGCCATCGCGCCCGGGCCGCCGCCGGTGATCACCGCATACCCGGCGGTGACGAGCTCCCGGCCGACCGCCCGGGCCAGCTCGTACTCCGCGGTGCCCTCGCCGGTGCGGGCGGAGCCGAACACGGAGACGGCCGGGCCGAGCTCGGCCAGGGTGCCGAAGCCCTCCACGAACTCGGACTGGATGCGCAGCACGCGCCAGGCGTCCGTGGCAGTGGAGTGGACCTGCTCCGCCGGCGGCGCCGCGGCGTCGTGGCGGCGCGTGTCCAGCAGCATCTGGTCGAAGGTCGGCCGGCGGGCGGCCTCGCCCCGCAGGGTCTGCGGTCCGCGCCGGAGGCACCGGCGGCGGACGTCGTCGTTCTCAGCCATGACGCCAGCCTATCGGCGCACCGTGACGATCGGGGCTCGGTGCGGATGTCGGTCTGCGCAGAACCTGCGGGCGTTCGGTATATTCCCCGACTATGACGCAGCGCACACCTGAGGCCTCCGCCGCCGCGGAGACCGACGCCCTCATCCAGCTGCAGGGCGTCAACAAGCACTTCGGCGACTTCCACGCGCTCAAGGACATCGACCTGACGATCCCGCGCGGGCAGGTGGCGATCGTGCTCGGCCCCTCGGGCTCCGGCAAGTCCACCCTGTGCCGCACCATCAACCGCCTCGAGACGATCGACGACGGCGGCCGCATCCTGATCGACGGGAAGCCGCTCCCGGCGGAGGGTCGCGAGCTGGCCCGCCTGCGCGCCGAGGTCGGCATGGTGTTCCAGTCCTTCAACCTCTTCGCCCACAAGTCGATCCTCGACAACGTGACCCTCGGCCCCATCCGGGTCAAGGGGAAGAAGAAGGCCGCCGCCGAGGCCCACGCCATGGAGCTGCTCGAGCGGGTCGGCGTCGCCCACCAGGCGAAGAAGCTGCCGGCCCAGCTCTCGGGCGGCCAGCAGCAGCGCGTGGCCATCGCCCGCGCCCTCGCCATGGAGCCGAAGGCCCTGCTCTTCGACGAGCCGACCTCCGCCCTGGACCCCGAGATGGTCCAGGAGGTGCTGGACGTGATGGTCGGCCTCGCCACGGAGGGCATGACCATGGTCGTCGTCACCCATGAGATGGGCTTCGCACGCAAGGCCGGCGACCGCGTGATCTTCATGGCCGACGGCGCCATCCTCGAGGACACGGACCCGGAGTCCTTCTTCACGAACCCGCAGCACGACCGCGCCCGCGACTTCCTCGGCAAGATCCTGACCCACTGACCGGAGCACCCGGCACCGGCCCGACCCCCACACCACCGCACCTGACGCCCAAGGAGGCCACCATGGCCCGCAAGAAGTTCCTCTCCCTGACCGCCGTCGCCGCCGCGGCCGCACTGTCCCTGTCCGCCTGCTCCCCCTCCGCCACCGAGAGCAGCGAGGAGAGCTCCTCCGCCGACGGCTCCAAGAAGGGCGGCTCCGGCGAGTCGCTGACCATCGGCATCAAGTTCGACCAGCCGGGCCTCGGCTTCCGTGAGGGCTCCAACGACCCGACCGGCTTCGACGTGGAGGTCGCCAGGTTCGTCGCCAAGGAGATGGGCGTGGACGAGGCGGACATCACCTGGGTCCAGACCCCGTCCGCCAACCGCGAGAACGCGTTGGAGAACGGTGAGGTCGACATGATCTTCGCGACCTACTCCATCACCGACGAGCGCAAGGAGCGCGTGGCCTTCGCCGGTCCGTACTTCGTGGCCGGACAGGACCTGCTGGTCCGCGCGGACGAGGAGGAGATCACCGGCCCGGACTCCCTGGACGGCAAGAACCTGTGCTCGGTCACCGGCTCGACCTCCGCGCAGAAGATCAAGGACGAGTACTCCCAGGGCGTGAACCTCGTGGAGCAGGGCGGCTACGCCGAGTGCGTGACCTACCTCGAGTCCGGCCAGGTGGACGCCGTCACCACCGACGACATCATCCTCGCCGGCCTGGCGGGAACCGAGGCCAACAAGGGCAAGTTCAAGGTGGTCGGCGACCCGTTCTCGGTCGAGCGCTACGGCGTGGGCCTGAACAAGGACAACGACACCTGCCAGCAGATCAACGACGCCATCCAGAAGATGAAGGACGAGGGCGCCTGGGAGGAGGCGCTCAAGTCCAACACCGAGGGCACCGGCTACGAGGCCGACGACGAGCTCAACTCCGGCGCGGACGCCGAGTTCGAGTCCTGCGACTGATCCTGCCGTCGGTGATCGCCCACCACCGGTGACCACCCACCACCACGGAGCCGACCGGGTCGGCGGCGTCCTGCACGGACCCGCCGGCCCGTCCGGTCCGCCCCTGTCTCACCCCTGGGAAGGCCCATGGAATCCCTGACCACCCTCTTCGAGCAGTACGGCTCGCAGATCCCGGTCGCGTTCTGGATGAACATCAAGCTGACCGTCCTCGCGGCGATCGGCTCGTTCGTCCTCGGCGTCGTCCTGGCACTGTTCCGGATCTCGCCGGTCGCCTCGCTGCGCGCCGTCGGCACCGCCTACGTGCACCTCGTCCGCAACACTCCGCTGACGATCATCATGCTCATCGGCGTGCTCGCCGTCTGGGGGCAGCTGAAGATCACGTTCGCGGACGACTTCACGCTGAACTTCTTCATCTTCGCGGTCATCTCGCTCTCGCTGTACCACGCGGCGTTCATGTGCGAAGCGATCCGCTCCGGTGTGAACACGGTCCCTCAGGGGCAGGCCGAGGCCGCCCGGGCGATCGGCCTGGGCTTTTTGCCCGCCGCCCGCCTCGTGATCCTCCCGCAGGCCCTGCGCGGCGCGATCACGCCGATCGGCAACACCCTGATCGCGCTGACCAAGAACACGACCGTCGCCGCCGCGGCCTCCGTGGCCGAGGCCTCCGTCCTGATGAAGACGATGATCGAGTTCCGGCCGGACGTCATGGTGGCGATCTTCATGACCTTCGCCGTCGGCTTCTGCCTGATCGTCATCCCCATCGGCCTGCTGACCACGTGGGCCTCCGACCGTCTGGCGGTGGCACGATGAGCGCCCAGTCCGTCCTCTTCGACGCTCCGGGCCCGAAGGCCCGCCGGACCGTGTTGATCGTCAACGTCGTCGCGCTGATCGGGGTGGCGATCGTCGCCTGGATCGTGTTGGGCATGCTGAACGAGCGCGGCCAGCTCGAGCCTTCGCGCTGGATCAGCGCCATCAACGGCAACGCCTGGTCCAACTACTACCTGCCGGGACTGCAGTTCACGCTCCAGTCCGCGGCGATCGCGGTGGTCACCTCGGTGCTCTTCGGCCTGGTGTTCGGCTTCCTCCGCCTGGCGCCCTACGCGCCGATCCGCGCCGTCTCGGGCGTGGTCGTGGAGTTCCTCCGCGCCGTGCCCGTGCTGCTGATGATGGTGTTCTTCTACCAGGTGTTCGCCATGCTCGGCCGCGCCGGCGTGATCCCCTCGGCCGACGGCCCGTACTTCGCGGTGATCGTCGGGCTGACGCTGTACAACGGCGCGGTGATCGCCGAGCTCGTGCGCTCCGGCGTGAAGTCCCTGCCGAAAGGGCAGCGCGAGGCGGCCGCGGCGATCGGCATGACACCGAACCAGTCCCTGCGCCTTGTGGAGGTCCCGCAGGCCCTCGTGGCGATGCTGCCGTCCCTGCTCAGCCAGTTCGTGGTGATCCTCAAGGACTCCGCCCTCGGCTACCTGATCGGCTTCTACGAGCTGCTGCAGTACGCGCGTCAGCTCGGCTCCGGCCAGGGCAACATCCTGCAGACCCTGGTGGTCGCCGCCGTGGTGTTCATCGTGATCAACGTCCTGCTCACGTGGCTGGCCACCCTGCTGTCCACGAAGCTCTCGTCCAAGACCGCCGGCCGCACCAAGCCGCGTGCCGGCTCCTCGGCCGTGAAGGTCTGAGCCTGCCCGCCCGGGCGGTGGACGACGACGGCGCCGGCACCTCTCGGACGGAGGTGAGGGCGCCGTCGCCTCCCCGTCGCCTCCGGTTCGGCTCCGGGTCGCCTCGGGGTCGCCTCGGGGCCGCCAACGGCGATGCTCGGCCGCTCAGCCGGCCAGCAGCCAGGCGCGCAGCGCCTGCAGGCAGGCGTGCACCTGCCCGCGTCCGACGTGCTCGTCGTCCGTGTGGGCGAGCAGGGCGTCTCCGGGGCCGAAGTTCACGGCGGGCACGCCGAGCTCGGAGAAGCGGGCCACGTCCGTCCACCCGTACTTGGGCTTCGGCTCGCCGCCGACCGCGGCCACGAAGCTCGCCGCCGCGGCCCGGTCCAGCCCGGGGCGGGCCGCCGGTGAGGCGTCCGTGACCTCGACCTGCCCGTCCCAGTCCACCCCGGCGGCCTCGAAGACCTCACGGACGTGGGCATGGGCCTGCTCCAGGGTCTTGTCCGGGGCGAAGCGGTAGTTGACCTCCACCGTGCAGGCGTCCGGGATGACGTTGCCGGCCACGCCGCCGGTCACGCGGATCGCGTTCAAGCCCTCACGGTATTCCAGGCCCTCCACGGTGATCGTGGCAGGCTCGTAGTCCGTCAGCGCCGTGAGCAGCTGCCCGGCGTCGTGGATGGCGTTGTGGCCGCGCCAGGCGCGGCCCGAGTGGGCGGCGACGCCGCGGAAGGTCACCCGGTACCGGTTGGTGCCGTTGCAGCCGCCCTCGACGACTCCGTCGGTGGGCTCGAGGAGCACAGCGAAGTCGGCCTCGAGCAGCTCTGGGGCCTCACGCACCACACGGGCCAGGCCGGAGCGCATCGCGTCGACCTCCTCATGGTCGTAGAACACCCAGGTGACGTCATAGGCCGGAGCCGGCCCGTCCTCCGCGCCGACGAGGCCCGCCAGGGCCAGCTGCACGGCGACACCCGACTTCATGTCCACAGCGCCGCGGCCGTAGAGGACGTCCCCGTCCCAGACCGACGGGACGGTGCCGCGCGAGCCCTCCACGGTCGGCAGCGGCACGGTGTCCAGGTGGCCGGCCAGGATCACACGCTGCGGCAGTCCCAGATCCGTGCGGGCGACCACACAGTCGCCGATGCGCGTCGTCTCCAGCCGGGGCAGGGCGCGCAGCGCCTGCTCGACGGCATCGGCCAGCGGCGTCTCCCAGTCGGAGACCGAGTAGGCGTCCAGCAGGGTCGCCGTGAGCTCGGCCACGTCCGGGCCGGCGGCCAGGTCCGGCAGGTCCACCGGACGGCCGGCGTACGGGTGCGGGGTGTCTGTGGTGGTGTCCATGGCGCCAGTCTAGGAACCTGCTGCCCTGCCCGCCCTGCGGACGACCGTGTGGTGAGACGGCAGACGGGCGGAGCATGCGCCGTCGTCGTGATGGCTAGGCTGGCCCCATGACCGACACCGCGCAGAACACCGCCCGCCTCGTCTCCGGCCACGGCCTGGCCACCCGCGCCGCCGACGGCTCCGTGCTGGACGTCTGGTTCCCCGCCCCCGTGGCCGGGGACCTTGCCGCCGCCGACGCCTCCGTGGCCGACACCCTGCAGGCCGCCGCAGCGGACGACGCCGACCGCGGCACGACCCAGGCGGTCGTCGAGGTCACCGCCGACCTGGACGCCGCCCCCGCCGACGCCCTGGACGCCTGGCTGCGCCTGCACGCCCTCTCCCACCGCCTCGTTCGCCCCAACGAGGTCAACCTGGACGGCGTCTTCGGCCTGCTCACCAACGTCGTCTGGACCAACTTCGGTCCGTGTCCCGTGGAGGGCTTCGAGCTCACCCGCGCCAAGCTGCGTGCCCGCGGCACCGTCAACGTCTACGGCGTGGACAAGTTCCCGCGCATGACCGACTACGTGGTCCCCTCCGGCGTGCGCATCGGCGACGCCGACCGCGTCCGCCTCGGTGCCCACCTGGCCGCCGGCACCACCGTGATGCACGAGGGCTTCGTGAACTTCAACGCCGGCACGCTGGGCACCTCCATGGTCGAGGGCCGTATCGCAGCCGGCGTGGTGGTGGGCGACGGCTCCGACCTCGGCGGAGGCGTGTCCATCATGGGCACCCTCTCCGGCGGCGGCACCCAGAAGGTGAAGGTCGGCGAGCGTGTGCTCGTCGGCGCGAACGCCGGCATCGGCATCTCGATCGGCGACGACTCCGTTGTGGAGGCCGGCCTCTACGTCACCGCAGGCACCCGCGTCACCGTCCTGCGCGAGGGCGAGGAGCCGACCGTGGTGAAGGCCGTGGAGCTCTCCGGCGTCCCGAACCTGCTGTTCCGCCGCAACTCCACCTCCGGCGTGGTGGAGGTCCTTCCCCGCGCCGGCCGCACCGTCGAGCTCAACGACGCGCTGCACGCCAACTGACCCGTCGTTCGCGCGCCGGGCGGTCCGCATCCGCCCGCCTCCGCGCGCGGCGCACACACGGAAGGGGCCCGGAATCCGTGGCGGATTCCGGGCCCCTTCACGCGTTCGGGCGGCCGGGGCGTCAGCCCTTGACCGTGCGCAGGTCGTGGCCGGTGTAGACCTGGCGCGGACGGCCGATCTTGGTGGCCGGATCCTCGATCATCTCCCGCCACTGGGCGATCCAGCCGGGCAGGCGGCCGAGGGCGAACAGGACGGTGAACATCTTCTCCGGGAAACCCATCGCCTTGTAGATGACACCGGTGTAGAAGTCCACGTTCGGGTAGAGCTTGCGCTCCACGAAGTAGTCGTCCGCGAGGGCCTTCTCCTCGAGGCGCTGGGCGATCTCGAGCAGCTCGTCGTTGCCGCCGACCTTGGAGAGGATGTCGGTGGCGGTCTTCTTGATGATCTTGGCGCGCGGGTCGTAGTTCTTGTACACGCGATGGCCGAAGCCCATCAGCCGGACGCCGTCCTCCTTGTTCTTCACCTTCTCCATGAAGTCCTCGGGCTTGATGCCCTCGGCCTGGATGGAGCGGAGCATGTTCAGGACGGCCTCGTTGGCGCCGCCGTGCAGCGGACCGTAGAGGGCGTTGATGCCGGCGGAGACCGAGGCGAACATGTTCGCGTGGGCCGAGCCCACCAGGCGCACGGTGGAGGTGGAGCAGTTCTGCTCGTGGTCCGCGTGCAGCATGAGCAGCAGGTCCAGGGCCTTGACCATGTCCGGGTCGATCTCGTACTCCTCGGCGGGGACGCCGAAGCAGAGCCGCAGGAAGTTCTCGACGTAGTTGAGGTCGTTGTGCGGGTACATCATCGGCTGGCCCAGCGACTTCTTGAAGGCGTAGGAGGCCAGCACCGGCAGCTTCGCGAGCAGGCGCACGGTGGAGATGTGCACCTGGTCCTCGTCGAACGGGTCCAGGGAGTCCGCGTAGAAGGTGGAGAGCGCGGAGACGGCGGAGGAGAGCACCGGCATCGGGTGGGCGTCGCGCGGGAAGCCGGCGAAGAAGGACTTGAGGTCCTCGTGCACCATGTTGTGGCGCAGGATGTTGGTCTCCCAGGACTCGGACTGCTCGGCGGTCGGCAGCTCTCCGTTGATGAGCAGGTAGGCCACGTCCATGAAGGTCGAGTTCTCGGCCAGGTCCTCGATGGCGTAGCCGCGGTAGCGCAGGATGCCCTCGTCGCCGTCGATGAAGGTGATGGCGGACTTGGTGTTCGCCGTGTTCATGAAGCCCGGGTCGTAGGTGACCTTGCCGGTCTCCTTCAGCAGCGGAGCGATGCTCAACGCTTCGGTGCCGACAGTGGACTCCTCGACGGGCAGGTCGAGCGTCTTCTCGCCGACGGTGAGTCGAGCGGAGGCGTTCTCAGTCACGGTGCACTTCCTCATCTTCAGTGGTGACGCCTGCACGAAGGCGTCGGGATGCTCGCCGACACGGATGCCGACCGTCTCCTAACCTACCAAGTCAGCCACGGGCGGCGGAATCCAGCCGCCGGGCGGCCTCGTCCACGGCCGCGCACGGCGCGGTGAGCGCCACACGCACGTAGCCGTTGCCGGCCTCGCCGTAGAAGACGCCCGGACCGGCCACGATGCCCAGGTCCGCCAGCTCGCCCAGCAGCGCCCAGGAGTCGTCCGCGGTGGCCACGGCCGGGTCCACGTCGGACCGACGGGTCCACAGGTACAGGCCGGCCTGAGAGGAGTCGACCGTGTACCCGGCACCGCGCAGCGCCGGCAGCAGGACCTCTCGACGACGGCGGTAGCGGGCCTTCTGCTCCTCGACGTGGGCGTCGTCGCCGAGCGCCACGGCCATGGCGTGCTGGACCGGTCCCGGCACGATCATGCCCGCGTGCTTGCGGGTGTTCACGAGCGTGGCGATCAGCTGCGGGTCGCCGACGGCGAACGCCGCGCGGTAGCCGGCCAGGTTCGACTGCTTGGACAGCGAATAGACGCTGAGCAGGCCGGTCGGCTCGCCGCCGGAGACGGCCGGGTCCAGCAGGCAGGGCACCTGCTGACCGGTGCCGCCGTGCTCGGCGTCGTCCCAGCGGTCCCAGCCGAGCTCGGCGTAGCACTCGTCCGCGCACACGATCGCACCGAGGGCGCGGCCCTGGTCCGCGATCCGCTTCAGCGCGGGCGCGTCCAGCACCGCGCCGGTCGGGTTGGCCGGCGAGTTGGTCCAGACCAGCTTCACCCGGGAGCGCACGGACTCGTCCAGCTCGTCCAGGTCGTCGGCGGCCACGGCCTCGGCCCCGCAGAGCAGGGCGCCGATGTCATAGGTCGGATAGGCCACCGACGGGCGGACGACCACGTCCCCGGCGCCCAGTCCCAGCAGCGTCGGCAGCCAGGCGATGAACTCCTTCGAGCCCACCGTGGGCAGCACGGCCTGTGGGTCCAGGCCCTCCACACCGCGGCGCCGGGCATACCAGGCGACGATCGCCTCGCGCACCTCGGCGGTGCCGTGGGTCGTCGGGTAGCCGTGCGCGTCCGACGCGGCGGTGAGCGCCTCCCGGATCAGCTCCGGCGTGGGGTCCACCGGGGTGCCGATCGACAGGTCCACGGTGCCGCCGGGGTGCCGCGCGGCGCGCTCACGGTACGGGGTGAGCGTGTCCCACGGGTAGTCCGGGAGGGTGCGCATACGCTCAGGCGTCCTGGTTCTGCGGGGGCAGGGCGGCGATGATCGGGTGGTCCTTCGGGATCAGGCCCATCTTGGCTGCGCCGCCCGGCGAGCCCAGGTCGTCGAAGAACTCGACGTTCGCCTTGTAGTACTCGGCCCACTCCTGGGGCGTGTCGTCCTCGTAGTAGATGGCCTCCACCGGGCAGACCGGCTCGCAGGCGCCGCAGTCCACGCACTCATCCGGGTGGATGTACAGGGAGCGCTCGCCCTCGTAGATGCAGTCCACGGGGCACTCCTCGATGCACGCCTTGTCCTTGACGTCCACGCACGGCAGGGCAATCACATAGGTCATGGCCGACCCTTCACCTTTCCTTCAGGCACGGTCTTGTCTCTCGGCGTCCCAGCCTACTCTGCGACCGGCACGGCACGCGGTCTGCGACGGTGCTCCCGGCCGGCAACGACCAGCACGGACACCACCACGAGCGGCAGGCCCAGCAGCCACAGCCCGGAGGCGAGCATCGCCCCCGGCAACACCTCGAGCAGGCGGGCATGCCAGGGCAGGCCGAGGTCGTCGTGTCCGGGCAGCAGCTGCAGCGCCCACGCCGCGGTGAACGCGACGGCACCCAGCAGACCCCCGGCCACCGGCGAGGCGACCCGGCGGCTCCACCACAGCTGGGTGGAGCCGACCAAGACGAGGGCGAGCGCGGCGCCCCACGGCAGCGTCCAGGTGCCGGTCGGGGCCCACAGCTGCAGATGCAGCACGGTCCCCAGCAGACCCACGCCCACACCCAGGACGACGGCCCCTACCAGGGCGCCGGTCCGTCGTCGGGAGGCCGGCCGCCGGGAGACGGACGGGCGCACAGATGCCGGACTCATGCGTCCGGGTCAGGCGCGGGCACGGGCGCGTGCGGCCTTGAGACGGTCGTTGGCGTCCAGGATCACCTTGCGGAGGCGGATGTGCTCCGGGGTGATCTCCACGCACTCGTCCTCGCGGGCGAACTCCAGGGACTCCTCCAGGGTGAGGAGGGTCGGCGGGGTCAGGCCCTCGAAGGAGTCGGCGGTGGCCGAGCGCATGTTGGTGAGCTTCTTCTCCTTGGTGATGTTCACGTCCATGTCCTCTGCACGCGAGTTCTCCCCCACGATCATGCCCTCGTACACCTCGGAGCCGGGCTTGATGAAGAAGGTGCCCCGCTCCTGCAGGTTGATCATGGCGAACGGCGTGGCCGAGCCGGCGCGGTCCGCCACCAGGGAGCCGTTGGTGCGGTACTCGATCTCCCCCGCCCACGGCTCGTAGCCGGCCGCATAGGAGGAGGCGATGCCCGCGCCGCGGGTCTCGGTGAGGAAGCGGGTGCGGAAGCCGATCAGGCCACGGGCCGGCACCAGGAACTCCATGCGGATCCAGCCGGTGCCGTTGTTGGACATCTCCTGCATGCGGCCCTTGCGGGCGGCCATCAGCTGGGTGACGGCGCCCATGAACTCCTCGGGGATGTCGATGGTCATGTGCTCCATCGGCTCGTGGACCTTGCCGTCCACGGTCCGGGTGACCACCTGCGGCTTGCCCACGGTCAGCTCGAAGCCCTCACGGCGCATCTGCTCCACCAGGATGGCCAGGGCGAGCTCGCCGCGGCCCTGGACCTCCCAGGCGTCCGGTCGCTCGGTCGGCAGGACCTTCAGGGACACGTTGCCGATGAGCTCCTTGTCCAGGCGGTCCTTCACCTGGCGTGCGGTGACCTTGGCCCCCTTGACGCGGCCGGCCAGCGGGGAGGTGTTGATGCCGACGGTCATGGAGATCGCCGGGTCGTCCACGGTGATCAGCGGCAGCGGCTTCGGGTTCTCCACGTCCGTGAGGGTCTCGCCGATCATGATGTCCTCGATGCCGGCGACGGCCACGATCTCCCCCGGACCGGCCTGCTCGGCGGGCACACGCTCCAGGCCCTTGGTGGCCAGCAGCTCGGTGATCTTCACGGTCTTGGTGGTGCCGTCCTGCCGGGCCCACGCCACCTGCTGGCCCTTCTTCAGGGTGCCGTTGAAGATGCGCAGCAGCGCCAGACGGCCGAGGAACGGGGAGGCGTCAAGGTTGGTGACGTGCGCCTGCAGGACCTCGCCGTCGTCGTAGGTCGGGGCCGGGACGCGTTCCATGATGACGTTGAACAGCGGCTCGAGGTCCTCAGACTCCGGCAGGGAGCCGTCGGCCGGCTGCTCGAGGGAGGCACGGCCGGCCTTGCCGGAGGCGTAGACCACCGGCACGTCCAGCACGGCGTCCAGGTCCAGATCCTCGACCTCCTCGGCCAGGTCCGAGGCCAGGCCCAGCAACAGGTCCATGGAGTCGGAGACCACGCCATCGATGCGGGCGTCCGGGCGGTCGGTCTTGTTCACCACCAGCACCACGGGGAGCTTGGCGGCCAGGGCCTTGCGGAGGACGAAGCGGGTCTGCGGCAGCGGGCCCTCGGAGGCGTCCACCAGCAGCACGACGCCGTCCACCATGGACAGGCCGCGCTCCACCTCGCCGCCGAAGTCGGCGTGGCCCGGGGTGTCGATGACGTTGATGGTCACGGTCTGGCCCTCCGGTGCTGACGGACCGGAGTAGAACACGGTGGTGTTCTTGGCCAGGATCGTGATGCCCTTCTCCTTCTCCAGGTCACCGGAGTCCATGACGCGCTCCTGGACCTCGCCGTGCGTGGAGAAGGCGCCAGTCTGGCGCAGCATCGCGTCCACCATCGTGGTCTTGCCGTGGTCCACGTGGGCCACGATGGCCACATTGCGCAGGTCGGTGCGGGCGGTCGGATTCGAGGTCATGAAGGTCCTGTCCGGGAGGGTGGAGGAATGCTCGGGGAACACGCCGACGGCGGCCCTGCGTGCGATTGTACGCGCGTGGGGCCGCCGTCGTGGTCGGGCGGTGCGGAACGTCACCGCTCGGTGAGACCCCCGCAGAGACGGCGACGACGGCCGGGCGGGTGCCCGACCGTCGTCGCCTGCCGCTGTGGTGCGGCCCGCTGTGGTGCGGCGTCAGGGGATCCGATGTGGATCAGTAGGCGTGTTCGCCGAAGGAGGCGAGCAGCTCGCGGCGCGCCTGGCGGCGCTCGGCCTGCTCGTCCGGGTCCGGCACCGGGGCCGCGGCCAGCAGACGCTGGGTGTACTCGGCCTGCGGGTTGTGCAGCACGTCGTCCGTGAGGCCCTTCTCGACCTCGCGGCCGTCCTTGAGCACGAGCACCTTGTGCGCCAGCATGTCGACGACCGCGAGGTCGTGCGAGACGAACAGGCAGGCGAACTCGTAGCGGGACTGCAGATCGGCGAACATGTCCAGCACGGCGGCCTGGACGGACACGTCGAGGGCCGAGGTCGGCTCGTCCGCGATGAGGACGTCCGGGTCCAGGGTCAGCGCGCGGGCGATCGAGATGCGCTGGCGCTGACCGCCGGAGAGCTCATGCGGGTACCGGTTCACCACGGAGCGCGGCAGCTTCACGGCGTCGAGCAGCTCGTAGGCCCGCTCGAGGCGTGCCTTCCTGTCCCCCACGCCGTGGACCACCATCGGCTCGGTGATGACGTCGCCGATCGGGAAGCGGGGATCCAGCGAGGCCGCCGGATCCTGGAACACCACGCCGATGCGCTTGCGCAGGGCACGCTGCTCCTTGACCGGCATGGAGGCCAGTTCCTGGCCGTAGATCTTCAGCGAGCCCGAGGCCACCGGCAGCAGGCCGAGGACCGAGCGGGCGATGGTGGACTTGCCGGAGCCCGACTCGCCCACCAGGCCCATGATCTCGCCCGGCGCCACGGAGAAGGACACGTCATGGACCACGCGGTTCTTCTTGCCGCGGTGGTCGTACTCCAGGCACAGGCCCTCCGCCTCGATCGCGTACTTCGCCTTGGTCTGGGTCGCGGTCACGGTCTCCGGCTCGGCCACCTCGAAGGAGGTGCCCAGGCGCGGGACGGCGGAGAGCAGGCGCTGGGTGTAGGGGTGCTGCGGGTGCTGCATCACCTGGTGCACCGGACCGGACTCCACCAGCTCGCCGTGCAGCATCACGCAGACGCGGTCGGCCATGTCCGCCACCACGCCCATGTTGTGCGTGATCAGCAGGATGCCGGTGTTCATCTTGTTCTTCAGCGACCGCAGCAGCTCGAGGATCTCGGCCTGCACGGTCACGTCGAGCGCCGTGGTCGGCTCGTCCGCGATGATCGCCTTCGGCGAGCAGCTGATGGCCATCGCGATGACGATGCGCTGGCGCTGGCCGCCGGAGAACTGGTGCGGGTACTGCTTCAGGCGGTTGTGGGCGTCCGGGATGCCCACCATGGTCAGCAGCTCGACGGCCATCTTGTCCGCCTCGGTGCCGTAGGCCAGGCCGTGCAGCTGGATGGACTCGGTCAGCTGGTCGCCGACCGTGAGCACCGGGTTCAGCGCGGTCATCGGCTCCTGGAACACCATGGCGATGTCCTTGCCGCGGACGCTGCGCAGCTTGGCGGGGCTCATCCTGAGCACCTCCTCGCCGGCGAGCTTCACCGAGCCGGTGATGTCCGCGTTGCCCGGCAGCAGGCCCATGGCGGTGGAGCTGGTCACGGACTTGCCGGAGCCGGACTCGCCCACCAGGGCGACGACCTCGCCGGGCTTCACGTCGAACGTGACGCCCTTGACGGCGTGGACCTGGCCGAACTCGGTGTCGAACTTGACGTCGACGTCCGTGAAGGACAGGACCGGCTGGCCGCCGAGGTCGTCGTGGCGCTTCACGATGCCCATGGCCGTGGTGGTCGGGCCGGCGACGGGGCCGCCCCCGCCCTGCGGGGCGTCGGCAGCGGTCGAGCCGGTCGGGGTGCCCTGGGCGGATGCGCCCTGCGCCGCCGCGGCGGCGTCGTTCTTCTTCTTTCCGAACATGGAATGCACTTCCTTCTCAGCTCGTGTCACTGACCACGCGGGGTGCCGGGATGGCCGCGGTCGGTGTTCTTGTCCACACGGGCGATCGGCCCCTCGGCGGACGCGGGGGCGTCGTTGGGGCCCTCACCGGCGGTCGTCGTGGCCGTGGGCTTGACGTCCGTGGCCACAGCACCGCCGGAGGCGGTGGCGGCAGCGGCCGGCGTGGTGGAGGCGGTGGCCTCGTCCAGGGCCTTCTTGCGGCCGGAGAAGCCAAGGAAGCCCTTCTTCTTGCGGGCACCGCCGCCCTGACGCGGGTCGAAGGCGTCACGGAGGCCGTCGCCGAGGAAGTTCACGGACAGGGCGATCGCCAGGATCAGCATGCCGGGCCACCAGAACAGCCAGGGGCGCGTGGTGAACGCGTTCTGGTACTGGGAGATCAGCAGGCCGAGCGAGGACTCCGGCGGCTGGACGCCGAAGCCCAGGAAGGACAGGGAGGTCTCCAGGAGCACCGCGCCGGCGATCGCGAAGGTCGCGTTCACCACGATCACGCCGATGGTGTTCGGCAGCAGGTGCTTGAAGATGACGCGGCCGGGCTTGGCGCCCATGGCCACGGCGGCGGAGACGAACTCCTTCTCCCGCAGCGAGAGGACCTCACCGCGGACCAGGCGGGCCAGGGAGGTCCAGGACACCAGGCCCAGGACGATGGCCAGCGGGATGATGCCGCCCGGCAGATTGTTGGACATCTTGCCGAGCACGGCGGCCAGCACGAGCAGCGGGATCACGATGATCAGGTCCGTCAGGCGCATCAGCAGCGAGTCCACCCAGCCGCGGAAGTAGCCGGAGAGGGCGCCGACCAGCGCACCGATGGCGGTGGACACCAGGCCCACGATCACGGCGATGATCAGCGACTGCTGGGTGCCGCGCATCACGAGGGCGAACCAGTCCTTGCCGGACGAGTCCTGGCCGAACGGGTGCTCGCCCCAGCGCAGGCCCTCCCCGCCCAGGAACTCCGGCACGACCGACAGGGTCGGCTTGCCGCCGTTGATCACGTTGCCGGCGGCCAGGTAGGACTTGTCCCACCAGCCCGGGATCGGGCCGAAGCCGATCGAGGTGAAGGCGAACACGGTGATCACGATCAGCACGACGGTGGAGATCATCGCCGCGCGGTGCTTGAAGAAGCGCTTCCGGACCAGCTGGCCCTGAGAGAAGGACTTCCCCGTCTTCTGACGGAGCTTGGCGTCCTCGGCCTCGGCGAGGTCGAACGCCTTCTGCGCCTCTGTGGGCGCGGTGGTGTTGTTCTGCGTCATCGCGATCACACTCGAATCCGGGGGTCGAGGATGGCGTACAGGACGTCCGCCACGAGGTTCATGAGCACGGCGGCGGTGCCGGTGACCAGGAAGAAGGCCATGACCGGGGCCGGGTCCACCTGGTCCAGGCCGGTGGCGAACAGCTCACCCATGCCCTTCCAGCCGAACACGCGCTCGGTGATCACGGCGCCGCCGATCAGGCCCGCGAAGTCGAAGGCCATGATGGTGGTGATCGGGATCAGCGAGTTGCGGAAGGCGTGCTTCAGGATCACCTGGCGCTCACCCAGGCCCTTGGCCCGGGCGGTGCGGATGTAGTCCTGACGCGAGACCTCCAGCATGGAGGAGCGGGTGTAGCGGGAGTAGGTGGCCACGGAGATGATGGTCAGCAGCACGGTCGGCAGCAGCAGCTGGGTGCCCTTGTCCATGAACTCCACCCAGAAGTGGGCGTCCATGCCGGGGGTCTCGGAGCCGATGGTGGCGACCGGACGCGGCTTGGCACGCAGCAGAGCGGGCCAGTAGTTCGTCATGTGCTCCATGACGATGAACACGCCCATGACCACGGCGGTGATCGCGGAGGCGGTTGCGGCGGTGCCCTTGGAGAAGCCGCCCATGAGGCGGCCGATCAGGATGCCGACCAGGACGGCGATGATGCCCAGGCCCAGCAGGAGCAGCCAGGACGGGTTGTTCATCAGCAGGCCGTAGGTGGCGTAGTAGCTGACCATGCCCACGGCGACGGTCACCAGCGCGGAGTAGAGCACCTTGCGGTTCTTCAGGCCGGCGATCAGGGCGGTCAACGCGACGGCGGCGGCGAGGCCGATGGCCAGCTGGACCAGCGGGCCCATGACCGGGCGGCGCCAGAAGTCCAGGGCGTGCAGGGTCGGGAAGATCACCAGGATGAAGCCGGCGACCACCGCGAAGGTGAGAAGACGGCGCTTGGCGTTCCCTGCCATCGCGGCCTGCACGACCAGACCGGCCAGGAGCGCCCCGATGATGATGTATGTCCAGTTCAGCGTGGGGTCGGCGATCCAGTTGTTGTAGCCGATGGCCATGTACTCCTTCAGGAGCACGGCGGCCCAGAAGACCGGCAGGGAGAAGAACAGGAAGATCAGCAGCGTCACGGCGTAGTCGAGGCCGGAGTACTGGCGGATCGCCGTGATGATGCCGACCGCGATGCCGATGATGATCGCGAGCACGGTGGCGAGGACCACGAGGCGGAGGGTGGACGAGGCCGCATTGGCCAGCAGATCGTTGACCTGCTGACCGCCGCGGTTGGTGCCGAGGTCGCAGGCGCCCCTGAGGCAGCCGGCGACGCCGCGCAGCCAGATGAAGTAGCGCGAGTACCAGGGCTCGTCCAGGTTCATGTAGTTGATGCGCGCCTGCATCAGCTGCTCGCGGTTCTCGCTCTGCGACTCGCGCAGGTCCTTGAGGGGGTCGCCCGAGTTCACGACGAGGACGAAGAGGAGGATCGATGCGCCGAACAGCACGAGGAACGAGCTGCCGAGGCGCTTGAGGATGAATTTCAGCACAACAGGGGGTGACCTTCCGTGCTCAGCGATGGGTGGGGAGGCCCGCGTTCAGCGGGTTCACGGGGAAGGGCCCGACCGCGGGGCGGTCGGGCCCTTCACACCGTGAGTGTCAAGGTGTCACAGCACACTACACGGTGAGAGCCGTGACACCTGCAATCAGGGGGTCCTCACTGGACGCGGACCCACTGCTCGACGTTCCACAGGGCACCGGACTGGGTCGCGGTGTCGCGGACGTTGGCGAGGTCAGCGGCCTGGCCGAGGATGCCCGGGTGGGCGAACAGCGGGATGGCCTGGTAGTCCTCCCACAGGAGCTTCTCGATCTCCTTGACCTGCTCCAGCTGCACCTTCTCGTCCAGCGAGCCGGCCAGCTTGTCCCAGGCGGCGTCGACGTCCGGGTTGGAGTACTGCATGTCGTTCTGGGCACCGGTCGAGTGGTAGATGTTGCGACCGGAGGCCTTCTGGCCGGAGCCGGCCCAGGCGAACAGGGCGACGTCGAAGTCGCCGGCCGGCAGCACCTCGGTGAAGAAGTTCGCGTTGCCGGCGTCGACGATCTCGAAGCCCGCCTCGTCACAGGAGGACTTGATCATGGAGACGATCTCGGTGCGGCGCGGGTTCGGCGAGTTGTAGCCGATGCGGACCTTCGGCTTGGACTCGCCGGACTTCGCGACCAGCTCCTTGGCCTTGTCGATGTTCGGCTCGTCCATCTCCTTCGGGTAGGCGGCCTCGACGACCTCGTCGTAGTTCTCCTGGAACGGGAACACCTCGCGGAGGTTCATGACCTCGGCGTCCTCGTTGATCGGCTTGATGAGGTTGTCCACGATCTGCTGACGGGGCACGCAGAGGGCGAACGCCTCGCGCAGCTCGGCGGAGTCGGCGAAGACCGAGCCCTCGCCGCGGTTGAAGTCGAGGTGCTCCCAGGTGAGCTGGTCGCCGGTCTGCACGACGACCTGGTCGCCCAGGCCCTCGAGCTGCTGCAGGGTGTCCACGGTGGCCTGCGGCTCGATGACGTCGAGCTCCTTGTTCTGGAGCGCCTGCACGTGGGTGTCGGCCGCGGCGAAGCGGATGACGAGCTCCTTGGTGGCCGGCTTCTCGCCCCAGTAGTCCTCGTTGACCTCGAGGGTGATGAACTGGCCGGCGGTCCAGCCGCCCTGCTTCAGCTTGTAGGGGCCCATGGACGGGATGAGGTCCTCGTCCTCCGGCAGCTCGCCCGGCTTGAAGTCCCAGCCGTCGTTCCAGAACTCGGCGGCCGGCTTCAGGGCCTTGGCGTCCTTCTCCTCGATGGCCTTGGCCAGGTCCTCGGTGGACATGCCGGCCTCGCGGGCCACAACGTGGGCCGGGAGCGCGGTGGAGACCATGATCTCCCAGTCGGCGTACGGCTCGTTGTAGGTGACGGTGAACTCCTTGCCGGCAGGGTCGCCCTCCGGCATGTCGTCCACGTAGTCGCCCATGGAGGAGGAGACGGAGTCGAAGAGCTGACCGTCGTCCTCGTTCTTGATGTTGCCGTTGTCCGCGGCCCACTGGAGCTGGAAGTCCAGGGCGGTGACGTCGGTGCCGTCGGACCACTTCGCGTCGTCCGCGATGGTGTACTTCACCTGCAGCGGCTCGTCGGAGACCTTCTCGTAGGTGCCGAAGGTCTCGTCGCGGATGATCTCGCCGTCGGTGCCGAAGTAGAAGAAGCCGGAGAACAGGCGGTCCACCACGGCGGAGTTGTAGGTGCTGTAGGTGTTCGACTGCACACCGTTGTAGGAGGAGAACTCGTCCTCGCCCACGGAGTACGCCACGGAGCCGTCCTTGGGCTCGACCTCGCCCAGGTCGGCCTTGCCGGAGTCGCTCGGCTCGACGGTGTACTTCTCACCGTTCTCGCCGGTGAAGACCTCCTGGCCGCCGCCGTTCTCGCCGGAGCCGTTGCCGTCGCCGTTCTCGTCGGCCGGGCCGGCCGGGGCGCAGGCGGAGAGGAACAGAGCGGAACCTGCGGCGAGAGCCGCAGCCGCAGAGAGCTTGGTGTACTTCATGGAAGTCACTCCAATCATCAAAGGTGCAAAGTGCATCTCAGTGGGGTGAGATCCTCCGGGCTGACCCCGGCTGATCTCGGTGGACGAATCACTGCGAGAGCGAACCCCCTCAGGTTCCACTCCGTGAGATGGACCACACATTAGCCCGCCGAGGGGTACTTGCAAAAGCGTGACGTGGGAAACATCCCGCACCGAGGGTGATCGTTACCTTTTCGTAACCTCGATGTCACACGTGCGCCGCCGACGGTGCGCGAAGGCCGGTTCAGGCGGCGTCGCGCAGCAGCGTTCGCACGGCCCATGCCCCGGACATGCCGTGGACACCGGCACCCGGGGCCGCCGCCGAGGACGCCAGGTACAGGCCCGGGACTCCGCTGCCCCGGACGGCGGCGCGGAGCCGGTGCGGCGAGAGAAGCCGAGGCCGGGCCAGAAGCTGGGTGCCGTCCAACGCACCACCGGCGATGTCCCCGCCGACCAGGTTGGGGTTCCAGGCCTGAAGAGCGGACGGCCCCGTCTCCACCGCTCGCAGGATCCGGTCGCGGAACCCCGGGGCATGCTCCTCGATCACCGCCTCGACGACGGGCCGCACCGCTGCCTCCCAGCCGTGCGGGACGTGGGCGTAGGCCCACACCACCGTGCTCCCCGCCGCCGGGGCGGCCGCCCGCGACGGGTCTGCGCCCTGCTGCTGGCACAGCATCACGAAGGGCCGCTCGGGCATCCGCCCGGCGGCCACGGCGGCCTCCGCCGCGGTGAGCTGCTCCGGCGTGCCGCCCAGGTGCACGGTGCCGGCCCCGCCGACGCGCGGGTCCCGCCACGGGATCGGGCCGTCCAGGAGGAAGTCGACCTTCGCCGACGCCGGGCCGTGCCGCCACCGGCGCAGCCGCCGCAGAGGCCGCGCCTCCATGCCGGTGCCGCCCAACGCGGCGACGGCCGCAGGCATCAGGTCGAGGATGGCGGCGTCCACGTCTGCCACCTCGGCCAGGTGGGTGATGCGCCGGCCGGTGTGCAGCCGGCCGCCGTGCGCGGCCAGCACGCTCAGCAGCGCGTCCACCACCGACTGGGACCCGCCCCGGGCGACGGGCCAGCCGGTGGTCATGCCGAGCCCGCCGAAGAGCGTGCCCATCGCCGCCGTGAGCGGCCGGGTGGGAGGAAGGATCGTGTGCGCCGCCGAGCCGAGGAACAGGGCACGGGCCCGGTCGCCGCGGAAGGCGGCTCGGGCGGCCGCCGCGGCCGGCCAGGGCGAGCGGAGCCCGAGGCGGGCCATCGTCAGCGGATGGGGCCACCGGCGCACCAGCGGACCCAGGACGTCCGCCGCCGCCGCGGCGGGCGCGTCGAGGACGGGACGATGCCATGCCAACCAGGCGCGGCCGTCGTCGTGAAGGCCCGAGGCGGTGGCCTCCGGCTCCCGATGGAGGAGGACGGCGTCCTGCCCGGGCAGCGGGTGCGCCATCGGCACCTCGGGGTGGACCCACTGAAGTCCGTGGGCGGTCAGGTCCAGCTCGGCGAAGGCGGGGCTGACGACCCCCAGCGGGTGGCCGGCGGCGCCGAGGTCCACGACCGTCCCCTCCCCGAGCACGGGTGCGGAGGCGCACGCTCCGCCCGGACGGTCGGCCGCCTCGTACACGTCGACCTCCCAGCCGGCACGGGCCAGCAGGGCAGCGGCGGTCAGGCCGTTCGGACCGGACCCGACGACGGCGACGCGCCCGGGCTCGACGCCCTCCGGGAGCGGGAAGCCGGAGACGGGACGCATCGACTGCTCGTGGCTCACCGGCCGGTGCGGATCATCGGGCGGTCGGGCCCGGGTCCTGGGCGAGGTCCTGCGGCACGGTCGCCTCGTCCACGTGCGCACCGGAGCGGTAGATGCCGCGGGCGAGCACGTTCGAGGCGAGCGAGGAGACGATCACCAGGGAGATCGCGGTCAGCAGGAACAGCACCAGGGACCACAGCGCGAAGCCGTCCCGGGCGGTGAGGCACAGGAAGACGCCGAAGCAGATCAGCGGCAGGCCCATGCCGGTCGCGGGGCTGAAGACGTTCATCATCTGCAGGCCGTCCCGGGCGCGCAGCATGGACACGGCAGACAGCAGCACCAGGACGGCGCCGCCCACCATGCAGAGGATGCCGAACAGGGCGAGGACGATCATGGGTCAGCGCTCCCCTCGGGTCAGGATGCGACTCAGGGCGACCGTCGCGAGGATGCCGAGGAACGCCGCCAGCAGGGCCACGTCCTGGACGACCGCCGAGTGGAAGACCAGGCCCGCCGCGGCGAGCATGCCGATCGACGCGAAGTACACGAGGTCGCCCACCACGGCCCGCTCGGCATTGGTCTCGGAGCGCAGGATGCGCAGGATGCCGAGGCCGAACGCGACGGCCAGCACGGCGATCGTGGCGACGACGCCCACGGTGATCACGGTGTCGACGCTCATGAGGCCTCCTCCCAACGCGGTCCGCGCAGCATGCGCAGCAGCCGGTCCTCCATCTCACGCAGGCCGGCGACGACCTCCTCGCGGTCCTGGTCGAAGACGCAGTGGACGAACAGGGTCACCGGCTCGGTGTCGGTGCCGTGCGCGGTGCCCACCACGAGCGTGCCCGGGGTGATGGTGATGGAGCTGGCCATCCACGTCACCTCGAGGTCGCGCTCGCAGCGCAGGTCGTACCGGATGATCGACGGCGTGGCGAAGGGGCCGGCAGTCACGGCCTTGCGCGCCACCTGGAACGAACCGGCGATGACCTCCTTCACCAGCCACAGCACATAGGAGACGGCGTGGCCCAGATGGAAGCGCCACCGCCGTCCGCCCTGCGGCGGGCGGGTCTGACGGATGTCGGTCACGGGAGCACCGCCTTCACGTAGTCGGTCGGATCGAACAGCCCGGCCACGCCCTGCTCGACGAACGGCATCACCAGGCCAGCGGCCACGAAGAGCGCCACGGACAGGCCGATCATGAGCAGGCCGGGGGCCATCAGGCGGGGGGCCACGCGCACGTCGGCCGGCAGGACCGTGTCCGGGCCGCGGCCGCCGGTGACGACGTCCGGGCGCATGTGGGTCAGCTCGTCGCCGCCGAAGGCCCCGGTCCAGAGGCGCTGCAGGGCCATCAGGGTGGCCACGGAGGCGAGCAGGATGCCCGCCATCATGACCCAGCCCCACGCGGCCTGGCCATGCTGCCCGGCCTCGGCGGTCGCGGAGATCAGGCCCCACTTGCCCCAGAGGCCGGACGTCGGCGGCAGGCCTGCCAGGGACAGCAGGCCCAGGGCCATCCCGACGGCGATCACGGGCTCGCGCCTGACGAGGCCGCCGAGGCGGTCGATGCGCGACTGGCCGTAGGTGAGCTCGACCGAGCCGGTGAGGGTGAGCAGGCCGGACATCGTGACCACGTGGTGCACCAGGTAGAACACGCCGGCGCCCACGGCGGCCGGGAAGGCCAGGACCACCCCGATGAGGATGTGGCCCACACCGGCGGTCATCTGGAACGCCATGACCCCGCGGACGCGGTTCTCACCGAGCGAGCCCACGGCGCCCACCAGCATGGTGGCGACGACCAGCACGCCGAGCACCCAGGTGAGGGGGTGGGTGGCGAGGTCGTACGGTCGGTGCTGCGGGGCGAAGACGACGTAGACGATGCGCAGCACCGCGTAGACGGCGACCTTCGTGTATAGGCCGGCGAACAGGGCCATCATCCCGGCCGAGGTGCCCGGGTAGGCGCGCGGCAGCCAGCCGTAGGCGGGCACCACGCCGGCCTTGACCAGCAGGGCGACCAGCACGACGGACACGCCCAGGGCCACGCGCGGGTCCTGCGCCGCGGCGCCCTGGAGCACCGCGAGGTTCACCGCACCGGCCGAGGCGTAGACCAGGCCCACGCCGGAGACGAGGACGGCCGAGGTGACCAGGTTGACGATCACGAACATGCGGCCGATGCCGAGGCGACGCCACGAGCCGGTGACGGCGAGCAGCGCGTAGGACGGCAGCAGCATCACCTCGACGAACACGAAAAGGTTGAACAGGTCGCCCGTGAGCAGGGCGCCGTTCACGCCGGCGAACGTCATGAGCGTCAGGGCAGGCACGAAGCGGTAGCGGTACTCCCGCGTGAGGATCAGGAACCAGGCGGCCACCGCGGTGGACAGCGAGGTCACGACGATCATCAGCGCGGACAGGGTGTCCGAGACGAACGGGATGGCCACGCCGGGGACGAAGGCGCCCACGCTGACGGCCATCGGCGGATGGGACCCGTGGTGGACCAGCAGGGCGATCGCGGCGGCCATGGACACCAGCGGGACGGCCACGGACAGCACCGCGTCCAGGGCACGGCTGCGCACCACCACGGACAGGCCCGAGGTGAGCAGCGGCACCGCCACGAACAGCGGCAGGAGTTCGGCGACGGCCATCAGTGGTCCTCTCCGGTCTCGGGCGGCACGGTCTGGTCGTCGTCACGGCCGATGACGGCCAGGGCCAGCATCAGGATGGACGAGGCCATGGAGATCACGATCGCCGTGAGCACGAACGCCTGGGGCAGCGCGTCGGCCACCTGGCCGATGTCCGCCCCGTCGGTCAGGGGCTCCTGGCGCCAGGCGGGTACGCCCGTGGTCAGCAGGAGCAGGTTCACGCCGTGGGAGATGAGCGTCAGGCCGAAGATGGCGCGCACCATCTCCCGCTGCAGCACCATCCACGCGCCGGTGCCGATCAGCAGGCCCACGGTCAGGGCGAGGATCATCATGCGTCATGCCCCCATTCCGGCGGTCGGGTGCCCGAGGAGATGTACTGCGAACGCGGGCTCACCACGTGCATCGAGGAGGTGGTCGGCGGGATCTCGTCCGGACGTTCGCCGTGGACGGTGTCCATGGGCCCGGACAGCTCGCCCTCGACGGCCTCGTCCAAACGCTCGCGCATGGTCTCCGCGCCCGTGGTCGACTGCCGGGCGACGCCGAGCACGTTCACGGCCACGAGGATCAGGCCGATCACCGCGAGGTACACGCCGGCGTCGAAGACCATGGCGGTGGACAGGTGCTGGCCGAGGATCTCGGCGCCCTGCGGCTGCATGTAGGTGCCGGTCGCCGCCATGTTCCACAGGCCGGTGGCGGTGGCCAGCATGACGCCGCCGCCGATGAAGTACAGCGGCATGCGCGGCGGGCCGATCTGGCGGTCCTTCGAGGTGGACAGGTACATCAGGCCGACCACGGCCGAGCCGACGAGCGCGGCGTTGAAGCCGCCGCCCGGCTCGTTGTGTCCACGCCAGAACAGCAGGGCCGAGACGCCGAGCATGATCACCAGGATCACCCGCAGCATCAGCTGCAGCTGAGCGGTGTTGGCCCAGGGGTTCAGGATCGCCCGGCGCGCGGTGTCGGAGCCGAGGACGGGCTCGCCGGAGTCGAAGGTGCTCGCCTCCACCGCGGACATCGTCCGCGTGGCCGGGTCCAGCTTCGCCGAGCGGAGGGTGGACAGGATGGCGACGATGGCCACACCCGCCATGCCGAGCACGGTGAGCTCGCCCAGGGTGTCGAGGGCACGGAACTCCACGAGGATCACGTTCACCACATTGAGGCCGTGGGAGAGCGGGTAGGTCTCCTCGAGCAGGTAGGTGCCCACCTCGGAGCGCTCGCGGCGGCCGTTGAGGGCCCACACCGCGGCGAACGCGGCCAGGCCGGTCGCCAGGCCGACGAGCACCGGCACGAGCTGGCGGGTGGGGCGGCGGCGGGAGGCCGCGGAGGAGCCCCAGGTCTTCGGCAGGCGCTGGAGCACCAGCATGATCACGATGATCGTGAGCGACTCGACGAGCAGCTGGGTCAGCGCGACGTCCGGGGCGCCGAGCGAGAGGATCTGCACGGTGATGAGGATGCCCACCGCCGAGAGGGACACGGTGGCTCCCAGGCGGGTGTGGCTGCGCACCACGGCGAACAGGGCGACGGCCAGCAGCACGAGCAGGACCGCGTCGATCGAGCGGTTGATGCCCTCGACGACCGGCGGGATGTGGCCGCCGGCGATGAGGCCGGCGACGCCGCCGAGCAGAACGGCGGACAGGAAGACGAGGATGGCCGCGACGTGCGGCCCCGCATGGTCGTGGGCGGTGCGGGCCATGAGCCAGGCCCCGGCGCGCTCCAGGCCGGCACGGGCGCCCTCCACCACGCCGGCGCCGGAGGCGGGCAGGCGCAGGCCCTCGAGGGCGGGCCAGAGGGTGCGGCGCATCGCGAGGGTGCCCAGACCCAGGGCCAGGACGATCACGGTGGTGACGAGCTCGGCGTTCACGCCGTGCCACAGGGACAGGTGCGGGTCCTGGACCTCGGCGGCCCCTTCGGCGGCGGTGCCGACGGCTCCGACCAGGGTGTTGATCGGGGCCAGGAAGAAGACCAGCACGGCGGTGGCGATCAGCGGGACGGCGGTGGAGCCGACCAGCAGGGCGGACGGGGCGTGCGGATGCAGCGGCTCGGGGGCCTGCTCGCGCGGCTCGTCGAAGAACACGCCGACCACGATCTTGGCGCAGTAGGCCACGGTGAGGACGGAGGCCAGGGCGGCCAGCACCAGGGCGACCGGGCCCGCCCAGGCGGGGGCCGCTCCCCCGGCGCCGCCCTCGCCGTACTCGAGCATGGCGGTGAGGACCTTCTCCTTGGACACGAAGCCGAGCAGCGGCGGGACGCCGGCCATGGCGGCGGCGCCGATCACGGTGAGCACCAGGGCGAAGGGGGCCTGGCCGCGCAGGGCCGGCATGTGCCGCAGGTCGCGGGTGCCGCCGGCGTGGTCGATCACGCCGACGGACATGAACAGGCCGGACTTGAACACGGCGTGCGCCAGCGTGTGCAGCGCGGCGGCGGCCAGGCCGACGGCGGTGCCGGTGCCGATCGCGGCGACGATGAGGCCGAGCTGGCTGACGGTCGAATAGGCCATCAGCTTCTTCAGGTCGGTCTGCTGCACGGCACGCAGTCCGCCGACGAGCGCGGTGGCCAGGCCGGCGGCCACCAGCAGGAAGGACCAGGCCGGGACGGCGTGGAAGAGGGGGGAGAAGCGCAGCAGCAGGAAGATGCCTGCCTTCACCACGGCCGCGGCGTGCAGGTAGGCGGAGACCGGGGTGGCGGCGGCCATGGCGTCCGGCAGCCAGGAGTGGAACGGGAACTGCGCGGACTTGGTCATCGCGGAGACGGCGAGCAGCACGGCCACCAGGGACGTCAGGCCCGGGCTGCCGGCCCAGACGTCCGCGGCGAGGATCTCGGAGACGCGCGTGGTGCCGGCGGCCACGGAGGCGATCGCCAGGCCGGCCAGCAGGCTGACCCCGCCGACGAAGGTGATCAGCAGGGTGCGCATGGACGGCGCCTCGGCCGCACGTCCGGAGCGGGCGATCAGCAGGAACGAGGCCAGCGAGGTCAGCTCCCAGCACAGGAACAGCACGACCGCGTCGTCGGTGGTCACCAGGCCCACCATGGCGAGGGTGAACATCGCCATGCCGAGGTAGAAGCCGAGGTGGCGTCCGGGGCCGAGGTAGGCCACCGCGTAGACGAGCACGATCGCACCGATCACGAGCGCGAGCAGCGTGAACAGGGCGCCGATGGGGTCCGTGCGCAGGGAAAGCTCCACTCCCCAGGCGGGGATCCACGGCATCGACCACGTGTACGCGGCGCCGGTCCCGGTGAGGGAGCCGAACGCCGGTGCGAAGACGACGGCGGCCACGGCGTAGACCGCGGCCAGGAACCACCCGGTGGCGCGGGGCGTCAGCCGTGCCACGACCGGGGTGAGCAGAAGGCCTCCCGCAAGCACGCAGAGCGTGAGGAGTGCGGGCATGGCTCCCAGCCTAGCCAAAGGCGACTGTGGCCCCCAAGACACGTCGGGTAGGGTGCCCTCGTGCGCGCGCGAAGGATGAAGCTGTCGCCAGGGCCCCACACAGCCACATAGCTGTGATGACAGTCACACATCCTCGGCTCCCCACCGCTCGCCGACGACCGCCGCCGCCGACCGCAGAAGGAGCCTGCCGTGCCACCGTCCGACCCCGTCCTGACGGCCCTCGGTCTCACCGTCTTCGCCGGCGTCGCCACCGTCCTGGGCGGCGTCCTTGCGGTCATGGGGCGCACACCCGGACCACGCGGACTGGCGCTCGGGCTCGGCCTGGCCGGCGGCGTCATGGTCTCCGTCTCCTTCATGGAGATCATCCCCGAGGCGACCGACGGCCTCGTGCCGGACTTCGGCACCTGGGCCGGCACCGTCATGCTGGTCGGATTCCTGGCCGGTGTGGGGTCGTTCCTTGCGATCGACCGGTTCCTGCCGGACCGGATCGACCTCGACGAGCGTGAGGACGGCGCCCCGGTCACCCGCCGCGACCGCCGCATGATGCGCCTGGGCCTGGTCACGGCGGTCGGCATCGGCCTGCACAACCTGCCGGAGGGTTTCGCCACCTTCGCCGCAACCCTGTCCGATCCCAAGGTGGGCCTGGCCCTGGCCGTCGCGATGGCCATCCACAACGTCCCGGAGGGCCTCGCCGTGGCCGTGCCCGTCCGCCAGGCGACCGGGTCGCGCCGCAAGGCCCTGGGCTGGGCGGCCCTGACCGGCATCGCCGAGCCGGTCGGCGCCCTGGTCGGATACCTGCTGCTCGCCCCGATCCTCACCGAGGCGCTGCTGTCCATGCTCTTCGCGGCGGTCGCCGGGATCATGGTGGTCATCAGCGTGGACAAGCTGCTGCCGGCCGCCCGCGAGGCCGGCGGCGCCCGGGTCGCGTTGGCGGGCATGCTCATCGGCATGGTCGCGATGATGGTCTCGCTGGACATGCTCCCCTGACCCGCGGCTCCGCGCGGCTCCTGCCCGACGACGGCGCCTCCCCCGAGCCGGCCGCCGTCACAGGGCCGCCGGGCAGGTCGCGCCCGACGATGGCCGGTCACCGCGGCAGAGCGGGCGTCAGTTGACGACGGCCTCCTGGAGGACGGTCTCCTCTTCGCGGACCTGCCCGTTGGCGGTGATCCACTTGACGGTGATGCGCTCGCCCACGTTGCGGTCGTTCACCATGCGGGACAGGCGCGAGGCGCTGGTGCCGACCGAGTGGCCGTCCACCGCCACGATCACATCGCCGGGACGCAGGCCGATCTCGTCCGCGGAGGAGCCTTCGTCCACGTCCACGACCACGACGCCGTCCTCGCCGGGTCTGATCATGATGCCCAGCGCGCCGTCGGCGCCGATGGAGACGGTGTCCGTCTCCTCGCCGGAGAGCACCTGCTGCACCACGCCCAGGGCCACGTCCAGGGGGATGCCGAAGCCGTCGACCTCGCTGGAGGTGGTCCCGGAGCTGGCGGCGACGGACACGGCGACCACCTGGCCGTCCGCGTCCACCATGGGGCCGCCGGAGTACCCGGGGACGACGTCCGCGTCCGTCTGGATCAGGCCGGTGAGCCGGGAGTAGTCCTCGCTCCCCTCGGGTGCGGCGTAGATGGAGCGGTCAAGGCCGAGGACCTCGCCGCGGACGCTGGTCAGGTAGCCCTGCCCGCGGGCGTTGCCGACGGCGGCCACCGCGTCCCCCGGCGTCGGGTCCCCGGCGGCGAGGCTGGCCGTCTCGAGTCCCTCGGCATCCTCCATCTGGAGGACGGCGATGTCGTTCTCGGCGTCACGGCCGAGCACGGTGGCGGTGTACTTCCGGCCCGTGTCCGAGACGGTGACGCGCACGCGGGAGGAGTCCTCCACGACGTGGTAGTTGGTCACGGCCAGTCCGTCCTCCGAGAGGACGATGCCGGTGCCGGTGCCCATCGCCCCGGACAGCTGGGTGTCCACGAGCAGGACGCCCGGTGCCTCCATGACGGTCTGGCCGCGGTCCAGGTCGCGGCCGCGGTGCGGCGGGGCTTCCCAGTCCACCACGACGCCCTCGTGCACCTCGGTGAGGGCCTGCACCCACTCCTCCGGGTCGCGGTCCTCGTAGGGAAGGCTGCGCTGCTCGGTGCCGCGCGGGGCGCCCTGGGACTGGTGCTGCTGTTGCTGCCGCTGCTCGGCCTCGATCCGGTCCGTGAGCTCGCTGACGGCGAAGCCCGCGCCGCCGCCGGCCAGGATCAGCGCGCCCACCACACCGGCGGCCGTGATGAGCATCCGGCCGCAGGACTTCTTCCGCCTCGGCGGCCTGCCGGGCGGATACCCGCCCATGGCGTACTGGGGGCCGCCGTACGGGCCGCCACTATAGGGACCGCCGTACGGGCTGCCACCAGAGGGGCCGCCGTACGCGCCGCCCTGCGGCGGTGCGCCGTAGGGGCCGCCACCAGAGGGACCGCCGTACGGGCCGCCTTGCGGCTGCGCACCGTACGGGCTGCCCTGCGGCTGCGCACCGAAGGAGCCGCCGCCGAAGCGGCCGTCGCCCTGCCAGGGCGAGCTGCCGTCGTCGTGCCTGCGATAGGCGTCCAGCGGCCCCTCGGGCCGTCCAGGGTCCCCGTCCGCGCGCGCAGACGACCCGTAACCCAGGTAGGCGTACGGGTCCTGCGGGGCTCGGCCGCGGCGGGACTCAGGACGACGGCGGGGCATGGGTCAGGCCTGCGCGGCGGCCAGGGCGGCCTCGTAGTCCGGCTCCTGGGCGATCTCCGGGACGAGCTCGGTGTGCTTCACGGTGCCGTCCGGGCCGATCACCACCACGGAACGGGCGAGCAGGCCGGCGAGGGGGCCGTCCTGCATGCGCACACCGTAGACGTCGCCGAAGTCGGAGCGGAAGGTCGAGCCCGGCAGCACGTTCTCGATGCCCTCGGCACCGCAGAAGCGGGCCGCGGCGAACGGCAGGTCCGCCGAGACGGCCAGGACCACGGTGTCCTCCAGTCCCGCGGCGTGCTGGTTGAAGGTGCGCACCGAGGTCGCGCAGACACCCGTGTCGACCGACGGGAAGATGTTCAGCACCACGGTCTTTCCGGCCAGGTCGGCCAGCCTGATCGCGGCGAGGTCCTGGCCCACGAGCTCGAAGGCGGGGGCGGACGCGCCCACGGCCGGCAGCTCGCCGACGGTGGTGACGGGGGTGGAGCGGAAGGTGATGTCAGCCATGGGTCCACCCTAGAATGTGGACGTGGCAGGGAACACCTCATCGCAGTCCGGCTCCCCCGAGGGCGAACAGGACCGCGCCCGCATCCGGAGCACCGTCACGGACACCGCCCTCGTCTTCGAAGGCGGCGGAATGCGGGCCTCCCTCACCTCGGCCGTCGTGTCCGGGCTGATCGAGGAGGGGATCTTCTGCGACTTCGTGTCCGGCATCTCCGCCGGCTCGTCCAACACGGCGAACTACCTGTCCCGGGACGCCCGCCGGGCACGGGCCTGCTTCGTGGACTTCGCGGATGACCCGCGCTTCGGTTCGTGGCGCACCTGGATCCGCGGCCAGGGGCTGTTCGCGGCCGAGTACATCTACCAGCACGCCGGCCGCCCCGGGCAGGCCCTCCCCTACGACTTCGGCACGTTCCGGGCGAACCCGGCCCGGTTCGCGATCGGCGGTTTCGACGCCGAGACCGGGCAGACCGTCTGGTGGGGCCGCGAGGACGTGCACACCCTGGACGACCTCATGGTCCGTGTCCGTGCATCCTCGACCATGCCGGTGCTCATGCCGCCGGTGAAGCTCGCCGGCTCCACCTGGGTGGACGGCGCGCTCGGCGTGGACGGGGGCATCCCGCTCACCCCCGGCGCGCAGGCCGGGTACGAGAAGCAGCTGGTCATCCTGACCCGCGAACGGTCCTATGTGAAGCGGCCCGAGCGGTTCCCCGGCTTCTACCGCACCTACTTCCGCCGCTACCCGGCCGTGGCCGAGGGGCTGACGACCCGCTGGAAGCGGTACAACGAGACCCGCGAGCGACTGTTCGAGATGGAGCGTGCGGGCACGGCCTACGTCTTCGCACCGGAGCACATGCCGGTGCAGAACGGCGAGCGCAACGTGGCCAAGCTGGCCGCCGCCCACGAGCTCGGCCGGCAGCAGTTCGCCAAGGAGCTGCCCGCCATCAAGGAGTTCCTCGGCCTGGACGGCTGAGTCCCGGCGCCGGTGACCTCAGACGCGGTCGATCGGGCCGGTGAGGACGTCCACGCCGGAGGCCGGGTGGGCGGTGGAGGTGCCCGCCGGCGGCTCGGAGGCGGAGTCCGGCAGGCCGAAGACGGAGTCGAAGCAGTACGCATAGACCGCGGTGTAGAGGAAGAAGAACACCAGCAGGCCGCCCTCGATCACGATCGCCTCCCCCAGGCTCACCTGCAGGATGAACGCGACGGTGGGCACAAGCATGCAGACCAGGCCCAACTGGAAGAGGACGGCGTGCGCCACCCGCACCCTCAGCGGTCGGCCGGTGGTCCCGGAGCGGCGCTCCCACGCCTCGAAGATCGTGTTGAACGCCAGGTTCCACAGCAGCGCGATGGTCGAGTTGGCGATCGCCAGCACCAGGGACGAGTTCGCCTCCTTGCCCACCAGGGTGAGCAGGACGGTCACGAACAGCACCGCCAGCACCTCGAACACCACGGCGTAGACGACGCGGCGGGTGCCTGGGCTGCGGAACACCCGCCGCCGCGCCCATGCAGGGCGGCCGCCGGGCCCCAGCGGCACGTCGTCGCGGGCCGCCGCACGGCAGGAGGGAGCGGAGTTCGGGTCGGTCACTGTGCTTCTCTCGAACAGGGGACGGGTCGCGGCGCGCAGGCCGACCCGCCATCCTAGCCTGCCGGGGACCGGGACGCAGCGGGCGACCCGGCTCAGGTGAGCCTCACCAGGCTTTCGGCCGCCGGCCGGCGGGTCTACTGTGGGCGTCATGAAGCTCACCGACGACCTGCTGAAGAAGTTCAACGACCAGATCACCCTCGAGCTCGAGGCGTCCATCGTGTACCGCCAGCTGGCGATCGCCGCGGACAACCTGGACCTCACCGGCATGGCCACCTGGCTGCGCCGCCAGGCGGACGAGGAGATCGTCCACGCCAACAAGTTCATCGACCACGTGACCGACCGCGACGCCTACGCGGAGATCGGCACCATCAATGCCCCGCAGGTGTCCCACGACGCCACCGCCCTGGACATCTTCGAGGCCGCCCTGGCCCACGAGCAGAAGGTCTCCGAGGCCATCCGCGAGCTCTACCGCGCCACCGACGCGGCCGGCGACCTCAACGCCCGCCCGCTGCTGAACTGGTTCGTGGACGAGCAGATCGAGGAGGAGGCCACCGTGTCCGAGATCATCGGCCAGCTCCGCCTGGTCGGCGAGGACGGCTCGGGCCTGCTGCGCATCGACCAGCGCCTCGGCGCCCGCCCGGTGGAGACCACCGAGGCCGAGTGACCCACCGTCGGCGGCCGGGCGACGAGCACCCCGGCCGACCACGCGGCGGCCGTCCGGGACCCTCCCGGGCGGCCGCTATGCTTTTCCCGGCGCGGCACCGGGCCCGCCCTGCGTCCCATCAGGAGGAACCATGAGCGGACTCGTCGCACTGCTGGACGACGTCGCAGCGCTCGCGCGCCTGGCCGCTGCCAGTGCGGACGACGTGGCCGCGGGCGTCGCCAGGGCCAGCACCAAGGCGGCGGGCGTGGTGATCGACGACGCCGCCGTGACCCCCCAATATGTGACCGGCGTGGACCCGAAGCGCGAGCTGCCCATGATCTGGAAGATCACCAAGGGCTCTCTGCGCAACAAGCTGCTCATCATCCTCCCCGCCCTGCTCCTGCTGTCCTGGCTGGCTCCGTGGATCCTGCCGTGGCTGCTGCTGGCCGGCGGCACCTTCCTGGCCTACGAGGGTGCCCACAAGGTCTGGAACAAGATCACCGGCCACCACTCGGCAGACAAGGAGCCCGCGGTCGAGCAGGGCGCCGACGCGGAGGACAAGGTGGTCCGGGGCGCCGTCACCACCGACTTCATCCTGTCCTGCGAGATCATGGTGATCTCCATGAACGAGGTGGCGGACCAGGAGATCTGGATGAAGGCGATCATCCTCTTCGTGGTCGCGATCGCCATCACCTTGGGCGTCTACGGCACCGTGGCACTGATCGTGAAGATGGACGACATCGGCCTGCACATGCTCCGCGACGGCCACACGGACGGCGGCCGCCGCTTCGGCGCCACCCTGGTGAAGGGCATGCCGCATGTGCTGCGCGTGATCACCGTGGTCGGCACCGTGGCGATGCTCTGGGTGGGCGGTCACATCGTGCTCGTCGAGCTCGACCTCTTGGGCCTGCACGCCCCCTACGAGCTCCTGCACCACCTCACCGAGCCGGTGGCGGAGGCCGCCGGCGCGTTCGTCGGCTGGGTCGCCGAGACCCTCGGCTCCGCGATCGTCGGGCTCCTCTGGGGCACCGTGGTCCTGGGCGTCGTGACGGCGGCCGGCAAGGTGTTCGGCACGAAGGACCAGGAGAACCAGACCGCCCACTGACACCGCCGGCCCGCCTCCCGGCAGGCCCACGACGACGGGCCCCCCACCTTCCGTGCACTCCTCGGCGGAGGTGAGGGGACCGTCGTCGTCCCGTCTCCTGGGACGGATGCCGTGTGGGGGACGGATGCCGTGTGCGAGCCGGTCCGCTTCGGCTCAGTCCTGGGTGAGGAAGTGCCGGACCGCGTCCACGAACGGGCCGGGCTGGTCCGCGTGGACCCAGTGCCCGGCCTCGCGGATGGTGACGCGCACGGCGCGCGGGAACAGCTCCTTCATGCGGGGCACGTCCGAGTCGAGGATGTAGTCCGAGTCGGCGCCGCCGATCCACAGGACCGGGCCGTCGTAGGTGCGGTCCGGGTCCGCCTCGACCATCGGCTCCGGGAAGGAGCCGATCACCTCCAGGTCTCGCAGCAGCATCTCCACGTTCGGCTGCCAGGCGAAGTGGCCGTGGTCCCGGCGCAGGTTCTGCAGCAGGAAGCCGCGGATGCGCTCGTCCGGGACCTTCTGCGCCATGGCCGCGTCCGCGTCCGAGCGGGTGCGGAAGGAGGCCAGGTCCATCTCCAGCATGGTGCCGAGCAGGTGGACGAACTCGTCCGTGGCAGCCGCCGCGGTGCGCGGGGAGATGTCCACCACCACGAGGCGATCCACGAGCTCCGGGTGGCGCAGGGCCAGCGCCATGACGACCTTTCCGCCCATCGAGTGGCCCACCAGGTGCACGGGCCCGTCGGCGGCCAGACCGGAGCGCAGGTGGTCGGCGAGCCGGTCGGCGATCCTGCGGTAGTCCACGCCGTCCGTCCACGGGGACTGGCCGTGGTCCGGCATGTCGATCATCTCGACCGTGAACTGGTCGGACAACGCCTGGGCGATGCCGTTGAAATTGCGGCCCCGGCCCATCAGGCCGTGGACGAAGGCGACGCGGCGGGGGCCGTCCCCCACCACGGTGGAGGCCAGCGGGGCGTCGGGGGCATCGGTGCGGGAGGTGTCTGCGGAGGTCACGGGGACAGGGTAGCGGCCGTGCTCGTCGGGACGGCACCGAAGACGTCTTATGGTCCTACTGACACATATGGCCTCGAATTCATATGGTCTGCGCGACATTATGGAGCCGACCGCGTCCTCGCACGCCCGCCGACCCAGGAAGACCACCACCCCATGACCGCCGACCGCGCCGCCGAGGCGGCCCTGATCCGGGCCGCCGTGTCCACGGCGGTGCTCAGCCTGCGCACGGACCGCTCCGGGCGCACCGCCCTGCACGTGGCCCTCGTCCCCCGCACCCGCGCCCCCTTCCTGGACCGCTGGGCCGTGCCGGGCCGCTGGCTCGAGGCCGACGCCGACGTGGACGAGACCGCCGAGGCCGTGGCGGCGGAGACCGTGGGCGTCTCCCCCGCCCATCTGGAACAGCTGGCCGTGTTCGGCGCCGTGGACCGCTCCCCCACCGGACGCGTCCTCACGCTCGCCCACTGGGCCCTGACCTCCGGAACGGACCGCGAGGGCTGGAACGTCCGCTGGTTCGACGTGGACCGCGTACCGGCCCTGGCCTTCGACCACGCGCAGATCGTGGCCGCCGCCCGCACCGCACTGGCCCGCCGCCTGGACGACCCCGCCGTGGCAGGCGCCCTTATGCCGACCGAGTTCACGCTCGGCGAGCTGCGCGCGGCGCACGAGGCCGTCACCGGCGAGCGGCTGGACGCCGCGAACTTTCGCCGCACCGCCCTGGGCGACCCGTCCGTGCAGGACACCGGCACCGTGCGCACCGGAACCCCCTACCGTCCGCCGCGGCTCTACCGCTTCGCCGCGCCCGAGGCGACGCGCGCGCTGAGGCGCCCGCCCACATCGACGACCCCCACCGCCGCCCCCGACGCGGCCCCGCGCCCTGACGAGAGGACCGACCGATGACCGCCGTGACCCCCAACACCGGACAGGCCGCCCCCGCGGCCCCCGCCGCTCCGACGACGCCGTCGGTGCCCGTGCAGCTGACCCTGCTGCCCTCCCGGCCTGCCGGAACCGCCTCCTGCACCGAGGACCTGCTGCTGCCGCCGTGGGAGGCCGGAGGAGGCTACGGCCCCGGCTCCTCCATGCAGGACCGTGCCCCGTCCGACATGCCCCGCCAGGGGGAGATCCCGGCCGAGTACCGCACCGCCTCCGACGACGAGCTGCAGGAGCGCATCGCCGCCGCCAAGGCCGAGCTCGCAGACCGCGTGGTCCTGCTGGGGCACTTCTACCAGCGCGACGAGGTGGTCCGGCACGCCGACTACGTGGGCGACTCCTTCCAGCTCGCCCGCGCCGCCACCGCCCACCCGGACGCCGAGGCCATCGTGTTCTGCGGCGTGCACTTCATGGCCGAGACCGCGGACATCCTCTCCGGGGACGGGCAGGCCGTGATCCTGCCCCATCTGGGCGCCGGCTGCTCCATGGCGGACATGGCGGACGTGGACTCCGTCACCGACTGCTGGGCCCAGCTCGAGGAGCTCTACGGCACCGAGCCGGATCAGCAGGGGCGCCAGCCGGTGCTGCCGGTGACCTATATGAACTCCTCCGCCGCGCTGAAGGCGTTCGTGGGCGCCCGCGGCGGCATCGTCTGCACCTCCTCGAACGCCGCCCAGGTGCTCGAGTGGGCGTTCGAGCGCGGGCAGCGGGTGCTGTTCTTCCCGGACCAGCACCTCGGCCGCAACACCGCCAAGGCCATGGGCATCGGCCTCGAGCAGATGCCGGTGTGGGACCCGCGGCAGACGCTCGGAGGCAGCACCGCCGAGCAGCTGCAGGACGCGAAGGTCATCCTCTGGCACGGCTTCTGCTCGGTGCACCGCCGCTTCACCGTGGCGCAGATCGAGAAGGCCCGCGCCGAGCACCCGGACGTGCAGGTGATCGTCCACCCGGAATGCCCCATGGAGGTCGTGGACGCCGCGGATGCCTCCGGCTCCACGGACGCGATCGTCAAGGCGATCCAGGCGGCGCCGGCCGGCTCGACCTTCGCGGTCGGCACCGAGATCAACCTGGTGCAGCGTCTGGCCGCGCAGCACCCGGAGCACACGATCTTCTGCCTGGACCCGGTGATCTGCCCCTGCTCCACCATGTACCGCATCCACCCCGGCTACCTCGCCTGGGTGCTCGAGGAGCTCGTTGCCTCACGCGTGGTCAACCGCATCGAGGTCCCCTCCGCAGTGCAGGCCCACTCGCGGACCGCCCTGGAGCGCATGCTCGCGGTCGTCCCGCCGGCGACTCCCGCGGGGGCCGGTCCCCGGAACGGGTCCGCCCCCGCCGGCACCGAGCCCTCCACCACGGGAGCCGCCCAGTGACCGCCGCCCTGCGCCGCGAGGTGCTGGCCCGTGCCCTGGCCGAGGACGCCCCCTGGGGCGACGTCACCGGCGAGGCCTTCGTGCCCGAGGACGCCGTCATGGACGTCCGTGTGGTGGCCCGGGAGGCCGGCGTGTTCTCCGGCGCCGCGGTGCTGGCCGAGGTCTTCATGCTCGTGGACCCGGCCGTGTCCGTGACGCTGAATGCCTGCGACGGCGGCCGCTTCGCCGCCGGGCAGGTGCTGGCCGAGGTCTCCGGCCCCGCCCGCGCGGTGCTGCGCGGCGAGCGCATCGCCCTGAACCTGCTGCAGCGCATGTGCGGGATCGCCACCGCCACGGCGCGGTACGTGGACGCCGTCCGTGCCGCCGGGGCGCACACCCGCATCGCGGACACGCGCAAGACCGCCCCGGGCCTGCGCGTCCTGGACCGCCAGGCGGTGCGGGACGGCGGCGGGCACAACCACCGCATGTCCCTGTCGGATGCCGTGATGGTCAAGGACAACCACTGGGCCGCCATGGGCATCGCGGAGGGCGCTTCGGACGAAGAGGTCACCGCCGTCCTGCGCGCCGGCATGGACCGCCTGCCGCACACCGTCCACGTGGAGGTCGAGGTGGACCGGTTCGAACAGATCGCCCCCGTGCTCGCCGCGGGCGCGGATACGATCATGCTGGACAACTTCAGCCTCGCGGACCTGCGGGCCGGGGTCGCCCTCGTCGACGGCCGGGCCGTGGTGGAGGCCTCCGGCGGGATCACCCTGGAGACCGTCGGCCCGGTGGCCGCCACCGGCGTGGACGTGGTCTCCGTGGGCGCCCTGACGCACTCGGTGCGGGCCCTGGACATCGGCTTCGACGCCGCCGTCTCCCCCGGAACGCCGCAGCGCCGCGCCACCGGCGGCCCGGAGGACGCCGCAGGCTGAGGACTTGTCCGCACCCGCATCATCACCGACGCGCGGCAACGGTGCCGCACACCTGGGAGGGGAACCGACGTGATCCTGCTCGACCATGCCGCCACCGCCCCCGTCCGCCGCGAGGCGGTGGAGGCCATGTGGCCCTATCTCACCGGCGACTTCGGCAACCCCTCGTCCGTGCACGAGCTCGGCCGTCGCGCCGGACTCGGCCTGGAGCAGGCCCGCGGCCAGGTGGCCGAGGTCCTCGGTGCCCGTCCTTCCGAGGTGGTCTTCACCTCCGGCGGCACCGAGGCGGACGTCCTCGCCCTGCAGGGGATCATCCTGCCGAAGCTGCTGCGCGCCCGCCGCCAGGGCACCCTGGACGCCCCGCTGCGCCTGGTCACCACCGCGATCGAGCACGGCGCCGTCCGCCAGACCGCCGCCTCCCTGAAGCGGATCCACGGCATCGAGGTGGACCTGCTCCCCGTGGACTCCACCGGCCGGGTGGACCCGGAGGACCTGCGCCGGATCCTGCGCCCGGAGACCGCCCTGGTGTCCGTCCACCTGGGCAACAACGAGATCGGCACCGTCCAGCCCATCGCCGAGCTCGCCGCCGTGGCACACGAGGCCGGCGTGCCGATCCACACGGACGCCGTGCAGGCGGCCGGCCAGCTGGACCTGGACGTCGCGGCCCTGGGAGTGGACGCCCTGTCCGTGTCCGGCCACAAGGTCGGCTCCCCCAAGGGCGTCGGCGCCCTCTGGATCCGACCGCGCCTGCCGCTGGAGCCGGTGCTCACCGGCGGCGGCCAGGAGTCCGGCCGCCGTTCCGGCACCCAGAACGTGGCCGGCGCGGTGGCCATGGGCACCGCCATGGCCCTGGCCGAGGCCGAGCGCACCGCACCGGGCGAGGTCGGCGCCGCCGCCCGTGCCGCCCGTCGGGACCGGTTCATCGCCCGCGTCCTGGAGGGCGTGGACGGCGTCCGCCTCTCCGGCCACCCGGAGCATCGCCTGCCGCAGCACGCCTCGTTCCTCATCGACGGGGTCACCGGCGAGGCCGTGCTCGTGGAGCTCGAGGCCCGCGGGGTGCTGTGCTCCGTGGCCTCCGCCTGCTCCGCGGGCCTGGCCGGCCCGTCCCCCGTCCTCGCCGCGCTCGGCTTGGACTCCGAGGCCGCCCAGTCCTCCCTGCGCTGCACCTTCGGCCCGCACACCACCGAGGCCGAGCTCGAGGAGGCCGCCGCCGCGGTGGTCGCCGGCATCCAGGCGGTCCGCCGCCTCGGCTGAGCGATGCGGCCGCCTGCACGACGACGGCCGCGCACCTGCCCAGGTGAGCGGCCGTCGTCGTGGGGCCGGGCCCGTCAGGGACGGATGTCGATCAGGTCCACGCAGGGATCGCCGATCATGCCGAGCCCCCGCAGCACGTGGAGGACTGCCATGACCGCGCAGGCGGCGACCATCGCCCACAGCGCCCAGCGCGGGGCCGTCCAGTTCGGGTTCTCCCGCATCCCATGGACCAGCCCCACCAGGCCGAGCACCGCGGTGGCGGCCGCCCAGAGCCACGCGGAGAAGTCCGTGTGGCGGCACACGGTGACCACGTCGTTGACGGAGCGCGTGGTCGTCGCGCTCACGGTGATCACGAAGCCGAGCAGGCCGACGCCGACGCCCAGAACAAGCGGGATCGGCAGGCCGAACCAGGCCTTCGCGTCCGGGCGGTGGCGGGCGGCGGCGCGGCGGCCCTCGTCGGTGCTGGTGTCGAAGTAGTCGGGAACGGACATGTGGCTTCCCCCTCCGGGATCAGTGGTCTGCGGTGCTGCGGCTCAGCCCCGCGAGGCTTCTACCGGCTCGCCGTCCGCGCCCAGGTCGAAGCGGGAGCTGCGGCCGAAGTACAGGTAGCCGGCCAGGATCGCCGCGATCAGCAGGACGCCCATGATGGCGAGCAACGGGTAGGGGCCGCCCTGGATGAGGAACGGGATCGCCAGCGCGGTCACCAGGCCGCCGCCGAAGAACGGTTCGAACACGAGCTGCTTGTAGCCGAAGCCCTGGTAGGCCGGGGTCTCCTTCTTCGGGTCCGCCATCCGCAGCAGCAGCAGACCGGTGGCGGTCACGCCCTGGGACTGGCCGTAGTCCGCGATGCCGCGCTCGAACCAGTAGGTGCGGATGAACTTCGGGGCGAAGACGAACAGCACCACAAGGTTCCAGACGATTCCGAGGGCCGCCAGGATGGCGAACGGTGCCAGGTTGTCCGCCACGGCCTGCAGGGACAGGGTCGCCAGGGCCGCGATGATCAGCAGGTCCAGGCTGACACCCTGGATGCGCTCCATCATGCCGCGGTTCACCAGGCCGTGGAGGGTCTCCGAACGGTCCAGGACCATCTGGACGAGCACGCCGCCGAGCATGGCCAGCGGGAACAGCGGCACGTGCCCGAAGATCTCGATGGTGTCGATCCAGAGCATCTCTTCCACCCACTGGAAGGCGGCCAGGCCGAGCCAGCCGATGAGCACCGCCAGGCCGACGACGCCGAGGTGGATGGTGAAGGACTCGACCGCGGAGTCGCGGAAGGTCAGGCGGCCGGCGGCCGGGCGGTCCTCGTCGCGGACGGCGGCGTAGTAGCCGATCCTCTCGTCCAGGGACAGCTCCTGGCCGGCGTCCAGGGAGGTGGAGACACCCTTGCGGGCGGCCCAGTTCACGGCTGCGACGCCGAAGAGGATGCCGGACACCAGGCCGACGGTGGCCATCGAGAGGGCGAGGTCGTAGCCCTCGTCGAAGCCCAGGGACTCGAACTGGCTCTGCAGGCCAGCCGCGGTGCCGTGGCCGCCTTCGAAGCCGATCTCCAGCAGCGCCGCGAACTCCGGCCCGACGTTGAACAGCGGGCCGAGGATCAGCAGGACGGCGAGGATGCCCACCACGTACTGGCCGGACGCGAAGGTGATGCCGAGCGACAGCTGCGGGCCGAGCAGGCGGACCGCGGACTTCGGCGATGGGATGCGCGAGCCCAGGAACATCGTGGCGAACACCACGGAGATCAGGATGCCCGGCAGCGTGGACCAGACCTCGATCACGGTCTCTCCGAAGAGACCGCCGGCCTCCAAGGACTCGACGCCCAGCGCGCCGGCGATGCGGCCGAGCACCTCGGGACCGAGCAGCAGCGCGAGCAGGCCGGCGATCAGCGCGACCGGCAGGAACAGCCGCTGGGTGAACCGGAGCTTCGCGCGCAGGTACATGCCGACCGCCGCCAGCATGCCGAGCATCAGCAGCGACATGCCGATGACGCCCGGGGTCATCTCGAGTTCCATGGGCACCCCTTGACTCATGGCCGGGTTCCTCATGCGGGACCGACGCCCCGGACCCGGCACACGGAGTGTCGCTCAGGTCACGCTACCAGGAAGCTCTCAGCCGAGAGACATCAGCCGCATGGGCACCGGCGCATGGCGTCCACGGCAGGCCAGGCCGCCCCGCAGGCGATGTGTTGAACAAAATATGGTGTTCCGGGTCACAGGTGAGTAGGGTGGCCGCCATGTCTGTTCTGCACCGCATCGGGCTGCTGCCCCGGGTCCTCATCGCCATCGTGCTCGGCGTGCTCGTCGGCCTCGTCGCACCGCACTGGCTCGTCGTCGTCTTCGCGACCTTCAACGGGGTCTTCTCCGCGTTCCTCGGCTTCATCGTCCCCGTCCTGATCCTGGCCCTCGTCGCCCCGGCCATCGGCGACCTCGGCCGCGGTGCCGGGAAGTGGCTCGCCCTCACCGGCGGCATCGCCTACGGCTCGACCCTGTTCGGCGGTGGGATGGCCCTGGCCGTCTGCCTGCTGGTGTTCCCGCTGATCCTCACCCCGGGATCCTTCACGGACATGGCCAACCCGGAGGACGCCCTCACCGGACCGGCGTTCGAGATCGCCATGACCCCGCCGTTCGACGTCATGGCGGCCCTGCTGCTGGCCTTCGTCCTGGGCGTCGGCATGACCCTGCTGCCCAAGGGCACCCTGCACGCCGGTTTCGTGGAGCTGCGCGCGATCATCGAGAAGCTCGTGGCCGCGGTGATCGTGCCGCTGCTGCCGATCTACATCTTCGGCGTGTTCCTGAACATGACCGTGGCCGGCGAGGTGTTCCAGGTGATCTCCACCTTCCTCGGCGTGATCCTGCTGGTGTTCGGCCTGACCGTCGTCCTGCTGCTCATCCAGTTCCTGGTTGCCGGGGCGGTGGCCGGGAAGAACCCGTTCAAGGCCCTGGCCACCATGCTCCCGGCCTACGCCACCGCGTTGGGCACCTCCTCCTCCGCCGCCACCATCCCGGTGACCCTGCGCCAGTCCATCAAGACCGGCGTGCGCCGCCCGATCGCCTCGTTCGTGATCCCGCTCTGCGCCACCATCCACCTGGCCGGCTCGACCGTGAAGATCGTCTCCTTCTCCCTGGCGGTGATCATCCTGTCCGGCGGCTCCGTGGACGTCCCGCTGATGATCGGCTTCATCTTCATGCTCGGCGTGACGATGGTGGCCGCCCCCGGCGTGCCCGGCGGCGCGATCGTGGCAGCCTCCGGCCTGCTGTCCTCCATGCTGGGCTTCACCGAGCCCCAGGTGGCGCTGATGGTGGCCACCTACATCGCCATCGACTCCTTCGGCACCGCCACCAACGTCACCGGCGACGGCGCGATCGCCCTGATCGTCGACCGCATCGCCGGAGACCGCCTCACCGGCGACTCCGAGGACGAGGTCGAGGACCTGGAGCGCCGCGGGGACGAGGAGGCCGAGGCGCGTGCGGCGGCCGACCCCGCCACGCACAACACGTCCCCCGCCTCGGGCCCCGACGACGGCCGCCCGGCCCCCGGAGACCGCCCCGGCTCCGCCTGAGCGGCCTCATCGGCCTGTGGCCGACCCGCCCCCGACGCACGGCGGCCCCCTCTTTCCCGGGAGGGGGCCGTCGTCGTGCAGGGGCCGGTCAGCCGCGCAGGTCCTGCTCCGCCTGGGCGCGCACCGCGCGCCGCTGCCCCGGGGAGCGCACGACGACGTCGCTCATCTCCTCGAGGGTCTTCCCCTTGGTCTCGGGGACGAAGGCCGCCACGAAGGCCAGGGACAGCGCCGCCATCACGGCGTAGAGGCCGTAGGCGAGGGTCAGGCCGATGTCCGCCAGCCACGGGAACGTGGTGGAGACGGCGAAGTTCGCTGCCCACTGTGCGGCGGCGGCCACGGCGAGCGCGCCGGCGCGGATGCGGTTCGGGAACATCTCGCCCAGCAGCACCCAGACCAGCGGCCCCCAGGTGGCGCCGAAGAACACCACGAAGGCGTTGGCGGCCACCAGCGCCACGGTGGCCCACGGCTCCGGAAGGGAGACGGACTCGGCACCGTCCGACTGGGCGAAGGAGAAGGCCAGCGCCATCAGACCGAGGCTGACCGTCATGCCGGCCGAACCTGCGAGCAGCATGGGGCGGCGGCCGACGCGGTCCACGAGGGCGATCGCGACGAAGGTGACGGCGATGTTCGTGACCGAGGTGATCACGGAGACCGTGAGGGCGTCCGACTCCCCGAAGCCCACCGACCGCCACAGGGTGGTGGAGTAGTAGAAGATCACGTTGATGCCCACGGCCTGCTGGAAGACCGAGAGCAGGATGCCGATCCACACGATCGGCTGCAGCCCCGCCAGCGGGCCGCGCAGGTCCGCCAGGGACTCGCGGCGCTCCGAGTCCAGTGAACGCCGGATGTCCTCGATCATCAGGTTCACGCGGTCCACGCCGGTGAACTCGTGCAGGACCTCGGCCGCCTCGTCCGTGCGCCCGCGGGCGACCAGATAACGCGGGGACTCCGGCAGCCTCAGGGCGAACACGCCGTACAGGATGGCCGGGACGGCCTCGGCCATGAACATCCAACGCCAGGAGGCGATGCCGAACCAGAACGGCTGCGCCGCCCCTCCGGCCATCGTCGCGAACAGTGCGTCGGACAGAAGCGCCGCGAAGATGCCGAGGACGATCGCCAGCTGCTGGAGCGAGCCGAGGCGGCCGCGCACATGGGCCGGGCTGACCTCCGCGATGTACGCCGGAGCGATCACGGACGCGGCGCCCACGCCCAGGCCGCCGACCACGCGCCAGATGATCAGGTCCACCACGCCGAACGCCAGGCCCGAGCGCGGCGGCGACCGAGATGCCGACCACCTTGGCGTTGAGACGAGACGTCGCGGCGCCGCCGGACCTGGTCGCTGTCATGGTGGGTCCTCTCAGGGTTGCGCCCGGCGGCCCGCTGCGCGCCGGTGCATCGGCACAGTGTGCTCTGCGCGTCCGCGGGCGTGCAAGCCGCCCGATTCCCCTCCCCCGCCCGGCTCCAGGGCAGAATGAGGCTCATGCTCGTCGTCCTGGGTCCCGCTCCCGCCTCCGCCGGCACACCCGGCACCTGGTGGGCCCTGGACGTGGACGGCAGGGACGCCGCTCCCCTGGACTCCTGCCCCGCCGGGGCCGTGGCCGGGCTCGTGGACGCTCTGCCCGGCCGCCTCCGTCTGCCTGCGGACCACATCCGCTGGGTGTTGGCGTCGGTCGGTGCCGAGTACGGCACCTGGCTCGACGCCGGACTGCGTGTGCGCCGTGCCTGGGACCTCTCCCTTTCCCAGCGGATCCTCAGGACCGCGGCCACGGCCGGCGGAGCGCAGGTCTCCTACGCCCCGGTGGTCGAGATTCCCGTGCACGTCCCAGCGGACCCCCTCGCCGCGCCCCCACGCCGTGGACCGGAGCAGGACGCGTTCTTCGACCTGACCGCGGATGCCTCGCCGGGGGTGCCGGACGCCCCGACGCTCGCTGCCGAGGCCCGCGGCCAGCGGGAGGCGATCGGCGGCTCGGCCCGCCCTGACCGGCTGTGGATGCTGGTCACCGCGGAGTCCCAGGGCGCGCTGATCGCCGAGGAGATGCACACAGCGGGCCTGCCCTGGGACGCGGAAGTGCACGACGCGCTGCTCACTGACATCCTCGGTCCCCGCCCGGCCGAGGGTGAGCGTCCCGCCCGACTGCAGGAGCTGGCCGAGCAGGTGGCGGAGGACCTCGGGGCCCCAGGCCTGAATCCGGACTCCCCACCGTCTCTGCTGCGGGCGCTGCAGAACGCCGGCGTCACCGTGGACTCCACACGTCAGTCGGACCTGAAGCAGTGGATCGATTCCGGCGGCACCCTCAGGCAAGAGCGCGCACGGATGCTCGAGGCCCTGGTGGAGTACAAGGCCCGCTCCCGACTGCACACCGCCAACGGCTGGCACTGGCTGGACAGCTGGGTGAAGGAGGGACGCTTCCATCCCCGCTACCTGGTGGGCGGAGTGGTCACCGGACGGTGGGCCGCCCACGGCGGCGGCGCCATGCAGGTGCCCGCCGTGGTGCGGGACGCCGTCCGCGCAGACCCCGGCCACGTGCTCACCGTGGCCGACGCCTCCCAGGTGGAGCCGCGCATCCTCGCCGCCATGTCCGCAGACCCGGCCCTCGCCGGGGCCGGCACCACCGAGGACCTCTACCGTGAGGTGGCCGAGCAGGGGCGGACCCGGGGAACCGCCCTGGACGACCGCTCTCGTGCGAAGATCGCCCTGCTCGGTGCCATGTACGGCTCCACCACCGGCGACTCTGCCGCCCTGCTCCCCCATCTGCGCCGGCTCTACCCGCAGGCGATCGGCCTGCTCGAGCGCGCCGCCGCCATGGGAGAGTCCGGCAACCAGGTGTGCACATGGCTCGGCCGGTGGTCCCCTCAGCCGGAGCAGCGTTGGCTGGACGCGGTGGCGGACAGACAGACCCGGGCCGCTGAGTCACGGGCACGCTCCCTGCGCCGCGCGGCCGGGCGTTTCACCCGCAACTTCGTGGTGCAGGGCACCGCGGCGGAGTGGGCCCTGTGCTGGATGGGCGAGCTTCGCCGGCGGCTACACAACGAGGCACCGGGCACGCAGCTGGTGTTCTTCGTCCACGATGAAGTGGTGCTGCACGGCCCGACGCACGAGGCGGACAGCGCCGGGAGACTGGCGACTGAGGCGGCAGAGGCCGCAGGCCGGCTGCTCTTCCCGGACGCACCGGTCACCTTTCCGCTGACCGTCGCGCAGGTGCGCTCCTACGCCGACGCCACGTAGCCCCGGGACGGGAGCACGGCAGACGAGATCGCCCCGGGACCATGGTCCCGGGGCGATCTCGTGTCAGGGCCAGTAAGGCCTGGCGGGGAGTCCGATCAGGAGTCCGAGTCGGAGTCGGAATCCGAGTCGGAGTCGGAGCCGGAGCCGAAGTCAGAGTCCGAGTCGAAGTCGGAACCGGAGCCCGAATCGAAGTCAGAGCCCGAGCCGGAGCCGTTCTGAGCGCCGAACACGTTCTCGAAGTCCTCCTCGGTCAGCTCCACGGCGTCCTTCGGGACCTCGAGGCTGTCGGCCTTGTCCGAGAGCTCCACGGAGATCGGCAGTTCGGCCTCCTTCATCTCCTCGAAGGTCTTGACCTCGTCCTCCTCGGCGTCGGCCGGAGGCTCGATGACGTCGAGGATGTCCATGACGTCCATCTCCACGGCCGTGACCTTGCCGTCCTTGACCGTGAAGGTCACCGGGAACGTGTTGTCGTTCAGGGAATCGAGGACCTCGTCCACGTCTGCGGAGGAGTCAGTGGACGGGGAGGACGACTCGGCGGAGTCGAACTCGGAGGTGGAGGCCAAGGCGGACTCCAGCATCTCCGGGTTGTCCTCGAACATCTCCTTGAGCTTGACGTTCATCACATAGGTCTCGTCGCCGTCCTTCTCGACGTCGGCGTAGTCCAGTGCGAAGTCGGCGGACTTCTGGTCCCCGGCCTCGTCCTCGATGCGCTTGGTCTCCTCAGAGACGGCCTTGTCGAACTCGGAGCCGAGGGCCTTGTCCAGGCCCAGCCAGGAGCCCTTGACGAAGTCGACGATCCACTCCTGCTCCTTCGGGACGTCGCTGAACGACTGCTCGAGCTGCTCGGCCTGCTGCTTGCCGTCCGAGCCCATGGAACGCAGGATCTCCAGGACGTCGGCACGCAGGAAGTACTCGGACTCGCCGACCTCCATCATCTCCACGGAGCGTCCGTTGCCCAGATCGGCCACGAAGGACCAGTCGAGGCCGGTGAGGTCCTTCATGTCCGCCAGCGGGGCGTCCGTGGTGGAGCGGGCCTGGAACTCCACGGACACCTCGCGGACCATGTCCATGGCGTCCTCGAGGGACTTGCGGTCCTGCTCGGTCATGTTCTCGTCGGACTCGGAGAGAAGATCCACGATCTTCTGCATCTGCTCCTCGGACGCGTCCACGCGCATGGTGGCCTTCTGCTCCGTCCAGGTCTCCTGGTCCTCGAGGGCCTCGCGGAGCTCCTCCTCGGCGCCCGACGCGTCGTCGTCCCGGTCGTCGTCCTTCTCGTCGTCGTCGTCCTCGTCCTCGTCGGAGTCCTTGTCGGAGTCCTTGTCGTCCTTCTCGTCGGAGTCCTTCTGGTCCTCGTCGGAGTCCTTCTGGTCCTCGTCGGAGTCCTTCTGGTCGTCGTCCTTCTCGTCGACCGTCTCCTCGACCTGCGCGTCCTTGCTCGCGTCGCCATTGTCGCCGGGGGTGTCCCCTCCGTCGCTGCAGGCAGCCGTGAACATGAGTGCGGCCACGCCGAGCGCGGCCCAGGCCTTGGCTCCGTGGCGGCGCTCAACCTTGTCCTGGAGCTCGGTCTTCTCGGTGAACGTCATCTGTTCGGTCCTTCCCCTCGTGCGGGCCGTCTTGTGAGCTGAGGGACCACGCTGTGTGCGGGCCCACCTTGCCTTACCTTAGCCAGGACAAGGTCACATCAGTCCAGTCCTGCCGCCCGCACAGCGGATCGTGACCGGGCCGTGGCATTGGCGCGGACCGGTCGCAGGACCGGCTTAACCCCGAACACCAGACTGAGAGAAGCGTCCGCGTCCGCGGACGACGGCACCCCGCAGGTGCCTGCACGTCACCGACCGCCGAAGCGCTCCCAGGCCTCGCCCACCACGGCGACCCAGTCGCCCATGTCCGCATCGCGCATCGGCATCAGGCGGACCACCTGAGGCCGCCGCCGGCCGATGACCATCAGCCGCGGACGGAGCGAGGGATCGAAGACCTGGCGACAGCCGTCGTCGAGCGTCTGCATCCAGGCGATCCCCTCCTGGGTGAGCGGCAGGCACCAGCCGAGCTCCTGTCCGTCCGAGTAGGCCGAGCGGACCAGGCGCCTCTCCGGCGGACCGACGTACTCCCACGGGAGCGGGCCCACGCCGGCCACTGTGATGCCCTGCGGATCCAGCCGCCACACATGCCAGGGCGCGGTGCGGGCATGGCGGCGCAGCAGCAAGGCCACGGCCAGCAGGAGCACGCCGACGCCGATCATGACCGCACCCGTGGCGGGCAGCGTCGGCTCGTTCCGGCCCAGGACCATCATGAGGATCCCGCCGACGACCCCGATCGGCCACAGGAAGAGCAGCACGGTCGCCACGATGTTCGCCACCGGCCGCCGGGCCGTGGCCTCCACCGCTTCCCGGCCGAGCAGGTCGGCTCTCAGGTCGTTCAGGTCTCGGATCTGCATGGCACCTTCCTCTGCAGCGGTCGGTGTGCGGGTGGGCCCGCGGTTCAGGCCCTCAGCGGTCGCTGACGTTGGCGGACAGGGCCCCGGTCATCACGGCGGCGTGCATGGCCCGCACGGCACGGGAGACGCCGGCGACCGCAGGACCGGCACTCTCACGCAGCTCGGAGGCGCGGGCCTTGAGCTCACGGTTGGTCAGGCCGGTGTCCTGCTTGTCGAAGACGGCCGTGGGGATCTCGAGGGCGCTGATGAGCCCGAGCATCGCGTGCTGCTGCAGTGTCGGCTCGGCGCCGCGCAGCACCTCGATGAGTCCCTCGCGCAGCTCCGCCTCCATGGAGCCGTCCGCCTCCGGGTAGCGGCGGGGCTTCAGGCCCAGCCAGCCGCCCTCCTCGACCTCCACGACGCCGCGTTCGGCAAGGTAGTCGCCCACGGCGTGCTCGAGTGTACGGCCGATGGTGGTCAGCGCGATCGAGACGCGCTTGCCGTCATGGCCGAGGAACCGGGTCAGGCCCTCGTCCAGCAGCGGGTCACCGGTGGGCGTCGGGTCCTTGACCTGGATGAGGTGCCCCTCGTCCGCCACGTCCACACGGCCGGCCGCGGCGAGGTCCGCGAGCAACGCGCCCGCCAGCCCGTAGCCGGTGTACTGGCCCAGGGCCTCGGGGCGTCCGTCCTCCTGCAGCAGGAGCAGGAACAGTCCGGTGGTGACGGTGGGGTGCGGCGCGCTCATGGCATCAGGGTAGCGCCGCGGCGGGCGAGGTACTGCTCCTCCGGCCAGCTGCTGACACCGGTGATGCGCATGCGGGTGACCGTGCCGTCCTCGTCCACATCGAAGGGGATCTGCTCGCCGGAGGCGCCGAAGCCGTCCTTGTCCTGCACCCGCAGCGTGGTGGCGTCCAGAGCGCGCAGCTCCTGCACGGCGGTCAGCGGCGTGGAGACGGTCGGGTCGAGCATGAGCAGCCGGCCGCCGCCGTACACCACGTCCGTCTCGCCCCAGAGGCAGCAGTAGCGGCCGGTGAGGCGCTTCAGGTCCTCCTCGGTGACGCCCTCGGGCAGCTTCTGCCAGGTGGCGGGGGCGGTGGTGAGCAGGTCGATCAGCTCGACCAGGCCGACGGCCAACGACTCGGCCGGGCCGTCCACGGCGTTGGTCAGCACGCAGACGGTGAGGCCGCCGTCCGGGTCCACGAGGGTGCGGGTGATCTGGCCGGGGAAGCCCCCGGAGTGGCCGACGGTCTTCCGCTCGCCGACCGTGGTCCCGATCATGCCGAGGCCATAGGTCCCCGTCTCACCGCCGCGTGGGACGGTGGATTCGGGCCGCTGCATCAGGCGCAGGCTGCGGTCGGTGAGCAGGCCGCCGCTGCCGACGGTGAGCGAGGCGAAGAAACGGCTGAGCTCCTCCGCGGTGGACACGAAGCCCGTGGCGGCGGCCAGCGCGCCGGTGGTCGGGTTGCCGACCGTCACCCGGGAGCGGTTGCGGCCGTGCGGGCGACAGTGGCCGGTGACCAGGCGCGGGGCACCCTCCTTCTGGGCCTCCGCGAGCTCCGGGCTGGTCTTCTCCAGGCCGAGCGGCGCGAGCACCGCCGAGGTCATGTGGGTGACGTAGTCGGCGCCGGTGAGGCGCTCGATGATCGCCCCGAGGACGCCGTAGCCGATGTTGGAGTACTTGAAGTGCTCCTGCGGCTGGTAGGTGGCGCCGTGCTCGGCCACGGTCGCGCGCAGGGCCTCGGCGTCCGGGAACGGCTTGTCCAGCTGCCAGAAGTCGGCGTCCACACCGTCGCGGATGGCGCCGGCCGTGTGGCTGAGCAGCTCGCGGACGGTGGCGCCGGCCAGCGGGGTGTCGGCGTAGTCGTCCAGCAGGTCCGCCACGGTGTCGTCCAGACGGAGGCGGCCGGCCTCCACGAGCTGCATCACGGCGACGGCGGTGAAGGTCTTCGAGTGGCTGGCCACACGGAACAGGTGGTCGGTGGTGAGCACCTCGCCGGTGGCCTGATCGGCCTCGCCGTAGGCCTCGGAGAGCACCAGCTCGTCGCCGAGGCGGACGGCCACCTGGGCGCCGGGCACCTGCTGCACCTCCACCTGGGTGGCGAGCCAGCGGCTCAGGTACGGGACCAGCTCCTTCAGCTGGTCGAGGCTCGGGCTGGTGGCGGGTGCGGCGGCGGTGTCCTGGGTCATGCCCTCACCCTAGGCGCAGAGGACCCGTCGGCACTCGCTGAGACGACCGGCCTTCCTCAGGGTGGCGCTCGTCGAGCCGGCAGGGGCGACGACGCTCGGGTCCGGCGAGGGCTTGAGCGTCTCCGAGAGGACGTTCGTGTCCAGCAGGATCATCCGATGTCCGCCCACCGTGCGTCATCGGTCCGCTCGGGGACGACGAGTCCGTCCAGTCCATCGTCGGCCTGCCCCCTCTCCATCACCTCGAGGGCGACGTTCCGTGGCGCCACGGCAGCGGTGAGGATCGCACGGGCCTCGGCTTCCATGGACCTGCCGTTCGCCGCGGCCCGACTGACCAGTGCCTGCTTGACCTGTTCGTCCAGGCCCCTGACGAGGATCTGTGCCATGCCGATCGCCTCCTGATTGCTATCGCTGATGCTAGCGAGCAGCGGGCGATGAATTCTTGGCAGATGCGTCCTTCTCATGCCCTCGAGCATCGCCGCCCACCGAAGCCCCGCGCCGCCGCCCGCCCGGACCTGTGGACAACTCCCCGGCGGCCTCGGCATTCGGGTCACGATGGATGGAGGCGAGGACGGGCCTCGCCGGAGGGAGGAAAGACCATGACCATCACCGCAGGCGAGTCCCGATACGGCATGCCGTGGGCGCGCGAGGACTATGAGCGGCTGGCGGACGTGCTGCCGGAGACCGAGGACGCCTTCGAGATCGGCGTCAGGATCGGCAGACCTCCCACTGCGCTGGCCGAGCGCTGCCGTGCCATGCTCCCCGCGCGGGAACGGCACATTCCGGGATGCATGGTCCTGAACCGGCTCCACCGGCTGATGCAGGAGGAGGACTTCGACTGGGAGTCCGCCATGCGCGAGCCCGAGATCAAGGCACCGGTGACCGTGGTCGAGGAGCACCACACCGGGTGGAAAGGCTTGGAGACGGCGGACAAGGTGGCGGCACTCGATGCGCTCATCGCCCATCGCGAGCATCTTGCGCCGGATGAGTGGAAGCGCGTCCGGGAGGCCCTGGACGAACCCGGTATCGACGAGGCGCTCGCACGCCGCCGCATCGACCGCCTGGTCCGCCAGGGGTGGGCTCGGAACGACGCGCACTACTCCACGATGTTCCGCCTCCAGTACGAGGCCTTCGACGGCGACGACGACCGCGTCGCCTTCATCCTGAACGCCCACGAGCCTGCCCCGGAACCCAACCCGTGGTTTGGGTCCGACGACGGAGACTGGCGGTACTGAGACACCCTCCGGCTAGGCTCGCCCCATGCGCATCACCGTCCACGGCCATCACCGCATCAGCCGCTCCCCCGAGCTCGGCAGGCTCCGCCTGCGTGTGGAGGCATCCGGCCCGGACAGGGCCGCGGTGCTGGAGACGGTGCGGCAGGAGGCCTCCCGTCTGTCCGGTGAGCTGCTGGAGCTGAAGGCCGGCGGCCTGCTGGACGAGTACGTTGTCCAGGCGCCGGGCACCCATGTGGAGCGCGACCACGACGAGCACGGTCGCCCCACCGTCCTGCGGCACGTGGTGTCCGTGGCGGTCACCGCCGTCTTCACGGACGCCTCCGTCCTCGGCGAGCGCGCCTCCGAGTGGGCGCTCCGCCTTCCCCTCGAGATCGGCTGGGTGGACTGGCAGCTGACGGAGGCCACCCATCGAGAGCTCGAGGAGTCCGCGCTGACCGAGGCCGTCGCCGACGCCCGACGCCGCGCGCAGGTCATGGCCGCCGCGGCCGGGGCCAGGGAGGTCCGGGTGCTCGAGGTCGCCGATCCGGGGCTGCTCTCCGGCGGCGAGGCCGCGCAGGACTCCGGTGTCCGCTTCGCCCGCGCCTACGGGGCCAACGGCGGCGAGGGCATCGCCTTGGTCCCGGAGGACGTCACGGTCGAGGCCGCCGTCCAGGTCCGCTTCGAGGCCTGACCGTCCTGCTCAGTCCTCGCTTCCGGGTGGCCGCCCGTGGGCGGTCAGCTCAGCGGGCCCTCCCCACTGCTGCATCACGACGACGGCCAGCCCGGACGTCTTCATCGTCACCGGCTCTCCGGTCAGGTGGGCGACGAGCTCGTCGCAGGCCGGGCTGTGGCCGACCAGGACCACGGTGTTCGCGTCCCGGGCCTCCGGGGCGGAGGCCAGGCCGCGGACGATCTCCAGCAGGTCGGCGCCGTCGAAGGTGTAGGCCCGTTCCTCGACGCGTTCGGGGACGGTGTCCGGGAGCTCGGCGGCGGCCAGGCGCCAGGTCTCGGCGGCGCGGACGGCCGGGGAGACGACGGCGAGGTCGATCGGCGGGATGTTCGCGGCCAGCCAGCGTCCGGCCTCGGCGGCCTGACGGCGGCCGCGCTTCTTCAGGGGCCGGTGCCGGTCGTCCACGGGGACGGACCAGTCCGACTTGCCGTGGCGCATGACGATCAGGGTGCGGTGGCTCATGGCCCCATTGTGTCTGCACGGGATACTGGAGGGCATGAAGGATCTGCGCGTCGCCCCGTGCCCCGGTGCGCCGCGCGGACTCATGATCCCGGCTGCAGAGCTGACCGAGCGGTTCGCGCGGGCCGCCGGCCCCGGCGGTCAGGGCGTGAACGCCACGGACTCACGCGTGCAGCTCAGCCTGGACCTCACAGAGTGCTCCGTGTTCACCGACGCCCAGCGCGAGCGGGTCCTGCAGCGCCTGGCCGCCAGGCTGACCGCTGGCGTCCTGACGATCGACGCCGCCGAGCACCGGGCTCAGCGCCGCAACCGCGTGGCCGCCCGCGAGCGGCTGGCGGCCCTGCTCGAGGAGGCGCTGACGCCTCAGAAGCACCGGCGGGCCACCAAGCCCACGCGCGGCTCCCAGCGCCGCCGGCTCGAGGGCAAGAGGCGCCGTTCCGAGATCAAGCAGGCCCGGCGCCGGCCCCGGATGGACTGACTCAGGCCAGCTCGATCCCCGCGGCGAGCGCTCCTTCCGCCTGCAGCTCGCGCAGCCGCGCCAGGACCCGGTCACGCAGGGTCCACGGGCTGATGGTGTTCACGTTGACCTTGGTGGCGCCCTCGAAGCCGGCGAGGGTGGAGACGCGCCACTTCAGGCAGATGCGCCACGGGATGTGGGCGTCCACACCGGCCGGACGGGTGTGCCACTCCTCGTTGCAGGGCACGTCCGCGCCGGTCGCGGCATGGGCCGCGTGCAGCAGGTCGGACACCGCGCCGAGCTCCTCGGCGGAGTGCTCCCACGGCTCCGAGGCCTCGGCGGTGGACCAGACCTCGAGCGTCGGGTAGCGGTGCCCGAAGCCGGCGAACAGGACCGCGTGCGCGTTCTGCGCCGCCACGAGGCCGCGCTTCCGCGCATATCCCACGGCCCAGTCCTCGAACACGTCGGGGTTCTTCGCCACCGCGGCGAGGACGGCCTCGTTCTGCGCCCCGCGCTCGTCGATGGCCACGAGCTGCTTGTGCAGATGGTCGAAGGAGGCGCCGGCCGGCTTGAGCCAGTTCTGGAACACGGACACGTACCGCACGCCCGGGTCCATGGCGTAGAGGTCCTTCGCGGCCTCGGCGGTGAACCGGATGAACTCGCGGTGCTCCTCCGGCGTCAGGGTTCCGGACGACGCCAGCTCGTGGTCCGTCTCGGCCCCGTCCACGAAGTGGCGCCGGGCGATGACCACGTCATGTCCGCCGCCGAAGAACCCGGAGGCCGCCTCGATCCGCTCGTCCTCGGTCATGCCGGAGACCTCGTCGCCGGTCTTGCCGGAGGCGCGCAGCTTGTTCTCGATCACCGCGAGCACGTGGGCCCGCCCCTGCGCAGTCGCCAGGTAGGCGTCCCGGCGGGCGCGCACGGCGTCGGACAGCTCGTAGCCGTGGTTGAGGTGCCAGTAGTCGTAGCTGAGGATCTCGAAGAGGTTCGGCACACGCCGGAACTCGGCCACGGTGGCGTCGAGCTCCTCGGCTGGCACGGCCAGCAGCGTGCGGTGCGTGCCGTCGTCGTCCCTCACGGAGCGGGACTTCTCCGGCGGGGTCTGGCTGACGTTCTCGGGGCAGAAGGCACAGTGGCGGCCGTGCATCGACGGGTCCAGCGGGACGGCGGCGGGGCGGGCCATGCCGAGCGGGCGGTCGCCGCGGCCGGGGACGGTCCACACCTCGGTGCCGGTGAACGGGTTGCGCTGCTTGACGGTGCCGTCGGCGAGCTGGACGAGGAAGTCGGGGGCATCGGCGGCCACGGCCATGGCGGCTCCTTCGAGAGGACGGCGGGGACTACGCCACAACCTAGCGGCTGCCGCAGGCCGGCACGTGCAGGCGAAGAACGGGCACCACAGCCGGCGGCTGCGCCCTGGACAGCCGTGCTCCTTGCAGGGCGACGGCTGACACCGGCTCCCTGCCCCGGGGGTACCCTGGACGGTGGCCCGTCTCACTCGCTCACCCCATGGAGGCCCCATGTCATCCCGCATCCACCACCCCGGTCTGCGTGCCAAGGTGATGTCCGCCGACGAGGCCGCGGCCTTCATCGAGCCGGGCAGCACGGTGGGCATGTCCGGCTTCACCGGATCGGGCTACCCGAAGGCCGTGCCGACCGCACTGGCCGAACGCATCAAGGCCGCCCACGCCCGCGGCGAGGACTTCCAGATCAACCTGCACACCGGCGCCTCCACCTCCACCGAGATGGACGGCGCGCTGGCCGAGGCGGACGGCGTCGCCCTGCGCACCCCGTTCCAGTCGGACCCGACCATGCGGGCGAAGATCAACTCCGGTGACATCGAGTACATCGACACCCACCTGTCCCACCTGGCGCAGACGGTGTGGAACGGCTTCTACGGCCCCATGCGCACCGCCGTGATCGAGGTGTCCGCGATCCGCGAGGACGGCACCCTGGTCCCCTCCTCCTCGGTGGGCAACAACAAGTCCTGGCTGGACCTGGCGGACCAGGTGATCCTCGAGGTGAACTCCTGGCAGTCCGAGGACCTGGAGGGGCTGCACGACGTCTACTACGGCACCGCCCTGCCGCCGCAGCGCAAGCCGATCATGATCATGGACCCGGCCGACCGCATCGGCCAGCCATACTTCGAGTGCGACCCGGACAAGGTCGTGGCCGTGGTGGAGACCCACGCCCCGGACCGCAACTCCCCGTTCAAGCCGGCCGACGCCGATTCGATCGCGATCGCCCGGCACCTCGTCGACTTCTTCGAGCACGAGGTGGCCCACGGCCGCTACGACGAGCACCTGCTCCCGCTGCAGTCCGGCGTGGGCAACATCGCCAACGCCGTGATGGCGGAGCTGGTGAAGTCCCGGTTCAAGGGTCTGACCGCCTTCACCGAGGTGGTCCAGGACGGCATGCTCGACGCCCTGGACTCCGGCACCCTGCGGCTGGCCTCGGCGACCGCGTTCTCCCTGTCCACGGACAAGGCGGAGGAGTTCAACGCCAACGCCGGCAGGTACCGGGACAAGCTGATCCTGCGCACCCAGGAGATCTCCAACCACCCGGAGCTCGTGCGCCGACTCGGCATCCTCGCCATGAACGGCATGCTCGAGGCCGACCTCTACGGCAACGTCAACTCCACCCACCTGATGGGCACGACGATGATGAACGGCCTCGGCGGCTCCGGAGACTTCGCCCGCAACGCCTTCACCTCCTTCTTCCTCACCCCGTCCACCGCGAAGGGCGGCGCCATCTCCTGCATCGTGCCGATGGTCTCCCATGTGGACCACACCGAACACGACGTGCACGTGGTGGTCACCGAGCAGGGACTGGCAGACCTGCGCGGCCTCTCCCCGAAGCAGCGCGCCCGCACGATCATCGACACGTGCGCGCACCCGGACTACAAGGAGCAGCTGCAGGACTACTTCGACCGCGCGATGCGTGACTCGGGCGGCCTGCACACCCCGCACCTGATGGACGAGGCCCTGGCCTGGCACCAGCGCTACATCGAGACCGGGACGATGCGTCAGGGCTGATGGCCAGACGGCCCGGGAGCCTCCGAGGCTCTCGAGGGACGCCTCCCGAACGCCCGGGGCCGAGCGCCCTACTATGGTTCCACCTCGACCCTGTGGCCGAGGTCTCACCGCACGTCGAACCTCAAGAGGAGTCCCCATGACCTCGCTCAACGGCGGGTCCACCACCGCCGACGCGTCAGATCGGAATGCCGCTTCCCGGGGCCTGCTCAACAGGTTCCTCAACGTGATCGAATGGAGCGGCAACAAGCTTCCGGACCCGATCATCATCTTCGCGGGCCTCTGCGCCCTGACCCTAGCGGCGTCCGCCGTGGCCGGTCTGGCCGGGTGGAGCGCGGTCCACCCCGGCACGGGCGAGACCCTGGAAGCGACCAATCTGCTCAGCACGGAGGGCATGCGCATCGTCATCGGCGATGCGGCCGCGACCTTCGGCGCCTTCGCCCCGTTGGGACAGGTGCTCATCATCATGCTCGGCATCGGCGTGGCCGAGCGCTCGGGATGGTTCGAGACCGGCCTGACCCAGGCCATGACCACTGCCCCGAAGATCCTGATCATCCCCGCGATCGCGGTCATCGGCCTGCTGGGCAACATCGCCGGCGACGCCGCCCCGATCGTCCTGCCCCCGCTGGCCGCCCTGATCTTCCTCAAGCTGGGCTGGCACCCGATCGCCGGCATCGCCCTGGCCTATGCGGCCGCCACCGGCGGCTTCGCGGCGAACCTGATGATCGGCATGTCCGACGCGCTGGTCCAGGGCTTCACCCAGGAGGCCGCGGTCCTCATCGACCCGGACATCACGACGACCGTGCCGATGAACTGGTGGTTCATCGCCGTGTCCGTCGGCGTCCTGCTTCCGGTGCTGTGGATCGTCACCACCAAGGTCACCATCCCCCGTCTGGGCGCCTACCAGGCGGCCGAGGACCTGGACGCGGAGGACGTGGAGATCGACGACGTCCAGCGCCGGGCCAACCGCTGGGCCCTGGTGGCGCTGGCCCTGTTCGCCGCGCTCGTGGTGGCCGCCTGCATCCCCCAGGGCTCGTTCCTGCGCAACGCGGAGACCGGCTCCCTGACCACCGACGCGCCCCTGATGAACGGGATCGGGCTGATCCTTGCCCTGGCGTTCTTCATCCCGGGGCTGGTCTACGGGATCCGGGCGAAGACGATCACCGGGTCCTCGGACGTCGCCCGCATGATGGTGGAGTCCATGGCCACGATGGCCAGTTTCGTCGTCGTCGTCTTCTTCGCCTCCCAGCTGCTGTCCTATGTGAGCGCCTCCAACATGGGCGCCATCCTCGCCATCCGGGGCGCCGAGCTGCTGGAGGGTCAGGACGGCGTCGTGCTGATCATCGGGATCCTCGCGATCTCCGCGTTCGTGAACCTGTTCGTCGGTTCGGCCTCCGCCAAGTGGGCGATCCTGGCGCCGATCTTCGTCCCGATGATGATGCTCCTGGGCTACCACCCGGCGTTCACCCAGATGGTGTACCGCATCGGCGACGCCATCACGAACCCCATCACGCCGATGTTCCCGTACTTCGCACTCGTGCTGACCTACGCCCAGCGCTATGACAAGAAGCTGGGCATCGGCACGTTCATCTCCACGCTCGTGCCCTACTCGCTCGCGATGGGCCTGGCGTGGGCCGCCATGATGATCGTCTGGTTCCTGCTGGGCTGGCCGATGGGGCCGGACGGCCCCATCCGCCTGCCCGCCGAGTGACGAACCACAGACAGGTCGGCGCCGAGCCAGGCGCCGGCCTCGTCCCGCCCCGTTCGAAAGGAGCACCCATGTCCGCCGACATCGAGGCCTACCAGGACCAGCTCGTCGCCTGGCGCCGTCATCTGCACCAGCATCCGGAGGCCTCGTTCGAGGAACACGAGACCGTCCGGTACATCCGCGCCGAGCTCGAACCGCGTCTGCCGGGCGCCACGTTCGAGAACCTCACCGAGACGAGCCTGCTGGTGACGCTGGACACCGGCCGCCCCGGCCCCACGCTGGGCCTGCGCGCGGACATCGACGGACTGGCCATGACCGAAGACCGGCCCGACCTCGACTTCGCCTCGACGACGCCGGGCCGCATGCACGGCTGCGGTCATGACGGGCACACGGCCACGATCATGTCCGCCCTGGTCTGGGCGCACGATCACCTGGACGAGCTGACCGGCACCGTGCTCGGCATCTTCCAGCATGCGGAGGAGACCCCGCCCGGCGGGGCCAAGGAGATGGTGGAGACGGGCCGGTTCGCGGACGTCGACTACTTCTTCGGCTTCCACTACTGGAGCACCCTGCCCACGGGCACGGTGGACATCAAGCCCGGCCCGGCCTCGGCGAACTCGGACCTGTTCGAGGTCCACCTGCGGGGCGAGGGCGCCCACGCGTCCACCCCGGAGGACGCCGTGGACGTGGTCACCGCCGCCAGCTCCCTGATCCAGCAGTTCCTGCTCATCCCGTCCCGCCGGGTGGCCGGGCTGGACCCGTGTGTGGTGTCCACGACCTGGATGGACGCCGGCCGCCAGTCGGCGCTGAACGTGTACCCGCCTGAGGCGCACATCGGTGGAGTGGTCCGTACGCATGACGACGGCGTGCGGGACACGGTGGAGGCGGCGATGCGGGACATGGTCCGCGGCCTGGAGGCGGCCAACCCGGGACTCAGCTGCGAGCTGGACTATCTGCGCGGCTACGACATGGTGTGGAACGACCCGGACCGCACCGCTGTGGTCCATGAGCTCTGCGAGGACCTGTTCCCGGGCTCGGTGATCGCCGACCCGCCGATGCTCGGCGGCGAGGACTTCGCGGCCTTCTCCCGGACCGCGCCGGCGACGTACGTGTTCGTGGGGGCCGGCAACGCCGCCAAGGGCTTCGACGCGGGTCACCACAACCCGCGGTTCGGTCTGGACGAGGACGCGTTCCCGATCGCCCTGCGGCTGGTCGTGGAGGTGCTGCGGAACGGGCCGCGCCTGGCGGCGGGATGACGGTCTGACCCCGCGCACGCTCGGAGGCGCAGGCCTCCAGCCTGTCAAGGACGGTTCACGGCTCTGCAAGCCAGCCGTCACGACGGCGTCAGATCACTGGCGGAAGGTGGCGTTCGTGGTCGACCCCGAGCAGCGGGGTCGACCACGAACAGCAGGGTCGACCCCGAGCAGAAGGGACCCGTCATGTCCTCCTCCACCACCGAAGCCCCGGAGCTGAAACGCAACGGGTTCCTGGGGCCCGACACCAACTGGCACCTCGCCTTCGGCATCCTCGCCATCGGGGCGCTCGCCCTGTGCATCTCCTGGGCGCTCGACTACACCGACACCACCCACACGGTGCTGCTGATCACCACGATCGTCGTGGGCATGTTCATGGCCTTCAACATCGGTGGAAACGATGTGGCGAACTCGTTCGGCACCTCCGTGGGCGCCGGCACGCTGACCCTGAAGCAGGCGCTGCTGGTGGCCGCGGTCTTCGAGGTCAGCGGCGCCGTGATCGCCGGCGGTGAGGTCACCGAGACCGTCCGCAGCGGCATCGTGGACCTCGACAGCGTGTCGCTGCCGCCGATGGACTTCGTGTTCATCATGCTCGCGGCCCTGATCGGCGCCGCTCTCTGGCTGCTCATCGCCACCCAGATGGGGTGGCCGGTGTCCACGACGCACTCCATCGTCGGCGGCATCGTCGGCGCAGCGGTGACCCTGGGCCTGCAGACCGGCGTCGGCGGTTTCGAGATGGTGCAGTGGGGCGAGATCGGCAAGATCGCGCTGTCCTGGGTCCTCTCCCCCGCGCTGGGCGGACTGGTGGCCTGGGTCCTGTACCGGGCGATCAAGAAGCACATCCTCGTCTACAACGAGGAGGCCGACGCCAAGATGCGCGAGCTGCGGCTGGAGCGCATCGAGCTGCGGAAGAAGCACAAGACGGCGTTCGAGCGTCTCTCCGAGGTGCAGCAGATCGCCTACACCAACGCCATGGCCCGCGACGCCGCCACCAAGTCCTCCGGTCACGAGTACGAGCCGGACGAGCTGGAGTCGGACTACTACCGTGAGCTGGACGCGATCGAGTCCAAGGAGGACGAGGTCAACTCGCAGCACGCGCTGCAGGTTTGGGTGCCGCTGCTGGCGGCCGGCGGTTCGATCGTGATCACGTCGATGCTGCTGTTCAAGGGCCTGAAGAGTCTGGATCTGAACATCGACAACGTCGGCAACATCCTCATCATGCTCATGGTCGGTGCCGCCGTGTGGATGGCCGTCTTCATCTTCGCCAAGACCCTGAAGAAGCAGTCCCTGTCCCGGTCGACCTTCCTGCTGTTCAGCTGGATGCAGGTGTTCACGGCGTCCGCGTTCGCGTTCAGCCACGGCTCGAACGACATCGCCAACGCGGTGGGCCCGTTCGCGGCGATCGTGGACGTGCTGCGCACCGAGGAGATCAACGCCGAGGCCGCCGTGCCCGGCGCCCTGATGCTGGCCTGTGGCATCGGCCTGGTCTGCGGTCTGTGGTTCATCGGCCGCAACGTGATCAAGACCGTCGGCACCGGGCTGACCGAGATGCACCCGGCGTCCGGCTTCACCGCCGAGCTCGCCGCGGCCGGCGTCGTCATGGCCGCGTCCATGCTGGCCCTGCCGGTCTCCTCCACCCACATCCTGATCGGTGCGGTGCTCGGTGTGGGCATCGTGAACCGTGCCGCGAACTGGGATCTGATGAAGCCGATCGCGCTGGCCTGGGTCATCACTCTCCCGGCCGCTGCGATCATCGGCGCCATCGGTGTGACGGTGCTGCGCGCCGTGTTCGGAGGCTGACCGAGGGTTTAGCGTTGTGTGCGTCATAGCAGCCTGATGCGAGAGCGTCACTGAACACGGAGGCACCTGCCCATGACCACCCCTCATCCCCGGCAGCCGGACAACATGAGCGGCCGCGCCAACCTCCAGCGCGGACTCGAGACGGTGGGCGGCCACTTGAGCCTGGTCAGCGACCGCCTGGTCTTCACCCCGCACACGCTGAACGTCCAGTCCGAGCCGGTGCAGATCCCGCTCGACCAGGTCCGCGGCACCCGCCCCGTGTGGACGAAGTTCCTGGGGGTTCTTCCGCTGGCCCCGAACTCCCTGGCCGTGGAGCTGGCGGACGGGACCGAGCACGCTTTCGTGCTCTCGGGGCGCCAGGAGTGGAAGGCCGCGATCGACGACGCGGTGGCGGCCCAGCGCCGGCGCCCTGGGCCGAGGCGACCCCAACAGCCCGAGGAGACCGACACGACCTGGAACTCGCATCCGCGCCCGGCGGCCTCGCCGGCCGACGACCAGCGGTCCCCGTCCGCCGAACGATGGGAGGTCGACTTGGACTGGCTGTGGGGCACCCCGCCGGGCAACGACGGATCTGCCGCGACCCTGCGCCTCGATGTCATCGGGCCCGGTGCGGCCCAGGCGGCGGCGCGGTGGATGGAGTCGCTGGACGCGGACGAGGACGGCGTGCGCGGTGAGGGCGGCTGGCGAGCCGACCCCGGCGGCGTCGCAGGCGGCGAGGACCACGCTGTGATCCTGCTGACCTCGGCGGGTGAGGACGTGGCCGATGGCCTGGAGGACGCCGCGGACACCGCGTACGAGGCGCTGTCCGCGGTGCCGGGTCTGCGTCTGCACTGGACGCCGCAGCCCCGGCGCTGACCAGCCGCTGACCCGGCGGCGCCGGTGGCAGTTCCCGCGGCGAGCTCCGGCGCATCCGGCTGGTCCCGTTTCGACGTCGTCCTCCGACTGTCCGAACGAGGTGGCCAGAGCCGCCCGTCAGTAGGCTGAGGACATGGCGACGGTACTTCTCGTGCGGCACGGCCGCACCACGGCCAATGCGACCGGAATCCTGGCCGGCAGGACCGGCGGCGTCGACCTGGACGAGCACGGCCGGGAGCAGGCGGCCCGCACCGCGGAGCGGATCGCCGCGGTGCCCGTGGCCGCGGTGGTGGCCAGCCCCCTGCAGCGGTGCGCGCAGACCGCGCGGGCCGTCGTCGAGCGCCAGCCGGCCACGGTGGTGTCCACGGTCGAGGCAGACCTCACCGAGTGCGACTACGGCCAGTGGCAGGGACGCGCGCTCAGCGACCTGGCCACCGAGCCCCTGTGGGCGACGGTGCAGACCCAGCCGTCCGCCGTCGTCTTCCCCGGCGGGGAGTCCATGGCGGGCATGCAGGCCCGGGCGGCGGCGGCGATCCGGAAGCACGACGCCGCCGTCCAGGCCGAGCACGGGGCCGGGGCGGTGTGGGTGGCCGTCAGCCACGGGGACGTCATCAAGTCGATCCTGGCCGACGCGCTCGGCATGCACCTGGATCTGTTCCAGCGGATCGAGGTGGGGCCCGCCTCCGTGTCCGCGGTGAGCTACGGTCCGGCCCGCCCGCGGGTCTGGGCGATGAACACCGACGCCGGGGACCTCGCCTGGCTCTCGAGACTCGCCCCGGCCGACGACGCGCCGGTGGGCGGCGGCGCAGGTGCCGGTGGCGCCGCCGTCGACAAGGCGTCCGGGACGACCCCTAGGATCGAGGCATGACCGACCTGCCTGCCCCCGCCCACGAGTTCGACTGGCCGGACCGGTGCGTCATCGGGACGATCGGCCAGCCGGGAGCGCGGACGTTCTACCTGCAGGTGCGCACCGGGCCCCGGCTGGTGAGCCTGGCCCTGGAGAAGCAGCAGTCGGCGCTGATGGCGGAGATGATCGACGAGCTCCTCGACGAGCTCATGGCCCAGGAAGACAACCCGCACAGCGTCCCGGCCAGCACGCCCGCCGAGCTCGTGGACAACGATCCGCTGGAGTCGGTGCAGGAGTGGTTCCGGGTGGGCGCCATCGGCCTGGGCTGGGACCCGAGCACCGCGCAGGTGATCGTGGACGTGCATCCGCTGACCGACGACGCCGCCGAGCAGATGCTTCAGCCGGAGTCCGAGGCGGTGCGGGTGCGGATGCCGGTCGGCGCCGCGCGGGCGTTCGCTCGGCGCACCCGTCAGGTCGTGGACGCCGGACGTCCGTTCTGCTCGGACTGTGGCCAGCCCATCGACCCCGACGGTCACGACTGCTCCCCGCCCGAGCTGCGATGACCGCCGCGGAGCCGGGCGGCGCTGACCTCGACGGCGGCGAGCTGGTGTCCGGGCAGCTGAGGCTCACCGGCAGGATCACGACGGCGTCCAACGCCACGTTCCTCGGAGCCATCGGGAACACCCCGGTGGTCTACAAGCCGGTGGCCGGCGAGGCCCCGCTGTGGGACTTCCCCGCCGGCACCCTGGCCCGCCGCGAGGTGGCCGCACACCTGGTGTCCGAGGCGCTGGAGTGGGAGATCGCGCCGCGCACCTGGCTGCGCGACGGCCCCTTCGGCGAGGGCATGGTGCAGCTCTGGCAAGAGCAGGATCCTGGGCAGGACGCCGTGGACCTGTTCCCGGCGGACCAGGTGCCGGCGGCGGGCTGGCGGACCGTGCTGGAGGGCGAGGACGAGGACGGGAACCGGCTGGTCCTGGCCCATGAAGACACGCCGGCGCTGCGCCACATGGCGGTGTTCGACGTGATCGTCAACAACGCCGACCGCAAGGGCGCGCACATCCTCACCATGCCCGGCGGACACCGCCACGGCGTGGACCATGGGCTCACGTTCCATGTGGAGGACAAGCTGCGCACGGTGCTGTGGGGCTGGCTCGGCGAGGAGCTGACCGAGGACGAGCACGACGGCGTCGGCCGGGTCCTCGACGGACTCGACGGTGAACTGGGGCGGGGGCTGTCGGAGCTGCTGGGTGCTGAGGAGATCGCCGCGCTCACCCACCGCTGTGCCCAGCTTCTCGACGACGGACGGTTTCCTCCCCCGAGCGGGCGCACTCCCGCGGTGCCCTGGCCACTGTTCTGAGCACCGACGGGATGCCGCGGCCGGCTCTGGCCTGAACGGCGCCGACGGACGTCCCTGCGGCACGTCTGCTCTTCGCAGCAGGAGTCCTGGCCCGGTCTTCGACGCTGGTGAAGACGCTGGTGAAGAGGAGCCCTCACTGCTCGCCCAGCTCCTCCCGGAGGATCCGCGCACCGGCCACGAGCGCCGCCGTCTTGTCCCGTGCCACCGAGCGAGCCAGCGGCGCCATGCCGCAGTTGGTGCTCGCGATCAGCTTGTCCGCGTCCACGAACTCGAGGGTCTCCCGGAGGGTCGCGGCAACCTCCTCGGGCGTCTCGATCTCGTCGCTCGCCACGTCGATCGCGCCGACCATCACCTTCTTGCCGCGCAGCAGGCCGATGAGCTCCGCCGGCACCCGGGAGTGGTGCCGCTCCAGGGCGATCGTGTCGATCGTGGACTCGCGCAGCAGCGGGAACGACGTCTCGTACTGGCGCCACTCCTGACCGAGCGTGGCCTTCCAGTCGTTGTTCGCCTTGATCCCGTAGCCGTAACAGATGTGCACGGCCGTCTCACACGTCAGGCCCTCGGCCGCACGCTCGAGCGTCGCCACGCCCCAGTCGCGGACGTCGTCGAAGAACACGTTGAACGCGGGCTCATCGAACTGCACGACGTCGACGCCCACCGCCGCCAGCTCCCGCGCCTCCTCGTTGAGGATGCGCGCGAACTCCCACGCGAGCTTCTCGCGGCTGCCGTAGTGGCGGTCGGCGAGGGTGTCGATCATGGTCATCGGCCCGGGCAGGGTCCACCTGATGGGCCGGTCCGTCCGCGCGCGCAGGGCCTTCGCGTCGTCCACGAACACCGGCGCCGGCCGGCCCACCTCCCCGACGACGGTCGGCACGCTCGCGTCGTACCGGTCGCGGATCCGCACCGTCTCGTGCCGGTCGAAGTCCACGCCGCCGAGGTGCTCGATGAACGTGGTGACGAAGTGCTGGCGGGTCTGCTCGCCGTCGCAGACGATGTCGATGCCCGCGCGCTCCTGGTCGGCCACGGCGAGGGCGAGCGCGTCGAGCTTGCCCTCGCGCAGCCGCTCCCCCTCGAGCTTCCAGGGCGACCAGAGCGTCTCCTCCTCGGCGAGCCAGCCGGGCTTGGGCAGGCTTCCGACGAGGGTGGTGGGGATCAGGGTGGTCATCGGCTCTCCTCGGTGTCTCGTGCGGCGTGGGCGGCGGCCCAGCGCTCCAGCAGGTCGCGGTGCGGGCCCATGAAGTGCTCCTGCGTGTACTCCCCCTGCTCCCGGCCGAGGCGGGCCCGCTCCTCGCGGTCGTAGACGATCCGGGTCTGCGAGAAGTCGCCGTGGTCCAGGCGCGGCCGGTAGACCTCGCCGGCCCCGGCGTTCGCGTTGTAGATCTCCGGCCGGTAGATCCGCTGGAAGGTCTCCATGGTGGCGATCAGCCCGGCCAGGGAGAGGTTCGCGTGGTCGTTGAGCAGGTCGCCCCGCGAGTAGAACGCCAGCGGCGCAACGGCCCCGCGCGGCAGGAAGCACCGGATCCCCAGGCCCATCCGGCCGAAGTAGCGGTCCGTGCGGGAGTGCGCGTCCTGGCGGTACTCGACCCCGAGCACCGGGTGCTCGTTCGTCAGGCGCCGGTAGGTGCGGCTCGTGGACACGCTGATGCAGATCACGGGCTGCTGCGGGAACCGCTCCCGGTATGCCTGCGAGTCGAGCAGGTGCCGGAACAGCCGCCCGTGCAGGTCGCCGAAGCCGTCGGGCTCCTCGGTCCCCGGCGACGTCGCCGCGTGCGCGGGCAGCACCACGGAGAAGTCGTGGTCGCGGACGTAGGAGGAGAAGTTGTTGCCCACACTGCGGCCGAGCACGGCGCCCGTCGCGCGCTCGACCACCCGCACGTCGAGCATCTCCATGAGCGGGAAGCCGACGTCCGCGCCGTCGTCGGCGGTGAAGTGCACGTCGATCGAGACGATCTCGATCCGTGCCGTGTAGCGGTCCCGCTCCGGGTTGTCCCAGGGGGCGAGGTCGTTGAGGCGCCCGTTGATCATGGCCAGGGCGGCGCGCAGGTTCTCCCGCCGGTCCGCGCCGCGGGCGAGGTTCGCGAAGTTCGTGGTGGCGCGCGTGCTGGCGGCGGGCGTGTAGTCCTCGTCGAACGGCGTGGTGTGGATGCTGAACGTCAGGTCGTCCACGCGGGTGGGGACGGTGCTCGGAACAAGGGTGGCGTGGCTCATCGGGTCCTCTCCGGGGTGCGGGCACCGGTGGTGCGGTGGTGGGCGGGGGCGGGACGGGGCACCGCGGACGACGACGGCGCCCCGCGGCCGGCGGCGACGCGTGCGGCGCACTCGAGGCCGGTCTCGAGGTCCGCCTGCAGGTCGGCCACGTCCTCGATGCCGACGGAGAGCCGGACCAGGTCCGTGGGGACGGCCAGGTGCGTGCCCCGCACGGAGGCGTGGGTCATCTCGGAGCAGTAGCAGAGCAGCGATTCGACCCCGCCGAGGCTGACCGAGAGCGCGAACAGCTCGGTGGCCTCGGCGAATGCGCGGGCCGCGGCCTCTCCCCCGGCCAGCCGGACGGAGACGATGCCGCCGAAGCCGTCCATCTGCCGCGCGGCGAGCTCGTGGCCCGGGTGGTCGGGCAGCCCGGGGTAGAAGACCTGGGCGACCTCGGGGCGGCCCTGCAGCCAGCCCGCGAGCGCGGCGGCGTTGGCGCCGTGCCGGTCCATGCGCAGGCCGAGCGTCTTGAGGCCGCGGGCGGCGAGGTGGGAGTCCTGCGGGCCGGCGACCGCACCGGCGGCGAACTGCTGGTAGGCCACCGCCTCGGCCAGCGCCCGACCGCGGAACTCGCGGTCGGCCACCACCACGGCGCCGCCGAGCACGTCCGAGTGCCCGCCGATGTACTTGGTGGTGGAGTGCACC